>NZ_CP102251.1:0-322461 GCF_025145285.1 Alistipes onderdonkii
ATGTTAAACAACACGCAGACATATAGCGATATGTGGCAGAACTGCCTTGACCGAATCAAGGCACAGACCTCCGAAGAGGAGTTCGTGAAGTGGTTCCAGCCGATCGTACCGCTCGAATTCGACGGCACCAACCTGCGCCTGCGTGTTCCCAACGAGAGCTACGTACACCAGATCGAAAAGAACTACATCCCGTTCCTGCGCCCGATCATCTCGCAGCTCTACGGACAGCAGACCCGGCTGCACTATGCCGTGCCGCGTTCGACACCCCCGGCCGTACCCGTTACCGCCGATGCCGACACCACGGCCATCTCGCGTTTCAACACGCAGACCAACACCGCAAATATAAAGAATCCCTTCGTAATTCCGGGGCTCAAGAAGATAATCATAGACCCGCAGCTGAATCCGGGGCTCACGTTCGCGACCTTCATCGAGGGCGAATGCAACCGCCTGGCACGTTCGGCGGGCATGTCCGTCGCCGTAAACCCGGGCAACAACCCCTTCAACCCCCTATATATATATGGGGATTCGGGACTGGGCAAGACGCACATCGTACAGGCCATCGGCCACGAGGTACGCCAGCGCCATCCCGAGTTGCAGGTGCTGTATGTCTCGATGAACAAATTCCAGGCGCAGTTCCAGACCGCGTACAAGAACGGCGAAATCCCCGATTTCATCCATTTCTACCAGATGATCGACGTACTGATCATCGACGACATCCAGGAACTGACCGGGAAGACGGGCACGCAGAATGCGTTCTTCAACATCTTCAACCATCTGCAACTGGCGGGCAAACAGCTGATTCTCACCTCGGACAAGCCGCCCGTGGAGCTGAAAGACATCGAACAGCGCCTGCTGACGCGCTTCAAGTGGGGATTGTCGGCACAGCTCAACACGCCCGACTACGACACGAAGCTCAAGATCATCCGCGTAAAGGCGCAGAAGTTCGGGGCGCAGATTTCGGACGACGTGGTGGCCTACCTGGCGGACAACATCTCGGCCAACGTGCGTGAGATCGAGGGGGCGCTCTCGTCGCTGGTGGCCAACGCCTCGTTCCTCGGGCGCAAGATCACCACGTCGCTGGCCAAGGAGATCCTGAAGGTCTACGTGCAGCTCTACCAGAAGGAGATCACGCTCGACCACATCATCGAAGTGGTGTGCGAATACCTGAACCTCGATTTCGCACGCTTCAACTCCACGGAGCGGACGCGCGAGATCGCCCAGGCACGGCAGATCGCCATGTACCTCGCCAAACAGCACACCAAGGCGCCGCTCACGACCATCGGGGCCGCCATCGGAGGCCGCAACCACGCCACGGTGCTCCACTCGTGCAAGGCCGTATCGAACCTGATCGAAACCGACAAGGCGTTCCGCCGGCAGGTCGAGGAGATCGAAAAGAAAGTACTTGCGCATTAGGGTAAACACACCGTATCGACAAACAGGAGGTCGTGACATTATCCGTCACGACTTTTTTCGTATATTACAAGGCCGGCGGCAGTCGTCTCGGCCTTTAAAACAGGAATGGAATGGATTATCACGCAAAAATGATCGCCCCGTGCGGCCTCGATTGCAGCGTTTGCATCGGGGCCCTGCGGGAAGAGAGCCCCTGCACCGGATGTTGGGGCCCCGACGACACGAAACCGGAATTCTGTTCTTCGCAGTGTAAGATCGCAACCTGCACGATCCGCAAAACGCTACCCGGCGGTTTCTGCGATGAATGTCCGCAATACCCCTGCACAGAAACGATGGAGCGGGAAAACCGGTATACGAACGATTATCCGCTGAGCGAATCGCCGATGGAGAACTTGGCGTTCATCCGCAAAGAGGGAATGACGGCATTCCTGGATCGCGAACGGACAAAATGGAGCTGTCCGTCGTGCGGCGGCACGTTCTGCGTCCACACGGGACGCTGCGCCGCCTGCGGAGCAGACCATACGCACCGGCAATCCCGGGAGGAACAGCTTTGAAATCATTGAATACGCAATACATGGACCAACCCAAACTCGAACGCCTGCTGCGGCTGATGAAGCTGCTCACGGCGAACACCACCTACAACGTCGACCAGCTGGCCGAACGGCTCCAGATGTCGCGCCGCACCATCTACCGCTACATAGACACCTTCCGCGAGGCGGGCTTCGTCATCAAAAAGGCGGGCGACTGCATCCGCCTCGACAAGGAATCGCCGCACTTCCGCGACATCTCGCAGCTCGTGCATTTCACCGAAGAAGAGGCCGTGATCCTCAAGAGCGCCATCGAAAACATCGACGACACGAACCTGCTGAAACAGAATCTCAAACGCAAGCTCTACTCGGTTTACGACAACAAGACGCTGGCCGACACGGTCGTGCGCGGCAAGAACGCCCCGAACATCCGGACGCTCATCGAGGCCATCGACCGGCAACAGCAGGCCGTACTGCACAGCTACCAGTCGCCGCACGGCGGGGAAGTCCGCGATCGCCGCGTGGAGCCCTTCGCCTTTACGACCAACTACGTACAGGTGTGGTGCTACGATCCGGAGGCCGGGGCATGCAAGCTATTCAAAACCTCGCGCATCGGGTCGGTGGAGCTTACCGGGGAGGCATGGAAGCACGAAGCGGAGCACCGCGAAGGTTTCATCGACGTTTTCCGCATGCACGGCGGCGCACGCCACCGGGTGCAGCTGGAGCTGGGACTGCTGGCTTACAACCTGTTGTGCGAGGAATACCCGCTGGCCGAACGCGACGTCCGGCCAGCGGGCAAGGGCCGCTGGCTGCTCGACACGCAGGTAGCCGGGTTCGCCGGGGTAGGACGCTTCGCCGTCGGGCTGCTGGACGACATCCGCATCGTCGACTCGCCGGAACTGACCACCTATCTCCGCGATTATATCGCGGCAAACAAGTTGCAATAAGTTTTTTTGTTATATTTGTATTACACACAAAACATCGAACATCATGAAAATAAACACGATCACAACGCTGGGAATGCTCTGTATGGCATTAGCGGCAGGTTCCTGCTGCCGCCAGGCACCCGAAACGACAGGGACGCTGCCGACAGCAGCGGCCGTCGTACTGCAGGATTACGGGGCGGAACCGACCGTCCTGAACATCGAAAGCTACACGCTCGGGAACGAGGACTTCAGAACGGTGCTATGGACGGGCAACAACCTGCAAGTCACGCTGATGACGATTCCCGTAGGCGGGGACGTAGGGTTGGAGCAGCACATGGGCATCGACCAGTTCCTGCGCATCGAGGAGGGTATGGCGCAGGTGCTGATGGGCGACAGCCAGGACAAGCTCGACTTCGTACGCGACGTGGAGGACGACTATGCGATCTTCGTCCCGGCCGGGAAGTGGCACAACATCGTCAACAAAGGCGACAAGCCGCTGAAACTCTATTCGATCTACGCCCCGGCGGAGCACCCCCACGGCACGGTACACAAGACCCAGCAGGAAGCCATGGAGGCCGAACACGCCCACTGACCCCGGGGATTCCGGCAAAAAAACGCATGTTTTTTGGTGAAACATGCGTTTTTTTAATTCTGTGTCACAAGTTGTCACTACAGAGCCGTTCCTTTGTACCGTGAACCTAAAAGAAAACGATTATGGGAACAGCTTACAAAATCAGGTGCAGGCACTGCGGAGCGCAGTTCGAGCACCACATGCAACCGGGCTACGGCGTACTGCCGGTGTGCGTGGGATGCGGCGAATATGTCGAAACCGAAACGGCGATCCGCTGCCCGGCGTGCCACAAGAAACTCAACACCACGCAGGAAGAGTTCAACGAACAGATCGAGGTGACCTACATGTGGGATTGAACGGCGCGCGGCGTACGCGGCAGAGCAACAAAAAAGTAGGCCCGGAAGGGTGAAAATCCGCGGAAAATTCCTATCTTTACCCAAAATAGGCACTGCCCGGGCCTTGCCCCGGAAACGGGGCACAGCGCAGGGTCTGCACTATTTTTGCGAAAACGAACCTTTTTTTCGGAAACGTATGACACAGTTACAGGCGGGGGATATGGCCCCGGATTTCAAGTCCACGACCCAGGACGGTGCGGCGCTGACGCTGGCCGACCTGAAGGGACAACGCACGATACTCTATTTCTACCCCAAGGACAACACCTCGGGGTGCACGCTCGAAGCCAAGAGCCTGCGCGACGGCAGGGCAGAACTCGCCCGCATGGGATTCCGGATCATCGGCGTAAGCCCCGACAGCGAAAAATCGCACCGGAACTTCTGTGCCAAGCACGACCTGAATTTCACGCTGCTCGCCGACACCGACCACAGCGTCTGCGAAGCTTACGGGGTCTGGGCCGAAAAGTCGATGTACGGCCGCAAATACATGGGCGTACTGCGCACGACGTTCGTCATCGACGCCGAGGGGCGGATCGAAAAGGTATTCACCAAGGTCGACACCGCAAACCACTACCGGCAAATCCTGGACGCTTACAAATAGGACGGCACCAACCGACGACAGGCATGAAATTCTTTGCGGGCATACTACTTGCGGCAGGCAGCCTCTTGGGCACCTTGCAGCTTCCGGCACAAGGGCGGCCGGCAGCACTCGGGCATGAGCTTGCGCAAAGCCCCGCACGGGAATCCGCGGCGGAGCCGGGGCGGAAACAGCCGGCGCAATTCGCAACAGGCCTCCCGGGCGTGCCCGCGACAGAACTTCCGGCCGAGTTTTCGGCCAAGGCGCATGCTGCCGCAAGCTCGCTGCAGATGCTTCCCCCGGAAGAGTTCGGGCTCCAGTGGCTGCAGGAGGAGGTGAACCCCTACCTGCGCGCACGCCGCAAACTCCACCGCGCCATGCAAGAACGGGCTGCGCAACAGGAGGAGTCCCTGATCCGATCCCGGCAGAAATACCCGCACGACCTGAACAGGCGAACCGGGCTCTGGGGAATAGGCAACACGTCGGTCAACAACTGGAGCCCTTTCCAGGATCGGTTGCTGGACGCCCGGATAATCAGCTTCCCGATGCCGCGCGGCACGAAAGCCGACAAGCGCACCGACCAGATGAAAGCCCTGGACAGGATGCGGCAACAAAGACGATAAAAAATTCAAATAACAAGGAACTACACAAAAATGGCAGAAAAAGTACAGGTAAATGCGGATAAGCTCAAAGTGCTTAACGCAGTAATGGAAAAAATAGAAAAGGACTTCGGCAAGGGCTCGATCATGCGCATGAACTCGCAGGAGGTGAACGACGTACCGGTCATCCCGACGGGTTCGATCACGCTCGACATGGCGTTGGGTGTGGGCGGCTATCCCAAAGGCCGCGTCGTGGAGATCTACGGCCCCGAGTCGTCGGGTAAGACGACCCTGGCGATCCACGCCATCGCCGAGGCGCAGAAAGCAGGGGGCATCGCGGCGTTCATCGACGCCGAGCACGCTTTCGACAGCTTCTACGCACAGAAACTGGGCGTGGACGTCGACAACCTGCTCATATCGCAGCCCGACAACGGCGAGCAGGCGCTCGAAATCGCCGATTCGCTGATCCGGTCGAGCGCGATCGACATCATCGTCATCGACTCGGTGGCGGCACTGACCCCCAAGGCCGAGATCGAAGGCGAGATGGGCGACTCGAAGATGGGCCTCCAGGCCCGCCTGATGTCGCAGGCGCTGCGCAAGCTGACGTCGAGCATCTCGAAGACCAAGACGGTCTGCATCTTCATCAACCAGTTGCGCGACAAAATCGGTGTCGTCTACGGTAATCCCGAGACCACGACGGGCGGCAATGCTCTGAAATTCTACGCCAGCGTGCGCATCGACATCCGCCGCATGTCGGTCATCAAGGACGGCGAGGAACAGTTGGGAACACGCACCAAGGTGAAGGTCGTGAAGAACAAGGTGGCGCCCCCGTTCAAACGTGCGGAATTCGACATCATGTTCGGCGAGGGTATCTCGAAGATCGGCGAGATCGTCGACCTGGGCGTCGACTACGGCGTGGTCAAGAAAGCCGGCTCGTGGTTCTCGTACGGCGACCGCAAGATCGGCCAGGGACGCGACGCCGTGAAGGAGCTGCTGAAAAACGACGACGGGCTCCGCAACGAAATCGAGGCCAAGGTACGCGAGGCCATGAAGGCACCTAAACAATAAGGTATGGATTATACTGCCGAGGATGAAGTTATAATCAAGGAAAAGTGGGACGACCTGCTCCTCTCGTGCACCAAGATATGTAAGAACGACGAGGACTGGAATTTCATAAAAAGGGCATTTTTCCTGGCCAAGGAGGCACATCAGGGGGTAAGGCGCCGCTCCGGCGAGCCATACCTTCTGCATCCTATTGCAGTAGCCAAGATCGTCATCGAGGAGATCGGACTGGGCGTGAAATCGGTCGTGGCGGCATTGCTGCACGACGTCGTGGAGGACACGGAATACACCGTGGAAGACATGGAACGCATCTTCGGGCCGAAAATCGCCTCGATGGTCGACGGGCTGACCAAGATGTCGGGCGTGTTCAACGCCGAAACCTCGGAACAGGCCGAATATTTCCGCAAGGTGTTGCTGACCCTCTCGGACGACGTGCGGGTCATCCTCATCAAGATCGCCGACCGCCTGCACAACATGCGCACGCTGGGAGCGATGCCGATGAACAAACAGATCAAGATCACGGGCGAAACGATCTACCTCTTCGCACCGCTGGCATACCGGCTGGGGCTTTATTCGATCAAAAGCGAACTGGAAGACCTCTGCATGAAGTACCGGTTCCCGCAGCAATACGCCGAGATCACACAGAAGCTCAATGAAACCGAGGCGTCGCGCCAGGAGTTCATCAGCAAGTTCAACGCCCCGATCATCGCGGGGCTCAACCGCGACAACATCAACTACGAAATCTCGGGGCGGGTGAAGAGCGTCTACTCGATATGGAGCAAGATGCAGCGCAAACAGATCCCCTTCGAGGAGATATACGACCTGTTTGCCATCCGCATCGTGTTCAAGCCGCTGCCGTTCCCCTCGGAAAAGACCCAATGCTGGCAGGTATACTCCACCATCACGGACATCTACACCCCGAAACCCGACCGGCTGCGCGACTGGATCTCGATGCCCAAGGCCAACGGCTACGAGGCGCTGCATTCGACCGTGATGGGGCCCGACGGCGTATGGGTCGAGGTGCAGATCCGCACCCAGCGCATGGAGGACATCGCCGAAAGGGGATTCGCCGCGCACTGGAAATACAAGCATGCGACCATCTCGCAGGACGAGGACGAATTCGACAAGTGGCTCAAACAGATCCGCTCGGCGCTGAACAGCCCCACGGAGAACGCAGTAGACTTCCTGGACAACTTCAAGTTATCGCTGTATACCTCGGAAATAGTGGTGTTTACACCCAAGGGAGAGGCCCGGAAAATGCCGTTCGGCGCCACGGCGCTCGATTTCGCATACGACATCCACTCGAAGATCGGAAACAGCGCCATCAGCGCCAAGATCAACCACAAGCTCGAACCGATCACCACGCAGATCAACAGTGGCGACCAGATCGAGATCATCACGGCCGACAATGCGCGTCCTAAGCCCGAATGGCTGGAGATCGTGACTACGGCCAAAGCCAAGCAGTCGATCAAGAGCTTCCTCAAACGCGAGCGGCAGAACAACATCGAGCGGGGTATGCACATGCTCGACGAAAAGATGAAGTCGCTCAATATCAAGCTCAGCGGCCGCGTCCTGCGCAAAATAGTACCCATTTACGAGAGTAACAACAAGGAGGAACTGTACAGCAAGATCGGGGCGGGGATCGTCAACCTCGACAACCTCGAAAAAGTCCTGAAGGTCAACTCCAAAAGCAAAATCCTCAAATTCTGGACGCTGTTCATCAACAAAAAGGAGGAGGAAGACGGCGACGACACGGCCGCCCCGGGCGAAACCGCCCCGGAAAAGGAACCGGCGGCAGAACCCCAGTTCAAAATCGCCGAATGCTGCAAGCCGATCCCCGGAGACAAGGTCGTGGGGTACCGCGACCCGGCGACGGGCAACATCATCGTACACAAAGCCAACTGCGACGAGCTGGACAGGCTCGCAGCGCAATTCGGCAAGAACATCGTCAAGGACGAAATCAAATGGTCGCAGCACAAGGCCATGTCGTACCTGGTCACCATCGAGCTGCGGGGCATCGACCGCATGGGCATCCTGCTCGACCTGGCGAAGGTCGTGAGCGGCGATTTCAGCATCAACATCCGCGAGGTCAGCATCCACAGCCACGACGGCATCTTCGAGGGCAGCATAAGCCTCTATGTGAAGGATGCGGAGGGCCTGCACGACGTGATGGACAAACTGCGCAAGATAAAAGGTATTGAAAGTGTCAAACGAACCCTGAGCTGATATGGAAAACTTCTCGACCGTCCTAAGCGGGCGCGGCAACGCGCCAAAAGACCGTCTGGCAGCCGCGGAGCATCCCCACGCTGCGTATGACGACGCGCAGGAGGATGTTTCAGCCGAAATAGCCGAGGATTTCGACCTGCGCAGGGCCGTCATCTATTCGGAGATACTCAAGCCGAAATTCGACGAATAACGGCCGGAAAGAGGAGTTGCCCATGACACCCGAGGAGACAAAATGGCGGGCGAGCGTTTACGCCCCCGAAAAATTGAGGCGGAAGCTGAAGCTGCAATACTGGCTGCTCGGCGCCTGGAGCCTCCTGGCAGGAGCATGGGTCGTACTGTTATGTACGGGAACGGACACATTCGGCTGGACGACCGCCGTGGCACTGCTCGCCGGTTATGCCAACATACTGCTCGGCATCGTCAACCTCAGGCGGCTCCTGGCCGGGAAAAAGCTGTTTTAGCATGAAGGAACCTCCCCAAAAAACGACAGAAAGAACGCAAAAAACGGAAATCTAAAAAAACGAAGTTATGTCATCCATCTTTACACGCATCATTGCCGGCGAGATCCCTTCGTATAAGGTCGCCGAAGACGAAAACTATTACGCATTCCTCGACATCAATCCGCTGACCAAAGGGCACACGCTGGTGGTACCCAAAATGGAAGTGGACTACATTTTCGACCTCGACGACAAGACATTGGCCGGCATGATGCTCTTCGCCAAAAGGGTCGCGGCCAAAATAAAGCAGGAAATAGCCTGCAAGAGGGTCGCAATGGTCGTTTTAGGGCTCGAAGTACCGCATGCACACATCCATCTGATCCCCATACAGAGCGAAAACGACGTGGATTTCCACCGCGAAAAGCTCAAATTGACGCCGGAAGAGTTCCGGGAAATTGCAGCAAAACTCTTCGGATAAGGAGCTGTTTACAAAAATATAATTACTTATATTATAAGCGGATAGTGGGTTATTAACACTATCCGCATTCTTTTTATTTAACATAATATTTGCGGAGAGCAGGAGTTTGTCGAAAAAGCACTTGCTGTTACCGGGAATACCGGGGAAAATCGAATTTTTTATTGAAAAAGGGTAGTGTATTTACAAATATAAATATCAAAAGGGAGGGTATTTTCCAATTGTAATTACAAATGTAAATCAACTTCGACTGTAATTCCTGTTGATTTATATTTTTGTAAAAACAGTAGGGGAGTGCAGACAAAGCCTGTCCGCAATGCAAAGTACATGAGTTAAATTGTTAAACAACTAAATACATATTCATTAAACACCAATGAATTATACGATTTATATTCAGATTAAGTTAAATACCGTCAGAGTAGATACAGAACAGTTATGCAAAGTAGCCTCACAGGGAAAAATATGATATATAACACACTAATAACCAATAATATAAATATATTTACATAAACTAAAAATACAGAATAATATATCCGGGCGAATTTAACGATATTATTTCTTTTACAGATGTAAACATTATCAACAATTATTAACATTTTACAAATGTAGATTTCACTTGCTTTACAAAAGAAAAAACTTTATATTTGTAAAAAATTACGCTGATGAGGGAAAAATTGCTCGATTTGATGAAAAACGAAGGATTGAAGCCGAGCCAGCTTGCAGAGCAGCTCGAGATCAATCCCGCCGGAATATCCCACATTCTCGCCGGACGCAACAAACCGGGCTTCGATTTGCTGCAAAAGATTCTCAGGAGGTTTCCCCGGATCAACCCGGATTGGCTGTTGCTCGATTCCGACAAAATGTATCGGGATGAATATCCGGCAGCCTCGTCTGCCCGCCCGGACTCCCGGACAACGGCAGTGCAAACGGTGCCCCTCGGTTCCGGCAACGACCTTTTCGCGCCAGCACAGCCGGGCGGACTTCCGGCGGATGAAAAACGAATGCAGGACAAAGCGGCCGACGGACATGACGGATCTGCGGCGCAGTTCCCGCAGGCGTTGTTCGGCAAAGCGAATGTCAAACGGGTCATCGTGCTCTATGATGACCAGACCTTCGAAAGCTATACGCCATCAGCAAAGCGTTAAAATAATCCATGCGGGCAGATGCCCGGAATATTCGATTCTCAGAAAGATAAAATCGGGAAGATAAAATTCGGACAGACCCGGTTTCCGCTTCGAAGCGGGCGTGTTGGTGCTTACCAGGATTATCCGCGGTATTTACTTATTAAATAGGTGAGAAAGTAATTCCTCTCGAGACAATCGGGCTACCACCCAATAATTTAACATAATATTAATATTAATTCATATATTTGCGGTGAGATGGTTATTTACGTCTGTAATCATGTCACCTCAGAATTATGGGTTCTTTGACGTATTTAAGCCTCTTTTATCAATTATTTTTCACTTCAAATCTCGTTTCGTATGGAAAAATTAAAAGCCCTTCTAACGTCTAAAAAGTTTTGGACGTTGGTTGCCGCTATTGTTGCAGCTCTAACGGCGTTTTTTACCGCGTCGTGCACTGGGTATCTGAAACTCCAGCGCGAAGGTGTTCATCATGACACCGTAAGGTATGAACAAGTCATTAAACACAAAAACTATTCAGCATGGCTATCGAACCAGATCGGTCTTTCATCATGGCATCGCCCTACGATGTCGTCTGTTTGCTCTTCCGGGACTGTATTTCTTTCTCGGAGTTCCGGGGTATCTATCAGTTCGTATTTGATTTCCCCGCTCCGGATTCACTCCGTTCTACCCTCGATTCTCTCAAGTTCTATCAATTCAGTTTCTTTTATCATGTTGAATCGGAATTGCTTGGAACAAATAACACCCTTATCTACATCGAACTTACCAAAGAGGGAATCTTCAGGCGTTTGTTTGGCTCTTATGATGATCGGCGTGCCGCTTTCACGAGTTTCCCCGTCTTCTCACGACAAGCGTCGTCGCGGCGGTCGAAAAGGTAGGCCTCGTCCTAAGATCAGAAATATTCCTATTGGTGGTTCTCATCTTTAACTTTTTATCCTATGTGTCAAAAACCTTTACGTGTTATAAACCCTCATTACAAGAAAATTGCTAAGGCTCAACATTTTAACCTACGAGTTTTTAGCGGTGAAGAGGATTATTTTCTTCGTGTTCCTTGTGGTCATTGTCCTGATTGTTTGAAAAAGCGTCGCCAAGAGTGGTTTGTTCGTGCTTATAACATTATGAAACGCAGAGGTTTTGACTTGTCGAACACTTATTTTTGCACTTTTACTTTAAAGCCAGAACTTTATGAGGAGTACTGTAAGGAGCCCTACAAGGCTATTCGCCGATTTATAGATCGGCTTCGTAAAGATAAGTCTTTGCGATACAAAGACCCCGTTACTAAGCGTTATCGTCATCGTAAAATACGTTTTCCGTTTTTGTTTGTTTCTGAGGTGGCAGACGGTAAGCGTGCTAAGCAGCGTGGTATACCCTCTTCTCATCGCCTTCATTTTCATGCTATCATGTTTGGTTGTCCGTTGCCTTGGTGGACTGTTCGTTATCATTGGTTGCAATATGGCCTTGCTTGGGTTGATCCTCTTCGATCTATGGCAGGCGTTCGTTATGTGATGAAATATATTACCAAGGACGATCCGGTTCATTATGGTTCTGTTTCTGAGGATTTGAAAAAGCTTAATGGTCGTTTGTATGTTTCGCATGGTTTCGGCCGTCTTTCAGATTCCGAACTCAAGGAACTTGCTTCCTATATGATGCAGAATATGAAGTCGTGGTTTTCTATTTTGATTAACAACCATTCCTATCGTATCCCTCGTTATTATCGTACCAAGTGTTTTAACAAGGCTCAGATAAAATGTCGGAACGATAGTTATATCCCTCTCCTTCTTCGTGATCTTGTGAACACGAAGTTTAAAAACAGAACTTTCAGACAAAAAGAATTAATTTATCAATCTTTGCTATGGGCATGATGTTTCTTTCGCGTCGGCGAAATTCTAAATCTCGGTTGAATCTGAGTTGTAAGAATCCGACGACTACTTCTTATGGTGCTCTTATGCCGACCAATATTACTCGTGTTGTTGCGGGTGATGGTTTTTCTTACCAGCCTTCAACCTATTTGCAGGCAATGCCTCTCTTGGCGCCCCTGATTGGTGGCGTTTCTATCAAGAAGGAATATTTTTTTATTCCGGATCGCCTTTACAACGTTGAGCTTGCCATGAATTTTTCGGGTGTTACCGATGCTCCGCATGAGGTTTATTATCCGTCTTTGTTGGTTGATGCTGATAATTATATCAACATCGATTCTGCGCACCCCGATCAGAAAGGTTTTGAATTTAAAGACCTTTCAGGTGGTGATTCTTCTTCGGTTAAGGACTTTGTTGCGCCCGGTTCTTTGGCTGATTATCTTGGTATCTGCCCGGGTTCTTGTCCTGTTGGTCTTGTTTTGGACATGACGCCTGTGGCTGGTTACCTCGATATTGTCTACTCCTATTATCTTAATCAGCAATGGGATAAGATTCCTACGAATCTTTATCGTTATTTGAATACTGGTGTTGCATCTTCGGATGCTGGTCAGTATACCATTGATTGGAGTACTCTTGAGGATTTTTTGTTGACGTTGAAGACTATTCGTCCTACCTCTGATTCTAATCAGTGGGATGTGGCTGTTGGTGCTGTTGAGAAGCCAGGTGTTGGTCGTTACAGTCTTGGTACTTGGTCTTGGTTGTGCTCTCGTGCTTCGATTTTTCAGCGGGCTTTCCCGGATTATTACTTGGAATCATGGTTGAAAACCTCGGGTTTCAATACTTCCAATACTGTGGTTGATGTGACTTCGAATTCGGTTTCGGTTCGTTCCATTTCGACGGCTTCGCATCTTCAGCGGTTCCGTGATCTTGCATTCGGTGGCGGTAGTCGTGGTTCTGATTTCATCAAATCCGAGTTTGATGTCGATCCGAAGTTATCTGCTACTGTTCCTATTTTCCTTGGTTCGGACACTTGTCGCCTTGGTAGTAACGTTCTTTATCAGACTACGGGTGCTGGTAATGCTTCTTCGCCTCTTGGTTCGTTCTCAGGTCAGATGTCCGGTGGTGATTCTTTCAAGCGTCGTACGTTCCATTTTAATGAGTCTGGTTACTTCATGGAGATCACTTCGGTTGTTCCTACGGTTATGTACCCGAACTACTTGAATCCTACCCTGCTTCAGACGAATCTCGGTCAGCGTTATGCGCCTGCTTTGGATAATATCCAGATGCAGCCGCTTACGGTTCCTACCCTTTTGGGTAATGCTTATTTCAATACCGGTTCGGGTTCTTATTCCCATGTTCTGAATCATATGGGTACTGGTGAACTTCGAACTGTTGCGGTTGATAAGTTGAGTGCCGCTGAAGGTATTGCGGTTGGCTATCAGCCTGCTTGGGCTGAACTTATGACTGGTGTTTCCAAGCCTCATGGTCGTTTATGTAATGACCTTGATTATTGGGCTTTCCAGCGTCGTTACGGTACTGTTTTGTATAGTTCGAATGACGCTCAAGACGCTTCTGTTTTTCTTGAGGAGTTGGGCAATGAGGTCGATACTCTTGATGTCGAGACGTTTAACGCTTGGCTTAAGAATACCTATGTTTCGACGGATTTTGTTCCGTATATCCTCCCGGCAATGTACAATTATGTCTTTGCCGATACTGATCCTAACGCTCAGAATTTCGTGCTGGATAATTCGGCTGAAATTTCTGTTTATCGTGAGAAGTCGAAGGTTAACGTTCCTAACACTCTTTGATTATGAAAGAGCATTGTTTTTCTTATTCCGATCTTCCGCGTCGTATGGATTTGGTCGAGTCTGTTGTAGTTCATTCTTGTTCTGAGGATTGCCTTATCCATGGTGTTAAGTCTCTTCGTCAGGGTTTGCAGGAATATTGGGAGACTGGTGTTTATCCTTGTGATCCTGTTCAGCGTAATTCGGGTGAGTATTATGACGAGGATTCTACGACGCAGGTTGATCCGTCGACGGATTTTTCGCTCGATAAGTTCGAGCGTCTCGAAAAGATTGTCGAAGTTGTTTCTGAGCGTGAGCGTAAGAAGCATGAGGATGATCTTGGTGTTACTCCTGATGAGGAACTTAAAAAGTAGTTCGTTATGTCAGCCCTTGTAACATCTGCTATTATTGGTGGAGCGGCCGCGCTTGGTAGCGCGGGCGTTTCCGCCATTTCTGCCGGAAAGATGAATCGCCGTGCTGTTCGGTATTCTGTTGCTGAAAATAAACGCCAGCGCGCCTTTCAAAAGGAGTATTCTAAGTATCTTTCGGAGCTTGAAGCTAAGCAGAACCAGGAGTATTGGAATAAATATAACTCCCCTTCTGCTCAGCGTATCGCTCGTATGAAGGCTGGTATGTCTCCTTTTGCTGATGAGTCCGGTGTTCAGGCTATGGGTGTTGATCCCGGTTCTTATTCTGGTTCTTCTCCTTCTTCTCAGCCGTTCACTCAGCCCGGTGGCAATGCCATGTCTCCTCTCTCTCCTGCTTTTGCTTCGGGTGTTCAGCAGGTTCTTTCGGCGCGTCAGGCTGAGGCGAATATTCAACTCACTGATGCTAATACCGCCAAGACCCAGGCCGAGGCTGTCAAGGCCCAGCAGGAGAATTCGCTCTTTGCCTTTACTAAGGCTGCTGCTGAATCTGATGCTCTTTCTAAGCAGTTTAAGGCTACGGTTGCTGAGGTTGAATCTCAGTTTGCTGAGGCACAGGCTCTTTCTGATTTGGCTGAGCGGAACGCCCGGATCGAATCTATTTGGGCTCAGGCCAAGAATTCTTTGGCTTCTGCCGCTAAGTCGGATGCTGACCGCTTGTATCTTGATTTTATGAAGGATGCTAATCGTGAGAATGTTCAGAGTCAGACCGCTCTTAATCAGGCTCAAGCTGGTACGGCTACTTCTTCGGCTGCTCTTATGGATGCTCAGCGTGAAACTGAGGATGCTTTGCGTTCTGGTAGGATTAAGCTTACCGAGGAGCAGGCGCGTGCTGCTCTTGCTTCGGCTGGTCTTTCTGAGGCTCGTGCGGGTCGAGAGTACAATGAACTTATTGAGGCTCTTACTAATACTCGTTCTGCTAATTCTCTTTGGGGGATTGTTGATCGTTATGTTCGTAAGACCGAAGCTATTTTGCCTGGTGGCCCTCAGGGTAAAGCGGATGAGTTGCGTTTTGCTCTTATAAAAGCTATTTCGAATTATTCGAAATAGTGTTATATTTGCGTATGGTGCTGTTTATTGGCAATATCGGTGTTGGCGAGATTATAGTGTTGCTTCTCTTTTTGATCTTGCCGTTTGGTTTGCTCCTCCGCGCGATTATTCGTTATTTGAATCGCCATTGAATTTTAATCCCGATCCCTTTGAGATCGGGATTTTTGTTTTGTTTGTTTTGTTGTCTCAAACTCACCAGCGAAGCTGGTAAAATACCCCGTCTGAAGGCGTTTAGTTCGTTATGGTTTGCTATTGCAGTCATACTCTGTTTGCATGTTGACTACTTTTCTACGATGCAGCCGTAAGACAGTTCTCGCCGCCGAAGTACCGTCTTCGGCGTGCGCAATGGTTGCGTAAAAGGCCTCTTCTCTCGCCAATATATGCCAGATGTGGAAACGGCATATTTGCCGCGGTTCCACATCGGTTTTACTCCCCTGCTCTGCAGAGTATTATTCAATAATATATTTGTGCGAAGCACACTGTCGGGTGATGGGGAGGTCTGGAGGGGAGTTAGGGGGCTCCGCAGATGAGATTGTCTGCAGGCCGTACGCGTGTGCGCACTATGCGCGCGCGTGTGCGAGACGTTAAGTAGCTCAGATGCAAGGTTCGGCCCCTACTCCCCTCCAGATTCTCCACTTTCGTTATAGGTAGTGTATTTTTCTTGTGTAAGATGTCGTATTTCTGCGTGTTGCATTTGTAAACTATGCGCCTTCATGGCGGATCGCTCGTGCAACGTTGCAAGTTTTTTTTAACATTTTTAAATGAATTTATAGGAATATCAATATTAATTCAATTAAAACCACATAACGGCACAATCGCCGAAATGCGTATCCCCCTGAAACGGCATATAGCATTACGCCACAAACCCTGAGTCGCCTCTATGAAGGTGGAAACGTGCACCGTTAACGGGTTACCGGCTCTGCAACGTAATAGCGATCCCGGCGTTTCAAATATCGCCTGCGCAGGAATCAAGCTACGCTTCGGTCGTGTTCCAAACCCCTTGCAGGATATATGCGCACAAGCACGCCGGAGAAACGGAAGCATAATTTCTATCCGACTATATACCAATATCTTAACTAAATAGAAATACGGCATACGACAATCATATGTCATTTCCGTGTTTTTTTCGTATTTTTGTACTGTAAAAACGAAACGAATGGCTGGAAATGACTGCTGTATAAAACGTTCTGCAATTATCCTCGGGGCTTTCATGCTTTTTTTCGCGCTGTGGTATTTCAATATTGCCGTACGGCCGTTCGAAGACAGCATCGGCAGTTCGCGGACGCTCCATTATATACTGAATTACCTGTTGGCGGGGCTTATTCCGACCGGGGCATTGTTCCTGCTGCACGCACGCCGGGACATCGCCTCGTCGATGGGCCTGTCGCACGGTTTCGGCACAGGGCTGCTCTTCGCCGTAACGGCGACGCTGCCGATGATCACCGGGTATGCCGTCATCGGCGAGTTCGACCGGGAACTCTCTGCCGACGAAGCATTTACATGGATATTCATTGCCGGGATGTTCGAAGAGCTGGTATACAGGGGATTCGTCTTCGGACAGCTCTTCAGGTACGCCCGCTGGGGGTTTCTGCCCGCGGCACTACTGGCGGCACTGGCATTCGGATCGTTGCATCTCTACCAAGGGCACGACCCGGTATCGGCACTGACGGCCTTCGGGGTTACGGCACTGGGCAGCATTTTTTTCAGCTGGCTCTATGTCGAATGGAACTACAACCTCTGGAGCGTAATCTGGCTGCACACTCTGATGAACCTACCCTGGATAGTGTTCCGCGTAAGTACGAGCGGCGCCGTCGGCGACATAGGGGCCAACGCGTTGCGGCTCTGCACCATAATTCTGGCAATCGGCCTGACTGTTGCATACAAGAGGAAACAGGGACTACCCTACCGAATACAGATCAATACATTAATTACCAATAAGATACAAGATGCGTAAAATCTACATCGCCCTACTCATAGCCATCGTGTGCGGCGGCTGCACATCTCGCCGCCAGACGGACGGCGAGCCGCTGTACGTCTCGATCCTGCCGCTCCGGAGCCTCGTACAGGGAATCGTCGGCGACGATTTCGACATCGAGGTACTCGTACCGCCGGGAGCGAGCCCCGAAACCTTCGAGCCGACACCCCGACAGTTCGTCGGCCTGAACAAAGCCCGCATGGTCTTCAATGTCGGGCTTATCGACTTCGAAAACACGCTGTTGGCAAAGGTCGAAGACCAGGAGAAGGTCGTCAACCTCAGCCGCGGCATCGAACTGATCGCCGGTACCTGCTCGCACGGGAGCCACGGCCATACGCATACGCACGGCATCGACCCGCATGTCTGGACATCGCCCCGGGCACTGCAGAAGATGGCGGAAAACGCCTATGAGGCGATCCGGAAAGCCTATCCCGACTCGGTAAAGTACGAAACGAATTACAGGCTGCTGCAACAGGAACTGAAGGCACTGGACGAACGGACGGCGGCACGGATCGCCGCAAGCGACGTGGAATATTTCATCATCTACCACCCCGCCCTCACCTACTACGCCCGGGACTACGGGTTGCGGCAGATTGCCATCGAAGCCGACGGGAAGGAACCGTCGGCAAAACAACTGACGCAGATCATCCGGCAGGCACGCGAAGACGGCGTGCGGCGCATCCTCTACCAAAGCCAGTTCCCGGCATCGGCCGTGGAGGTCATTGCCCGCGACATCGACGCCCAGTATGTGGAGGTAGACCCGCTGCGTGAGGACGTGATCGCAAACATCGAGGAGATAACCGGCATAATCACACAGAGATGAACCTGGTGACATTACACCACGTCGGCGTAGCGTACGACGGGTACGAGGCGCTGAAAAATGTCGACCTCACGATCGCACAGGATGATTTCCTGGGAATAATAGGCCCCAACGGAGGCGGGAAAACGACCCTCGTGAAAGCGATCCTCGGCACGGTACCCCACACCGGCGAGGTCGTGCTCGCCCCGGAGTTGTTCCGCGGCAAGGAGCGGCTGATCGGATATATGCCCCAGATCAGCAATTTCGACCGGACATTCCCGATCTCGGTGCTGGAGGTGGTATTGTCGGGGCTGCAAGGACACCGGGGCTTCGTTTCCCGGTACACGAAGGAAGACCGGGCGAAAGCCCTCGGGCTGCTCGAAACATCGGGGATCGGGGAGACGGCACGCAGCCCCATCGGCGAGGTTTCGGGCGGGCAGATGCAGCGGGCGCTGCTGTGCAGGGCGGTGATTTCAGACCCGAAGCTGCTGATACTGGACGAGCCTGCGAATTTCGTGGACAACAAATTCGAAAACGAGCTTTACCGGACGCTGCGCGAACTGAACGGCCGGATGGCGATCGTCATGGTATCGCACGACATCGGCACGATCACCAGCGTGGTGAAGGAGATCGTCTGCGTGAACCGCCGCGTGCACCGCCACCATTCGAACGTCATCACCGAGGAGCAGCTGCGCAATTACGACTGCCCTATTCAGATCGTATCCCACGGGCATATCCCGCACACCGTGCTGGAGCACCATCCGGGCGACTGCTGCTGCGACCACGACTGATCCGGGGCGGGACAGCGCACACGCCTGCCTGCGGCTGGGGCGCGATGCCGGCAAGGCCGCCTGACCGGCTCCGCCAGCCGCCGCCCAAATGTACCCGCCGCAGACCGGTTACACGGTCTTCGCATTCCCGGGCAGGGTGATGAATTTCGTCAGGAAAGCCCCGAAAAGGTAAAGTCCGGCCAAAATCCACACGACGCCCTCGCCGCCGACCAGCCGGTAGAACACCCCGACGATGGCGGGGCCGACGAAAACCGGAAGCCCCGCACCGAGGTTCAGCACGGAAACGGCTGCCCCCTTATCCTTTTTGACAAGCGAGGGCATCAGGGCCGACAGCGGGACATATCCGGCAAGCAGGGCGCCCCAGAGCACGCCGGCAGCCATCACCACCCAGAAATTGCCCGCCGAAAACTGCGGCGAATAATAGAACAGCAGCGTGGTGATGCCGCAGCCCACGCCGCCGAACCAGATAATGGTGTTGCGCCACCCCACTTTGTCGCCGACGAAGCCGAAAATGAGATTGAAGACGATGTTGGCCGTGAAAATCGTGCCCCAGATCCGGAGCCACTCGGTCGTCGTGAACCCATAATCGGCCATATACATCGGAAGGAAAACGGGAAAAGCGAATTGCGCCGTGGTGTTGATTACACGGACGATGCCGCCCAGGAGCACCTTCGGTTCCTCCTTCATGATGGTGATACCCTTCAGCAACTCCTTCATCTTCTCACGGGTACCGCCCGCAACGGCAAGCCGCTTCTGCGACTTGTTCATCACCAAGGCGAAAAACGCCCCCAGCAAAGCCCAGAATACGGATGTCCACAGCGTATTGATATTGCCGATGCGCTCGATGGCCCAACTGGAATAATAGGCCCCGAGGACGTTCAGCCCTCCCGTAAATACGAACCAGAACCAGCCGACAGCCTTTCCGAGGCCGTCTTTGGGGGCGGCATAGGCGATCCAGACCAGAAAAGAGTAGGCGAACAGCGGATAACCGAACCCGCGCAGGGCATAGGTCACGAGCATCAGCGGGTAATGCAGCCCGGGCAGTGACAAACCGACGAAGCCGCAGGTGCCCAGCAGGTAGAGCACGAGCCCGGCGAACATCGTCCGTTTGACGCCGTACGCCTCGGCCAGGACGCCCGAGAACCACGCAGAAATGGCGATGGTCACGCCGTACATGGTGAAAAGCCCGGCGGATTGCTCCAGGGACAATCCCCGGCCGATGAGGTACGGGCTCAGCCACCCCTGTTCGATGCCATCGCCCATCATGAAAATAAGAATTCCCAAATACGCCCAGGCAAGAGGTCTGGGCAAGCCGATCTTGTCAAAAATTGTCCGGTTCATAGTAAGTATGGGTTTACGCTGGTCTGGGGTTTCGTCGATATTCCGGCGTCATCGCCGTTGCGCCCTACCCTTTCCGGTAAGCTCCGGATGAAAATAGCCGCGGCACATCGAAGAGACAAAGGAACAATAAACGAAATATTAATTTTCTTTTTACAACCTAACAAATATACTTATTTTTCATAAAAAAGCAAAAATAAGAAAATAAAACATAATAATAAAAGCAATACATAAACCGGGGTGTTAGATTTCAGTTTGGATTGCACCGCGGATAACAGGGATGAGCGGCTCGGGAAATCGTTCGGGGAGCTTGGAAGACAGGAACCGGGGATGGACGGAAGACGGGAAATCGCAGACGGAAGAAAACAGATGCAGCATGGAACCGGCATGAAAAGGGAACGCGCGAGGAGGCGAGGGAGAATAACGGGAAAAGGATAAGGGTGGGTCAGAAGCGGCACAGGAAAATACAACGGGGAGAATAGCAGGGAAAATGGCGGAATGAGCGAGAGATGGAGCGAGTAGCGTCAAATGGGCAAGGTTACAGAAGAGGGGGGGGGCAGGCAAGACGGAAAAGGGATAAGCGGGAAAAGAAGCTGAGAGAAATACAAACCAACGAAAGGAAAAACCCGGAGGATATGAATAAAAAAAGAAAGTAAGCCGGGGAAAAAGATCGGGAAAATGTTTCGGAAAGAAATGGCAGGATGAGTAACGAGAAAGCGTGGAAGACGAGGAAGCGGGAAAGAGTGTCGGGAGGACAGTCAGGGGAAAAACAGACGGGAAGACTGCCCAAAGGACTGCCGGAAAGTTTCTCAGGCAACCGCCAAGGAGATCGCCAAGAAAACAGGCGGGAAAGAGTGCCGGGAGGACTGCCCGGGGGAAAATAGCCGGGAAAGCTGACGAGAGAACTTCCAATGTCGGATGAAGGCAAAAAAAGCGGTTCCGCCATGCAGAACCGCCCGTATTCGGAACGAACAGGCTTTACTTTTTCGCCTCGTTGATCTTGCTGAGCTTCTCGAAGAGTTTTTCGAACTCACCGACCATCTCGGCACGCAGCGCAGCATAGTGCTTGCGGACAAGCGAAGGGTTATGCGGCTCGGCGGGATTGTTCGCCTTGGTGAAAAGGTCGTTGCGGATAGCCACGGCCTCCTGCATCACCTCGAAAATCTCCGTCTCTTTCGAAGGCTGGAAACAAATTGCCATATCGCAGTCGAAAACCACCTCTTCCAGACGATAGTCGATCTCCTTTTTCAGGTACCTTAAATTTGCCATATTATCGTGTATTTAAAAATTTCCTGGACAAAGGTACGAAAAAGCTTTGGATTACCAAAGGTTTATCGGGCGGGGACAATTATTAAAAACTTTTATTATCATTTGCAGCGGTTCGGATAAAAGACCAACCGGGACTCCCGAGATCGGATCATCAGAAACCGGAGAAAAACCACTGCGGCTGGCAGCGGAGCCGCATCGGCATCGGCATCGGCATAGATTGCACCCGCCGCCGATGCGCACCTACGAAAAAAGGATTCCCTAAAGAAGGGAATCCTTTTTATCGGCGGATACCGGGCTACATCCTTTCGAGTTCCCGATAGGTTTTTTTGCCGGCTTTGGCGGCAGCCTTGGCGGCCTGTGCCTCCTGCCTGGCGATCTTGCGCGCGGCACGTTCCTGTTCGCGGGCGATGCGTCGGGCTTCACGGAGTTCCTTCTTCGAATAGTGGCCGGCCTCCTTCAAAGCTTTCCCCGCCTCGCGCCGGGCTTCGCGAAGGTCTTTCCGGTAATCGGTATCCCCGGGCATCTCGACGATGATACCCGTTATCGACTCGTCGACAACCTCGCATCCGCACGGCTCACAGGCCTGCTCGGCAGGCCGGGGTGCGATTTTGGGCTTGGGGATCATCGTGCGCTGCTCGACAATGCTGCCCGCACCGTAATTGATTGTCAGTTCGACGCGGCGAAGCGGCGGCAGGATATGCTTTATCATATACTCCCAGGCCGCAGGTATCTTTTTCAGTGCCAGTTCCTTGGCATCGGACGACTGTTTCCCGTCGAGGATCCCGAGCACGGCCTGTTTGTCGGGTACGGGCGACTGGGCGACCAGCGCACGGCACATCTCCCAATCCTCGGCGACGGAATTCAGCGTGACGTCGTACTTCTTCGAAAAACCATACTTCTTGTCAACGTAACTCTTGAAATCCCGGGCACGGTTCCGAGCGAGGGTCTCGTTGAACGCCCGGGGCCCGTCGGGCGAAGAATAGCCCGTGATTTCGACCGATTTGACATTCATCAGCGTATCGCGCATGAGGTTGTCCACAAAGGCGTTCAGCCCGTCGAGTTCGCGCGAATTGCCGTCGAGCGCCGCGGAAAGGCTGGCCAGGTTGATCTGGTAACGGATCGAATAATCCGTGTCGCCCTGACGCTTCACAAGGAACCTGCGGACGATGTAATCGCCGTCGGTGGCCTCCGACAGCATCACGGTGTCGGCCGCAGGCGCCGGCACCGCGCTCCCGGCCCGGGCCGTCGCTCCGGCAGCGGCACACAACGCAAGGGATAGAGCGAATGTTGTAAAGATTGTTTTCACGCAATAATGGTGTTGGTTAATTCATGCCACCCTATTCGCAAGATTCGTACCACGCTAAATGCCCCGGTGCGGAACAGGATCAGGATTTTTCGTTATATTTGTAAAACCTTATTTACCATAAATCTATCCCGACATGCAAATGGATCTCCTCGACAATCCCAAAATCAAGCAGATAAAACCCCGCTATCTGCTGCTCGCACTCATCCCCGCAGTGCTGTTGTTAATCGCATTCATAAGCTGCACGACGATCGACAGCGGTTCGGTCGGCATCCGCTTCAAGAAATGGTCGTCGGACGCCAGCCAATACGGAGGCGTTCTCGGAACGTGCAAAGGCTGGGTGTGGTACAACCCCATCACGCAAAAGATCTTCGAATACCCGATCTACGTCCAGCGCAAAACCTACGAACCGTTCCGCGTCAACGCCAAGGACGCCTCGGAATTCACGATGGATCCGACGATCGCCTACCGGCTCGACCCGGACAAGGCCACGGCCGTATTCACCAAATACCGCAAGACCCTCGGGGAGATCGAAGACGGTTACATCCGCACCTGCATCTACGAGGCATACCGTACGTGTGCCAACCAGTATACGTCGGACTACCTGATGTCGCACCGCGGGGAATTCGAATCGGAGGTGCGCAAACGCCTGGAGGTGAGCCTCTCGTCGGAAGGATTCCTGGTGGAGGAATTCACGTCGCAGATCACCCCTCCGCAATCGCTCGCCGAAGCCATCAACGCCAAGAACGAGGCCGTACAGAATGCGCTGAAGGCGGAAAACAAGGTCAAGGAGGCCGAGGCGAACGCCAAGATCGAAATCGCCAAGGCACAAGGCGAGGCACAGGCACTGCGCATCAAAGGCGACGGCGAAGCCTATTACAACCGCGTCGTGGCACAATCGCTGAGCCCGCTGCTCGTGCAGCAGGACGCCATCGACAAATGGGACGGCAAACTCCCGACATACAGCGGCGGCGGCGCATTACCGTTCATCAACATCGGGAAATGACCCGGAACTGCCTGCCGGGAAATAACCCCGGAGATGGTACATGAGGGGAGGGCGTATACCCTCCCCTTTTTATATATAAAGGTATGGATCGCATTCGCATGGGGGGGGGAAATGCCCTCACCCAAACAAATACGTCTTTTTAACAAACATTTCAGACCGGAATCATATCCCTCTACGCCAAAATTGCTACTTTTGTCAAACAATGGGAAATTACCGGACATATCTGAAACACACTTCTGCGGAACATTCGCTCCGTAAGGCCGGTCATTTTACCCCCCCCCACGGGACTGGGCACATAGCACACTAACAACCAACGTATTACACCCATATCAGGGATGTTCTCAAAAGAGCATCCCTTTCTTGCGTTTACCTGTCACTTCCCTTTTAACAATAATCCTACAAAATGAAAAGAAAAAGCTATGAGATGCCCTCCGTCGAGGAGGTGCTCGTGCTCGTCGAACAAGGTTTCGCAGCGAGCCAGGTAGAAAAACCGGATGACGACACCAATGAATACTGATGTGTCCGTTCGGGAAACTTATGTGTATGACTAAAAAAATAAGACGATGAAAATTAACAAATTATCGTATTTATTGCTTGGGGCAGCCCTGTGCGGCTGTACGACGGACACGACAGAAGAGTCGGGAGCGAAGCAAACCGATGCGGACTTCATCGTACGCGCCACCGTCGGGGACGACGGACAGACCAGGGCCGATATGACGGAGGACGGGCTGAGGTTCTCGTTCAGCGCCGAGGATGCCGACCGGATCGGCCTGTACCTGAACTATCCGGCCAACGACTGGACGGATCAGAACCTCTGTTTCGAAGCCGTGAACTCGCAGACAAAAGGCTGGGTGGATTTCAAGCAGGTGTCTTCCTCGACATTTGCCATCCAGGAAGGGCTGAATGTTTACGCCTACTACCCGTACGAAGAAAACGAAGCCCAGGTATCGGGGACGACGGACGGCACGGCCGATTCGCGCGCGGCCGTGTCGAGCAACTGGGCGGGTACGCGCAACCTCGAAGTCCCGGCCGAACAGCAGCAGGTTGCCGGCGACGACTTTTCGAACCTGGCAAAATACTATGCACTGGCGGCCGTGCCCACCACGGTGGTCAACGATACGGACAATACTCCCACGGTAAAACTGAGTTTCTCGGGGATATTCGCGCTGCTCCGCATCCGGCTGGTGAACGATACGGACAACGACGTAACGATCGGCCGGGTCGATTTCGAGGCAGCCCGGAACCAGCCCCTGACGGGGCTCTATACGGCAGACCTGACGGCGAACCCCCAATTCGGGAATACGGACTACAAGACCACGGCCGTAGCGGGCAGAACGGACAACAAGGTATCGGTGACGCTCGCCGTCCCGGCGACCATCGCGGCCGGAGGAGACACCTATATTTACGCCGTAGTACATCCGCTGCAGATCAGCTACTGCGTGATTACGGCATGGACGACCGACGGCTACAAGTTCGTGGAGCGCAAGACCTTCAACGACAATACCACGGTATCGTTGCAGCGCGACATCCGCAGGACGTTCAGATGCACGATGTCGGACAGCAACAAGCTCCCGGTGGACGCCCCGTCCCAGGATGCAGAGGGGTATTACGAGATCGACTCCTACGAGGACATGCTGTGGGTTTCGGAGAATGCCACCGACGCTGCGAAGAAATATAAAATGACGAAGCACATTGACATGACGGGCAAAATTTACACCCCGATCGGATTCGGCACCAATTACACCGAAGGCGCCAAGGCACAGGAGTTCGCAGGCGAATTCGACGGCGGAGGCCATACGATCAGCAACGTCACGGTCAATCCGTCGTACCACACCTGCGTGGGAATTTTCGGGGCTACGAAATCGGGCGCCGTGATCAAAAACCTGAAGGTCGCCAACCTCACCTACGAGAGCGACCTGCCGTCGGAGAAGGCAGGCCAGCGGAAATGGATCGGCGGACTGATCGGGTATGCCCTTCCCGGAACGACGGTTTCGGACGTGGCACTCACGAACATCAGTCTGACAGCAAACGGGAGCAAAGAAAGTGCCTCCACCTCCTACCGCATTGGCGGCGTGATAGGCCTGATGGAACTGGGATCGGCGGAGGTTTCACTCTACAAGAACATCACGGCCGACGGCGTGACGCTGACGGGCGGCTACGCACTGGGCGGTTTCGCGGGGACGATGCAGCAAAACGCCCGTATCGAGGAGTGCTCGGTGAAGAACGTCACCATCCGGCATAAGAACCAGATACTGTACGGGGAGACGAGCTATCCGGCTACCGGAGGGTATGTTTATGCCTCTTCGTATTTCGCGGGCGACGTGAACCAGGGAACGATCGACATCACCTGCTCCGGGGAGCTGGTCAGCGGGACGAATTCGCGCGAAGACCTCGACGGGCTCGGGTCGATGTACGAGTCGACGTGGGACATACAGCCCTATGTCGGCGAATTGTGCATCAGTACGCTGACCCTGAACGGCGAGGCGCTGAGCCGCAAGGTGGAGGTCGCAACACCGGAGGAACTGGCCGCAACGCTGGCATCGCGCGGCGGCGAGATCGCCGTGACCGCCGACCTCGACCTGACGGCCGCGCAAGCAGTGCAGGTCAACTACCCCACCGTGCTTACGCTCGGCCAAGGGACGAAGATAACGGTCTCGTCCAACAAGCTGAACAACTACTCGGATCTCACGGTTTCGGGCCCCGGCTCCATTACGGGCGATTACGGCCTGATCCGGAATTACGCAGGGGCCAACCTGACCATCGACGGGGGCGCGACGCTCGAAACGACCAATAACCAGCAGGGGTCGGGCATCCTGAACAACGGCGGCAAGGTCGTACTCGGGGACTGCACCGTCAACGCGGCTTTTTACGCCGTTGCCAACCAGGGCGGCGGCTCGCTGATTGTCAATAACGGGAAGTTCTCCTCGACGGCACACAACGGAAACGGCCAGTGGGCATATTGCATCCGCACGTTGGGCGAAGGGACGGAAACCGTCATCAACTACGCCGAGGTATCGGGCGTACAAGGAGCCGTGACGGTCGACTCGGGCGGCAAGGTGACGATCAACGACGGTATTTTCTCGACCTACGACCTGTCAGGCACGGGCAACAATTTCCACGGGCTGGCCGTACTGGCCGACGGACATGCGGTCGTGAACGGCGGTAAATTTTACAGCGAAGGGCACGACTACTGCGTACGCCTGGGCGACGACGGTGCGGCAGCGGCTTCCGACCCGAGCACGGTCGAGCTGAAAGGCGGCTATTTCGGCGACATGGGGCTCGACAAGATCAACGGCGGCACGACGATCACCCCGGCAGCAGGTTACAAATTCGAACAACTGGCTGAACCGATTGTCGAGCAGTCCACGACCGTCCCCGGAAAAACCAACACCTACAAATACCGGATCGTGGCCCAATGACGGGCATGGTCATCACGAAACGCCTGCGGCGGCCGGGAAACCCGGACGGCAGACGATGCTGAAAGGGCAGCTCCCGCGGGGAGCTGCCCTTTTCGAAATCATATCTCAGCTTTCGCAGCCCGGCAACGGATTACATCCGCTCCGGGACGTCGATGCCGAGCAGGTTCATGCCGCGGCGGATGACACGCGCCACCTGCCCGGCCAGCCGGAGACGCATCGTGCGGGTCGCTGCATCCTCTTCCCGGAGGATCGAATGATCATGGTAGTATCCGTTGAACTGCTTGGCCAGCTCGTAGACATAGGCGCCGATGACCGAGGGGGCGAAATTTTCGCCCGCGGCGGCCACGACCGACGGATATTCCGTGAGCGTCTTCACCAGATCGATCTCCTCGGGCAGGTAATCGGCCTGCACGGCGGCGGAAAAGTCGATCCCGGCTTCGGTAGCCTTGCGCAGGATCGAGCAAATACGCGCATGGGTATATTGGATGAACGGCCCCGTATTGCCGTTGAAGTCGATGGATTCGCGCGGGTCGAAAAGCATGGTCTTCCTGGGGTCGACCTTGAGGATGAAATACTTGAGCGCCCCCAGCCCGACCATCGTCGACACGGCATTGGCTTCTTCTTCGGAGCAGCCGTCCAGCTTGCCCAGCTCGGCGGACATCTCGCGTGCGGTAGCGACCATGCCGGCGATCAGGTCGTCGGCGTCGACCACCGTGCCCTCGCGCGACTTCATCTTGCCCTCGGGCAGTTCCACCATGCCGTAGGAGAGGTGCGTGATATGGTCGCTCCAGTCGGCATACCCCAGTTTCTTGAGCACCAGCTTGAGCACCTGGAAGTGGTAGTTCTGTTCGTTGCCCACGACATAGATCATGTCGTCGAGTTTGTTATCCTCGAAGCGGCGGTAGGCCGTACCCAGATCCTGCGTCATGTAGACCGAAGTCCCGTCGCCGCGCAGCAGCAGTTTCTCGTCCAGCCCGTCGGCCGTGAGGTCGATCCAGACCGAATTGTCGGGACGGCGGTAGAAAACACCCTTGCGGAGCCCCTCCTCGACGAGGCTCTTGCCCAGCAGGTAGGTCTGCGATTCGTAGTAAACCTTGTCGAAATCGACGCCCAGCGCCTTGTAGGTCACGTCGAAGCCCTCGTACACCCAGCCGTTCATGGTTTCCCAAAGCGAGTAGACCTCGGGATCGCGGGCCTCCCACCTGCGCAGCATCTCCTGCGCCTCGAGCATCACGGGGGCGTTCTTTTTCGCCTCCTCCTCGCTCTGCCCCTGTGCCATGAGCTCCTTGATTTGCGCTTTGTAGTGCTTGTCGAATTCGACGTAGTATTTGCCTACGAGGTGGTCGCCCTTCATGCCCGACGTGGCGGGCGTTTCGCCGTTGCCGTAGAGTTTCCACGCCAGCATCGACTTGCAGATATGGATGCCGCGGTCGTTCACCAGGTTGGCCTTGATGACGTTATGGCCGTTGGCCTTGAGTATTTGCGCCACGGAGTAGCCCAGCAGGTTGTTGCGGATATGCCCCAGGTGCAGGGGTTTGTTGGTATTGGGCGACGAATATTCGATCATGACCGTGCGCCCGGTGGCCGGGGCCTGCCCGAAATCGGCATCGGCAGCGACCTCGTCAAAACGCGCCGCCCAGAAAGCGCCGTCGAGCACGAGGTTCAGGAAACCCTTGATGACATTGAAAGACTTGATTTCGGGGACGTTGGCCGTCATATAACCGCCGATCTCGGTCGCAGTGGCTTCGGGCGACTTGCGGCTTCGTCGCAGCAGCGGGAAGGTCACGAGCGTATAATCGCCCTCGAATTCCTTGCGGGTCTTCTGAATCTGCAACTGTTCGCCGTCGAGCGTACCGTAAAGCGCCTCCACCGAGCGGCGGACGGCATCCGAAATAAAGTTCTCAATATTCATATCGTGAAAGAATTTGTCCGCAAATTTAGTATTTTTTCAGGGAATATTCAATCCCCGGCCCCATATTATTCGGACAGGATGCAATACCCTGCCCCGGCACCGGCGGGCGCACAAATAAATTTGGCATTACACACGCCATGCATTATCTTTGCAGACAAACAAACCGGACACCCCAATGGAGTTCCTCATCATTCTATTATTAATCATCCTGAACGGCTTCTTCGCCATGTCGGAGATCGCCATGATCTCCGCGCGCCGCTCCAATCTGGAGATGCAGGCGCGGCAGGCGCAGAAGCTTATTGAAGACCCGGACAAATTCCTTTCGACCATCCAGATCGGCATCACGCTGATAGGCATCCTCACGGGTATCTACTCGGGCGATGCGCTGGCCACGAAATTCGGCCGGGAGCTCGCCGCACTCGGCATTTCCCTGCGCACGGCCACGGTCGTGGCGCAGATCACGATCGTCATCGTCGTAACCTACCTGACCCTCATATTCGGGGAGCTCGTGCCCAAACGCATCGGCATGAACTCGGCGGAAAAGATCGCCAAGCTGGCAGCACGGCCCATGCGCCTGCTCTCGCTGCTGGCCTCGCCGTTCGTATGGCTCCTGTCGCGCAGCACCGCAGGCGTGACCCGCCTGCTGGGGCTCCGCAAATCGGATTCGAAGGTCACCGAGGAGGAGATACGCTCCATCATCCAGGAAGGTGCGGAGGACGGCGAAGTGCAGGAGGTAGAGCAGAAGATCATGGGCCGCGTATTTTCGCTGGGCGACAGGACGGTCGAGTCGATCATGACCTTCCGCAGCGAACTGGTATGGATCGACACCGCGATGACGCCGGAACAGATCCGCGAACGGGTCAACCGGGAGCCCCACAACCGCTATCCCGTCGGCGAAGGGAGCCTCGACAAGCTCGCAGGCGTCGTCTACCTGAAAGACCTGTTCCGGCATATCGACGAACCCGGATTCGACATCCGCAACCACCTTTCTCCCGCCAAGTTCTTCCACGAGGGATTCGAGGTATACAGCGCGCTGGAGCAGCTCCGCAGCGAGCAGCTCGGCTACGGCATCGTGTGCGACGAGTTCGGCGTAACGCGCGGCATCGTCACCCTGAAGGACATCTTCGAGGCGCTGGTCGGCGAGATCCCCGACAGCTACGAGGAACCCGACATCGTACGGCGCGAGGACGGCAGTGTACTCATCGACGGGCAGTGTCCGTTTTACGATTTCCTGGCCTTTTTCGGCGAGGAGAACGCCATTCCCCGCAATGCCTACAATACGATCAGCGGACTGGTTCTCGACCAGCTGAAACACATTCCCGCCACGGGGGAGAAGCTCCGCTGGAACAGTTTCGACCTCGAGATCGTCGACATGGACGGCGTCCGCATCGACAAAATACTCGTAACACACGACCAAGCGGGCGAATCATGAAAATTGCCGACATAGAACTCGGGGAAAAACCCCTGCTGCTGGCGCCGATGGAGGACGTGACCGACCCGTCGTTCCGCTACATGTGCAAGCGTTTCGGCGCCGACGTGGTCTACACGGAATTCATCTCCTCCGACGGGCTGATACGCGACGCGGCCAAGTCGCTCAAAAAGCTCGAAATCGACGACGCGGAGCGTCCGGTGGGCATCCAGCTCTACGGACATCTGGTCGAACCGATGGTCGAGGCGGCGCGCATGGCCGAAGCGGCCGGCCCGGACATCATCGACATCAACTTCGGCTGCCCCGTGAAGAAGATCGCGGGGCGGGGCGCCGGGTCGGGCATGATGCGCGACGTGCCGCTGATGGTCGAAATGACGCGGCGGATCGTGGAGGCGGTCGGAAAACCCGTGACCGTGAAAACCCGCCTGGGCTGGGACGACGAGTCGAAGAACATCGAGGAGATAGCCCTGCGCCTGCAGGACGTCGGCATCGCGGCGCTCACGATACACGGCCGCACACGGGCCCAGATGTACCGCGGCGAAGCCGACTGGACGCTGATCGGCAAGGTGAAGAACAATCCGCAGATACAAATCCCGATCATCGGCAACGGCGATGTGGATTCGGGGCCGAAAGCGGCCGAAATGTTCGACCGCTACGGCGTGGACGGCGTGATGATCGGCCGCGCGACCTACGGGCGCCCGTGGATATTCCGCGAGGTGAAACACTACCTTGCCACGGGCGAAGTGCTGCCCCAGCCATCGGTCTGCGAGCGGGTGGAGATCGCCAAGGAGCACCTGCGAAAATCGTTGGAAATCAAAGGTGAATACGTGGGCATCCTCGAAATGCGCCGCCACCTGTCCAACTATTTCAAGGGGCTGCCCGATTTCAAGCCTACGCGCCTGAAGCTGGTCACGCTGCTCGACATCCCCGAACTGTTCGCCACGCTCGACTCGATCGCCGAGCGCTGGGGCGATTTCGACGTGAGCGGCACAGTGCCCGCACCGCTGTCGCACGACCTGTAATCGATCGGGTTCACACGAAGGCCGATTCCGGTCGGTGGCCGAGACGGAGATGGAACGGGGTTTTGCCCGTTCTGTGCGAAACAGCAAAAAAATACGCCTGATCCCAAACGGGATCAGGCATTTACATGCTCATAGCGCAACCATTACTTCAGCACACGCTCGACATAGGCTTTGTAATCCTTTACGACGGGCTCGTAATCCTCGTCCTCGAAGAGCGGCGACGAGATCAGGAAATCGGCCGACGAACGGTTGATCGCCGTCGGGACATTGTAGAGCGTCGCCAGGCGTAACAACGCCTTGACGTCGACGTCGTGCGGCTGCGCCGACATGGGATCCCAGAAGAAGATCAGGGCGTTGATCTTGCCGTCGGCGATCAGCGACCCCAACTGCTGGTCACCGCCCAGCGGGCCGGATTTGAGCAGCGTGATTTTCAGGTCGGGCAATTCCCGGATCCCATCCGCGGATTCGTCTTCCTCGCGGTGATCCCGCAGTGTCTTTTCGACCATCTTGCCGGTCGTACCCGTACAAACGAGATGATGGCGGCTCAGGTTCCTGCTGTTCCAGTCGACCCATTCGGCCAGGTCGCGTTTCATATTGTCGTGGGCAACCAGTGCCAGCACTTTCGTCATTTTAGCCATAGCGATATTTTTATCCGTTGAACAAAGATAATACAAACACGGGGATTACGGATAAAAACATACGAATTTAATCGGGATACGACACAACAAAAAAGCCCCGCTCGGGCGGGGCTCAGGGCTTATTCGGTTTCGGCCGGAAGCTTGAATTCGGTAAACCCGGCTTTCACGAGAATGTTGTACCACGCAAAGCACTTCTTTATGTCGGAAACGTGTACCCGGTCGCGGTCATAGTCGGGAAGCACCTCGGCGAAACAGGCTTTCAGTTTTTCGGGCGACTCCTTGGGGCTGACGGCCTCGCGGCCGCCCGTATGGGCATAGATCTTGGTGAACACATCGGCCAAGGGAATGTCGTCCCCCTCGGTGAACATCGAGATCTCGGTCAGCGAACTTACTTTCGACGTCGCCGAAGCGTTCATCCGCCTGCCGTCGAGCAATGATTCGACGATCACACCGTGCGTGGACTGCGCTACATACTTATAAAGTCCGGGCTGGCCCGAGATGGCCAGGATTTCTTTCAATTCCATATTGTTATATAGTGTGTAAATTAATTCGCTTCGGGGTTGGGCATCGGCTCCGGGTCGGTCTCTTCCTGCACGGTATATTCGTATACCTCGGAGAACGTATACACGCCGTAGGCAGAGACGGCAAGTATCTGGAAAGTCACTTTCGTGCCGGCCTTCTCCTTGCCGATCGTACCCGAATAGCGTTTTTCCGTATCCGTCTTGTTGGTACTCAGCCATGCACCCTCTTCCTTCACCTTCGTCTCGTCGTCGTTGAGGGCCCGCAGGATGCTGATGCCGGTAAATCCGTATTCACTCGTGACGGTCGCCGTTACGCGGACGTCATCGCCGGCATGGACATCATCAAGGCCGGGGCTGCAAGAGACATTCGAAATTACGGGCGCAACCTTATACTCGGGGCCGAGTTCCTTGTTGCAAGCCGCCAGGCAGCATGCCGCCACGGCCATGATAAGCAGTTTTTTCATTTTATAGGCAGATTAATTGTTTTTCACATGCACATCCATCTGCGGGAAGGGGAAGTTGATCCCCTTTTCGGGCAGTTGTTTGTAGAATTTTTCGTTGTTTTCGAAGAACACGTTCCAGTAATCGCCGTTCTTCACCCAGGCTCGCGCAGAGAGGTTGACCGAGCTGTCGGCAAGGGCCGCGACCCACACCACGGGCGCAGGGTCGCCCAGCACGCGGTTGTCGGCGGCAAGGATGGCGAGGATCGCCGCACGCGCCGTATCCACGTCGTCGCCGTACGAAATGCCGATCGTCCAGTCCACACGGCGGGTATCGGACGTGGAATAATTGTCGATGATGGCCGTGGCGATCGAGTTGTTCGGAATGTAAATTGTCTGGTTGTCGGCCGTAGTGATGACCGTCGAGAAGAGCTTGATCTCGCGCACGGTGCCCGACTGCCCCTGTGCCGAGATGTAGTCGCCGACACGGTAAGGTTTCATGAGCAGGATCATCACGCCGCCCGCGAAGTTCTGGGCCGTTCCGCTCAGGGCCATACCGATGGCCAGCGTGGCGGCGGAGAAGACGGCGATGAGCGACGTGACGTTGACGCCCAGCGTCGAGACGACGATCAGCACCAGCAGCAGCGTGAAGATCACGCGCACGGTGTTGCGCATGAACGACCGCAGCGAAATATCGACACGGCGGTGTTCCAGCGCCAGGTCGAGCAGCCTGACGATGCGCCGCAGGATCCAGCGGCCGACGAAATAGATCGCCAGCGCGAGGAGGATTTTCAGCAGTATCCAGACCGACTCGGAGAGGAGGTTCTGCAATACGGTCTCGAGATCGAGGTTCGCAATTTTATGGACGGTCTCCGCGAAATGGGCTTTCTGCACACTGTCGGGCAGCATCAGCGGCGCGGGCGTCTCGGTTCCTAAAAAAAGAGGCCACATAAACCGGGAATAAAGTTTGTCTGCAAAAATAACCAAAAAAAAGAGAAGTTTACTAACTTTGTCTACGAATTTACGGAAAAGAAAAAAAGGAAAAACGCTACACGATGCAAAACAACGTCGAAATCATCCAGATAAACATCTCCGGCGAGGACAAGCCGGGCATGACCTCTTCGCTCACCGAAATACTCGCGCGCTACGACGCCTTCATCCTCGACATAGGCCAGGCCAACATCCACCAGTCGCTGACGCTGGGCATCCTGTTCAAGACCACGTCGGACAAGTCGGGCAACATCATGAAGGAGCTGTTGTTCAAGGCATCGGAGCTGGGCGTGATGATCCGTTTCACCCCCATTTCGGAACAGAACTACGACAACTGGGTCGGCCGGCAGGGCAAGAACCGCTACATCATCACCCTCCTGGGTCGTACGGTCACGGCACGCCATATCGCCGAAGTGACGCGCGTGGTGGCACAGCACGGGCTGAATATCGACGCCATAAAGCGCCTGACGGGCCGCATCCCGCTCAGCGAGGACGACCGTGCGGCCAAATCGTGCATCGAACTTTCGGTGCGCGGGTCGCTCACCGACGAGGAGCGCAGCACGATGCAGGAGGGGTTCATGAACCTGTCGGAAATCGGCCTCGACGTCTCGTTCCAGAAAGACGACATCTACCGCCGCAGCCGCCGCCTGATCTGCTTCGACATGGATTCGACGCTGATCGAGACCGAGGTGATCGACGAACTGGCCGAGCGCGCCGGCGTAGGCGATGCGGTGCGCGAGATCACGGCACGCGCCATGCGGGGCGAGATCGACTTCCGCGAAAGTTTTACCGAGCGCGTGGCCCTGCTCAAGGGGCTCGACGTCTCGGTCATGGAGGAGATAGCCCGTAACCTGCCCATCACCGAAGGGCTGGAGCGCATGATGACGATCCTCAAGCGCGTGGGCTATAAAACGGCGATCCTCTCGGGCGGGTTCACCTATTTCGGCAACTACCTGCGCCAGAAATACGGATTCGACTACGTATATGCCAACGAGCTGGAGATCGAGCAGGGCAAGCTCACGGGGCGCTATGTCGGCGAGGTGGTCGACGGGCGCCGCAAGGCCGAGCTGCTGCGCCTGCTGTGCCAGTTCGAGGAGATCAACATCGCCCAGTCGGTGGCGGTCGGCGACGGCGCCAACGACCTGCCGATGCTCAACCTCGCGGGCCTGGGCATCGCATTCCATGCAAAACCCAAGGTGAAGGCCACGGCCCGCCAGTCCATTTCGACCATCGGCCTGGACGGCATCCTCTATTTCCTCGGCCTGAAGGATTCACGCATCGAACAATAACCCCATGCGACGGTTGGCGCTGCTCTGTGTGGCCCTGCTCGCGGCGGGGTGCTACGACTCCCGGTTCGGGGAGCGCGGCGACGACGCCACGCCCGAGCCCGTCACGGCGACCATCCGGCAGCTGCGTGAGAAATTCGCCGGGACGACCTTCCCCGTCACGGGGGACATCGTGGTGTCGGGGCGCGTGACCACCAGCGATTACGACGAGAATTTCTACCGCACGTTCTGCATCGAAGAGGACGGAGCGGGGATCGAAGTCATGGCGGGCATAGACCACCTGCACAACGATTTCCCGGAGGGCTGCCATGTCACGCTCAGGCTCAGGGGCCTGGCGCTGGGCGAAAGCCACGGGGTATTGCAGGCCGGGCGGATGCCCGCCGCAGGAAGCGGTTTCGCGACCGATTACATAGGGTCGAAAGCGGCGCTGGACGCAGCGGTGACCCGCAACGGGGAGGCGCTGGAACCCATAGCCCCTACCCTGCTGTCGCCCGGCGAACTGACGCCGGAGCGATGCGGCACGCTGGTGCGGATCGGGGCTCTGGGCTACACTCCCGAAGACCTTACGCCCGGGACATGGGCCGGATACAAGCGTTTCACGGACGACACAGGCGCGGCGGTCTACACTTATGTGCGCAGCTACGCCCGGTTTGCGGACGACGAGGTGCCCGTCGGCCGCTGTACGCTCACGGGAATCCTGCAATACGACGCCACCGGGGAAGGGCGTTACATCCTCAAACTGCGCGATGAAAACGATTGTACCCGTTAACCGGCTCCCGGCGATATCCCGCACGGCACTCCGGACGGCCGTGTCCGTCGTGCTGGCGTTGGCTGTCCTCGCCGGGTGCGACAAGGCATCGGGGCTGGAATTCGACGACGATCCACCGGCGGGGACGGCCACGATCGCTGCGCTCAAATCGCGGTGCACGGGAGAGCAGGCCGCCGTCACGGAGGACATCACGGTCGAAGGCGTGGTGACGGGCAACGACCTCTACGGAGAATTCTACAAAACACTGGTCGTCGAAGACACGAGCGGCGGAATTTCGATAGCCGTGGACGCCACGGAACTCTACGTCGACTACCCGGTCGGCACGGCGGTCACGATCCATTGCAACGGGCTGTTCCTGTGCGACTACGGCGGCAAGGTAATGCTTGGCACGCGCCCCACGGGCGAATATGCCGGGCCGGGGAGGATACCTCCGGCGGAGGCGGCGCTGTACCTGCGGCAGAAGCAGGCGGAAACCAGGCCCCTACGACCTCGGACGCTCACGTTCGGGGAGGTAGACATGCGGCATACCGACACCTACGTGCATTTCGAAGGAGTGCGGTTCGTGCAGCAGGGCAACTGGTGCGACCCCGATCCCGAGACCGGACGCCCCGCGACGACGGAGCGGCAGATAGCGGATGCCTCGGGACGGGAATTCACCGTCCGCACGGCGGGCACATGCACCTATGCAACGGAGCCCGTACCGCAGGGCACAGGCTCCGTATATGGGATAATCGACTATTTCAACGGAAAATACACGCTCCGCATCGCCAACCGCGAGGTGGATTTCGCTACGGTTGCAGCGCGTCCCACAGCATGTCCTTCAAGCGGGGGATATTCAGCCCCGAAACCGACGAGATAAACACCGACGGGACGCCTTCGGGCAGGTGGGATTTCATCTCTTCGATCAGTTCGTCGTCCAGCATATCGCATTTGGTGATGGCCAGCAGCCGCTGTTTGTCGAGCAGTTCGGGGTTGTACTGCGTAAGCTCGCCCAGCAGAACCGCGTAATCGCGTTTGAGGTCGTCGCTGTCGGCCGGGATCATGAACAGCAGCACCGAGTTGCGCTCGATGTGGCGCAGGAAGCGCGTGCCCAGGCCGCGGCCCTCGTGCGCCCCCTCGATGATACCCGGAATGTCGGCCATGACGAACGACTTGTGGTCACGCACCTCGACGATGCCCAGGTTGGGTTCGAGCGTGGTGAAAGCATAGTTGGCGATCTTGGGTTTGGCAGCCGAGACCACCGAGAGCAAGGTGCTCTTGCCCGCATTGGGGAACCCGACCAGCCCGACGTCGGCCAAGACCTTCAGTTCGAGGATGAAGGTGCCTTCGTCGCCCTCCTCGCCCGGCTGCGCATAGCGCGGCGTCTGGTTCGTGGCGCTCTTGAAATGCCAGTTTCCGAGGCCGCCCCGGCCGCCTTTGAGCAGTACGAGCTGTTCGCCGTCGGCCGTCACCTCGCCGACATCTTCGGTGAGCGTGGTGCCGTCCTCCTGTTCGACCACACGCCGGGCGACCGTGCCCAGCGGCACGGGGATGACGATGTCCCGGGCGTCCCGGCCCGACGAGCGGGCTCCCGAGCCGCACTGCCCGTCCTCGGCGAACTGGTGGCGCTGGTATTTGAGGTGGATAAGCGTCCAGTACTGGCTGTCGCCCTGCAGGACGATGCTACCGCCCTTGCCGCCGTCGCCGCCGTCGGGGCCGCCGAAAGCCACGAATTTTTCACGGCGGAAATGCGCCGAGCCGGCCCCTCCGTGTCCCGAACGGGCAAATATTTTCACGTAATCTACAAAGTTCGAACCTGCCATACCTTGATTATTTGATGCGCAAAGTTACTACAAAAAAGTGAAATGCGGAAAGATATAGTGATAGAATTGAGTTACAAGGGTTTTGGTTGAAGTGGCGATAATCCGTGAAGCCATTACAATCCCTGCCGAAGCCAAATCCTGACGCCGCTACGTTACTTGTTCGTAACCATGCCCGAAAATGCGACAAACGGGTACGAATAGCGAAACAAGGCTCTAAGGAATAGTGAGTTATCCATAACTCATGCGAAAAATCAGGTTACGGAAAAAGATTGCGCCGTTCCTCCCCGTTTTGCGTACCAACACCGGACTCTTCACCAACTAATTTTGAAACCCAAAAATTAAGGACAATGAAGAGTACATTTTCAGTAATCTACTACCTCAAGCGTCAGGTAGTGAAAAAGGACGGGACAGTTCCCGTCATGGGACGCATCACGGTGGACGGCAGCCAGACACAGTTCAGCTGCAAACTGACTGTCGATCCGAAACTGTGGGACACCAAAGGTGGACGTGTCACGGGCAGAAGCACGGCGGCACTCGAAACGAACCGTATGCTTGACAAGATGCGGGTACGCATCAACAGGCATTATCAGGAAATCATGGAGCGTGACAACTTCGTCACGGCGGAGAAGGTGAAGAACGCCTTTCTCGGACTGGAACACCGCTACCACACGCTGATGCAGGTGTTCCGCCAGCACAACGAGGACTACGAGAAGCAGGTGGAGGCAGGCATGAAAGCCAAAGGCACGCTGCTGAAGTACCGCACCGTTTACAAGCACATGCAAGAGTTCCTCGACATCCGCTACCATGTGAAGGACATCGCCCTAAAAGAGCTTACCCCGGCTTTCATCTCCGACTTCGAGATGTTCCTGCGCACGGACAAGCACTGCTGCACCAATACCGTGTGGCTGTACGTCTGCCCGTTACGGACGATGGTATTCATCGCCATCAACAACGAGTGGCTGACGCGCGACCCGTTCCGCGAGTATGAAATCAAGAAGGAGGAAACAACACGCAGTTTCCTGACCAAAGATGAGATCCGCCTGCTGATGGAGGGGAAACTGAAAAACGCCAAACAGGAATTGTACCGCGACCTCTACCTGTTCTGCGCCTTCACGGGGCTGTCGTTCGCGGATATGCGCAACCTTACGGAAGAGAATATCCGCACCTACTTCGACGAACACGAGTGGATAAACATCAACCGCCAGAAAACGGGCGTGGTGTCCAACATCCGCCTGCTCGACATCGCCAACCGCATAATCGGCAAATACCGGGGACTGTGCGGGGACGGCAGGATATTTCCCGTTCCGCATTATAACACGTGCCTTGCCGGTATCCGTGCCGTCGCCAAGCGTTGCGGCATCACCAAGCATATCACGTGGCATCAGAGCCGCCACACGGCAGCCACGACGATATTCCTCTCCAACGGTGTTCCCATCGAAACGGTCAGCTCCATGCTCGGACACAAGAGCATAAAGACGACGCAGATTTACGCAAAGATAACCAAAGAGAAGCTCAATCAGGACATGGAGAACCTTGCCGCAAGATTGAACGGCGTCGAGGAATTTGCAGGTTGCACCATCTAAAAAGAAAAGCCATGAAACGTGACACAATCATCATCGAGGACAAGGCAGTCAGCGTAACCGGTAACGACGTGTGGATGACCGCCACCGAAATAGCCGGATTGTTCCATACGACCGTCCCGGCAGTGAACGCCGCCATCAGAGCCGTCCGCAAGTCGGACGTGCTGAACGACTACGAGGTGTGCCGCTACATGCAGCTTGAAAACGGGCTGCACGCGGACGTGTACGCCCTTGAAATCATCATCCCGGTCGCTTTCAGGGTGAATACCTACAACACCCACCTGTTCCGCACATGGCTGGTGGGAAAGGCACTCTCACAAGAGAAACGGCAGACATACGTGATGTTCATACAGAACGGAAAAGCCGGGTATTGCTGATTGCACATACCCCATAAGACAAGTAAACGGGTAGCACCACAAAAGGTGTCACCCGTTTACTTTTTCATGAAACCGCCTCACTCCAGCGGCTTGCGGTAGTTCGCTTCCAGTACCCCGCGCAGCCCCGTTTCCGGGTAAAGCACCTTCCCTCCCAAAAGTATGAAGGGCAACACGCGGTTGTTGCGGTATTCCTGCAAGGTGCGCCGGCTCACACGGAGCAGTTCCGACACCTCGCCGTCCGTCAGGTAACGTTCCCCGTCCAGCGGAGGACGGTAGCTTTCCAGAAATGCGGACAGCCATTTCGAGCCTTTGCGCATATCCTGCACCACAGAGGCTATCGGCTCGTCTTCCATCGTAAAAACATCGTTGTTCTCGTTCATCATAACTTCGGATTCAGTGGGTGAATAAATCAAATCATCTGCCGTGCGGATAGAGCGTGCCGACAAGCGGTATCAGCCGCTTCACCTCCTCTGGCTTGTAATAGAACCTGCGGTTTATCTGCGAGTAGCCGATAAGCCGCCTGTCACGCAGCGTCTGCAACGTGCGCGGGCTTATTCTCAACTGCCCGCAGACCTCCTCGCCCGTGAGCCATCTTTCCATGCGCCCCGTGTCGCTTTTGCGCCTCAGGGCGGCGACCTTCTCCGAGAGTGCGCCGAATGCCGCCACCATCATCTCGAAAGTCTTTTTCTCGATAGATACTATTTCCATATTCATGTCATTTAGAGTTTGCCGCAAAGGTAACGAAACGGCATACAAGACGTATCGTTTTCCGCTGAAAGGCTGCCTGTTGCGCCGTTTGACCGGGTTACGGAGCCATCTTCCGCAAAAATCTTACGTGAGTCACGTAGTGAGTTGTTAAAGCCCCTTTTGTTTATTGCCGAATTTTGTCGCAGAAACAAAAAGAAAGGACTGAACATGAAAGTGATAACAATGGAAAGTTCCGCCTACAAGGAGATGATGGCGCAGATTGCGAACATCGCAGGGTACATCCGCGAGGCAAGGGACGAGAAGAAACGGAAGCGGGAAACCGAAGACAAGCTGCTTGACACGGCACAGGCGGCGAAGATGCTCAACGTGAGCAAGCGCACCATGCAGCGTATGCGCACCGACCACCGTATCGAGTATGTGGTGGTACGCGGAAGCTGCCGCTACCGCCTTTCCGAGATACTGCGGCTATTGGAGGACAACACAGTAAGGAACGAGGAAGGGACAATAGACACCCTGTTCCACAACCACACGCTGCGCACGGGCGGCAAACCAAAAGGAAGGAGGACATAGGTCATGGAACTGCTCACACGAAACAACTTCGAGGGCTGGATGCAGAAGCTGATGGAACGGCTCGACCGTCAGGACGAACTGCTGCTGGCGATGAAGGCTGAGGGGAAACAGCCCACTATCACGGAAAGCATCCGCCTTTTCGACAATCAGGATTTGTGCATGTTGCTCCAGATAAGCAAACGCACCCTCCAACGCTACCGCAGCGTAGGCGCATTGCCCTACAAGACGCTGGGCAAGAAGACCTATTACAGCGAGGAGGACGTGCTGACATTCCTTTCCAACCATATCAAGGACTTCAAAAAGGAAGATATAGCCTTCTACAAGGCTCGTATCCATAATTTCTTTCATAAATAACCCATTAAAACATTTTTCAGATGGCAAAGAAAAAAGACGAAAAGGACGTGCTGGTAGTCCGTGACGAGAAGACAGGCGAGATCAGCGTGGTAGCCGGGCTGAACGCGGACGGCACACCCAAGCGCACCCCCGCAAAAGCGGAGAACGCGCAGAGTTTCCTGCAATTCGACCGACATGGCGACGTGCTGGACAACTTCTTCAAGAACTTCTTCCGGCAGTGCAAGGAACCCAGCCGCTTCGGTTTCTACCGCATTGCGGCAGACCAAGCTGAAAATCTCTTAGAGGTGATGAAGCAACTGCTGAAAGACCCCGAAGCGAACAAGGAGCTGCTCGCCCCTCACAAGGTGGACACCTCCGACTATGAGAAGAAGGTGCAGGAAGAGATGGCAGCACAACAGACAGAGAAACAAGAACCTCAAAAACAGGAGAACATGGAACAACGGAAAGAACAGCAACAGGACAAATCCGAACAGATGCAGGGCAAACGTGGCTACCAGCCCATCGACGAGAGTAAAATCAACTGGCAGGAGCTGGAGGACAGATGGGGCGTAAAGCGGGACAACCTTGAAAAGTCCGGCGACCTTACGAAGATGCTCAACTATGGCAAGTCCGACTTGGTAAAGGTCAAACCGACCTTCGGCGGCGAATCATTCGAGCTGGACGCCCGCCTCTCCTTCAAGAAGGACGGTGAGGGAAACATCAGCCTCGTGCCGCACTTCATCCGCAAGGAGCAGAAGCTGGATGAGTACAAGGAACACAAATTCTCCGACAATGACCGGAAGAACCTCCGCGAAACGGGCAATCTCGGTAGGGTCGTGGACATTGTGGACAGGGAAACGGGCGAGATCATCCCCTCCTACATCAGCATCGACCGCAAGACGAATGAAATCACGGACATTCCGGCAAGCAGGGTGCGCATCCCGGAGCGCATCGGCAAGACGGAAATCACCACGCAGGAGCGGGACATGCTCCGCGCCGGACTGCCCGTACGCGACAAGCTCATCGAGCGCAACGACGGCAGAAAGTTCGTCACCACCCTGCAAGTGAACGTGGAGCAGCGCGGCGTGGAGTTCGTGCCGGGAACCGGCAAGTCGCCCCGTACCGCACAGACACAGGAAACCAAAGGCGACACATCGAAAAGTCAGGCGCAGGGCGGGGAAAATGCCGCACAGACCAAGAAGGAGCAACGCCGCAACACGTGGACGAACGAGGACGGCAGCATCCGCCCCATCAGCAAATGGAGCGGCGTGAGCTTCACCGACCAGCAGAAAGCCGACTATGTGGCGGGTAAAGCCGTGAAGCTGGAGAACGTGACCGACAAGCAGGGCTTCCATGCCACGATGTATATCAAGTTCAACCCGGAGAAGGGACGCCCGTACCGCTACGACACGAACCCTGACAATGCACAGCAGGTTGCTCCGTCCAACGAGAGCCGCACGCAGGTGGCGGTGAACAACGATGGCAAGACCAACGAGGCTACAAAGAATCTGAGAGAGCCGTTGCAGAAAGGTCAGACCAACCCGAAGGACGCCCGCCAGCAACAGCAGCAGGAGAAGCCGCAGAAGAAAACGGGCAAGGGCATGAAAATGTAATCCCGTGTCCGCCACTGAATCCAAAATAAAATCCAAAGTATCAACAAAAAAGAAGAAGACATGAAGACAATCATTGCAGAAAAGCCCTCCGTGGCACGTGAAATCGCCCGCATCGTGGGCGCGACAAAGAGAGAGGAAGGATATTTCGAGGGAGGCGGTTATGCCGTGACATGGGCATTCGGACACCTCGTTCAGCTTGCCATGCCCGACGGCTACGGCGTGCGCGGATTTGTCCGTGACAACCTCCCGATTATTCCCGACACATTCACGCTCGTCCCCCGTCAGGTCAGGACGGAGAAAGGTTACAAGCCCGACAGCGGCGTGGTGTCGCAGATAAAAGTCATCAAAAGACTGTTCGACACAAGCGAACATATCATCGTGGCGACCGATGCCGGACGCGAGGGAGAGCTTATCTTCCGCTACCTCTACCACTATACGGGTTGCACCACTCCTTTCGTGCGCCTGTGGATCAGCTCTCTCACCGACAAAGCTATCCGCGAGGGACTGCGGAAACTCGAAGACGGCAGCAAATACGACAACCTCTACCTCGCCGCCAAAGCGCGGAGCGAATCCGACTGGCTCGTGGGCATCAACGGCACACAGGCGTTATCCATCGCCGCCGGACACGGCACGTATTCCGTGGGGCGGGTGCAGACACCAACGTTGGCTATGGTATGTGAACGCTACTGGGAGAACCGCCGCTTTACGTCCGAAGCATTCTGGCAGCTCCATATCGCAACGGACGGTTGCGACGGCGAAGTCGTGAAATTCTCATCCTCCGAGAAATGGAAAGAGAAAGAACCGGCGATGGAACTATATAATAAGGTAAAGGCGGCAGGTTGCGCCACTGTCACGAAAGCCGAGCGCAAGGAGAAGACGGAGGAAACTCCCTTGCTCTACGACCTGACCACGCTCCAGAAAGAAGCCAACGCCAAGCACGGCTTCACGGCGGAACAGACGCTTGAAATCGCGCAGAAACTCTACGAAAAGAAGTTGATAACCTATCCGAGAACGGGAAGCCGCTACATCCCCGAAGACGTGTTTGCCGAAATTCCCAAACTGCTCGCTTTCATCGGCACACAGCCCGAATGGAAAGACAAGGTGCGGGCAAAAGCCGCCCCGACACGCCGCAGCGTGGACGACGGCAAGGTGACAGACCACCATGCCCTGCTCGTCACGGGTGAGAAACCGCTCTTCCTCTCCAAAGAGGACAATACCATCTATCAGATGATTGCCGGGCGCATGGTCGAGGCATTCTCTGAGAAATGCGTCAAGGATGTGACCACTGTCACGGCGGAATGTGCCGGAGTGGAGTTTACCGTAAAAGGCAGCGTCGTGAAGCAAACCGGATGGCGTGCCGTCTATGGCGAGGAAAAAGAGGAAATTACCATCCCCGGCTGGCAGGAAGGCGACACGCTGACACCGAAAGGCTCGTCCATTACCGAAGGAAAGACCAAACCCAAGCCGCTGCATACCGAAGCCACCCTGCTCTCGGCAATGGAAACGGCGGGCAAGGAAATTGAGGACGACGCACTGCGGCAGGCGATGAAGGACTGTGGCATCGGTACTCCCGCCACACGCGCCTCCATCATCGAAACGCTTTTCAAGCGCGGTTACATGGAACGCTGCAAGAAGTCGCTTGTTCCCACCGAAAAAGGACTTGCCCTCAATTCCGTCGTCAAGACGATGCGCATCGCCGATGTTGCCATGACGGGCGAATGGGAAAAGGAGCTGGCGCGTATCGAGCGCGGGGAACTGTCCGACGACACCTTCCGCAAGGAGATAGAGGCGTACACACGTGAGATAACCTCCGAACTGATCTCGTGCGACAAGCTCTTCGGCAGCCGTGACTCCGGCTGCGCGTGTCCCAAGTGTGGCACGGGCAGGATGCGGTTCTACGGCAAGGTGGTACGCTGCGACAACACGGAGTGCGGACTGCCCGTGTTCCGGCTGAAAGCGGGACGCACCCTGTCCGACGATGAAATCAAAGACCTGCTCACCGAAGGGCATACCAAGCTGCTCAAAGGGTTCAAGAGCAAACAGGGCAAGAGTTTCGATGCTGTTGTCGCCTTTGACGGGGAATATAACACGACTTTTGTGTTCCCGGAGGCTAAAAAGGACAAGAAATTTTCAGGACGGAAGAAATAGTATTAACTTTGCCACTTGTTCAGAGTAATGAATTGTTCTTCGATACCGGATTACACTCATACTTTGGATTTAGTGGTGGCACTCGGAGGGATACCGAGTGCCTTTTTCTTCCTTTTTCCAACCGATTATCCCGTTAATTATCAATCCGCTAAATCCAAAGTAATGAACAACAAGAAGAAAAACGAGGGTCAGACCGACTTTTCCTATTACGGTCTGTACCTGCTGGACTATCTCCGCACGAACAAGTTTGAACAGGCTGACGACACCGCTTTCATACGGGAACGGGCCGACCGTGCCGCCGAAACGTATGAGAGGGCACGGCTTGAAGGCTATCCCGCCGATGGTGCGCAGGAACTGGCGATGGACACGCTGCTGCGCGGGCTGCATTATTCCCGTTACGCCATCCTCCGCGAAGTCGTGGAAAACGAGTTTGCCGATGAAGTGCCGGAAGAGAAGCGTGAAGCCTTTGTCCTGAAACTGCTGCCGCTTGTCGGCAACGTGTTCTCCGTCTATGACCTCTCGGATGACAATTTCGCCCTGTCTTCCGATTACGACCTGCTCTACACGGAGCTGACGGGAGCAACCGTCCTTTACTTAGACGAATATGGCGTTTAACCGCAAACAGAAACTGCGGGACAACATCGAGGCGATACGGACGGCATTCATCCTTGACAGGGAAAATAGGACAGCGACAACCGAAGAGCGTGCCATACTTCAAAGGTACTGCGGTTTCGGCGGTCTGAAATGTATCCTCAACCCTGCAAAGGAACTGACGGATGCCGTCCGGTGGGCGAAATCCGACCTCGAACTGTTCGCCCCGACGGTGGAGCTGCACAGGCTTATCCGTGAGAACAGCAAGGACGAAACAGAGTACAAGCGGTTTGTGGATTCGCTGAAAGCGTCCGTGCTGACCGCTTTCTACACCCCCAAAGAGATAACCGACACCATCGCGGACGTGCTGGCAGATTACAGCGTCCGCCCCGCCCGTATGCTCGAACCGTCGGCAGGTGTCGGCGTGTTCGTGGATTCCATGCTGCGGCACAGCCCCAATGCGGATGTGATGGCTTTCGAGAAGGATCTGCTCACGGGTACAATCTTGAGGCATCTCTATCCCGACCAGAAAATGCGCACCTGCGGTTTTGAGAAAATCGAAAGACCGTTCAACAATTATTTCGACTTGGCGGTGTCCAACATTCCGTTCGGTGACATTGCCGTGTTCGACGCGGAGTTTCAGCGGAGCGACTCTTTCGGCAGACGCTCCGCCCAGAAAACCATCCACAACTATTTCTTTCTCAAAGGACTGGATGCCGTGCGTGACGGCGGTATCGTGGCGTTCATCACCTCGCAAGGGGTATTGAATAGCACCAAGACCTCCGTGCGTAACGAGCTGTTCAGTCAGGCCAATCTGGTATCCGCGATACGCCTGCCCAACAACCTGTTCACGGACAACGCGGGCACGGAGGTGGGCAGTGACCTGATTGTCCTGCAAAAGAACCTCAGCAAGAAGGAAATGTCGCAGGACGAGCGGCTGATGACCGTGATACAGACGGACACGAAAACCGCCCTGACCGACAACGCCTATTTCATCCACCACCCGGAACGCATCGTGCATACGATGGCGAAACTTGACACAGACCCCTACGGGAAGCCCGCTATGGTTTATCTGCACGAGGGCAAGGCAGCAGGCATCGCCGGGGATTTGCGCCGTATGCTCGACGAGGATTTCCATTACAGGCTTGCCATGCGCTTGTATTCGGGTTCAATCCGGCAGGCAGGAACGGAAGAAAAAGTTGCCGTTCAAAATAAAGTAGAGCGTCCTGCCATAAAATTGGAAACAGTATCCTCGGCGCAGACGGTGGAAACTCCGACAGAAAAGCCGCAACCCGCAGATGAAAAGCCGGAGATAGAACCGCGCCCGCAATATTCCGCAGGCGTGCAGCTCACCCTGCTTGACCTCTGGGGGATGACGGAAGAGGTCAGCCAACCGAAAACCTCCAAAAAGAAAAAGACGGTGAAAAAGGCAGTTACGGCAAAGTCCACTCCGCCCAAACCGAAAGTCACGGTTACACCGACAGCTCCAACTGCAAAACCCGCAATGGAGAATAAGGAGGTGAAAGCGGAGAACACCGCCAAGCCTGCCGACCCGGACGACATCTATGCCACACTGGACTGGGATACCAATCCTCCCATCAACGGTTCCTATGAAATGATGATGGGTTTGACGCCGGAGCGTAGGAAAGAACTTCGGGAACTGGCAAGGCAGCATAACGAGAAACAAGTGGCGGAAAAGACGGAAGTGAAAGCCGTGCCGGAAACTTCCCGTGAGCAGCCACGACAGGAGGAAACACAGCCGGAGGCAGTCGCCGCACCTGCCGTTACAGATACCCCATCGGAAGCGGTGGGGACTTTCCTTTTCCCCGACATCGAAGCGGAAAAGCCGAAGGAGGAAGTCGTGGACCTTTCTCCGCGTGCCTACCACCGCACGCCGGAGATGCACCTGCGCGAAGGGTCGCTGGTGGCTGACCGGGGGCGTCATAACATCGGCTACCTGAAAGACATCACGCCATACGGGGCGACATTCCAGCCGCTCGACCTGAAAGGATACCAGAAGGAAAAGGCGTTGTTGTATGTGTCGCTGCGTGACGCCTACGAGCGTCTGTACCGTTATGAATCGCTCCGGCGCGAGGCAAATGTTCCGTGGCGAGAGCATCTGAATACCTGTTACGATGAGTTTGTCATGCGCTACGGCAACCTCAACGCCAAGCAGAACGTGAAGTTAGTGATGATGGATGCGGGCGGGCGCGACATCCTTTCGCTGGAACGGATGGAAAACGGAAAGTTCGTCAAGGCGGACATCTTCGAGCATCCTGTTTCCTTCGCGGTGGAGAGCCATGCCAACGTAGGCTCTCCCGAAGAAGCCCTGTCTGCGTCGCTCAACAAATATGGTACGGTCAATCTCGACTATATGCGGGAGATAACCGACAGCACGGCGGAGGATTTGCTCACTGCCCTGCAAGGGCGCATCTACTACAATCCGCTCGTGACCGGTTACGAAATCAAAGACCGTTTCATCGCCGGAAATGTCATAGAGAAAGCGGAACGCATAGAGGCATGGATGGGTGACAATCCCGAAAATGAGCGTATGCCGGAGGTGAAGCAGGCGTTGGAGGCTCTGAAAGATGCCGAGCCGCAGCGCATCGCCTTCGAGGATCTGGACTTCAATTTCGGGGAACGCTGGATTCCGACGGGTGTCTATGCCGCCTACATGAGCCGGCTGTTCGACACGGAGGTGAAAATCGCCTATTCCGCAAGCATGGACGAGTTTTCGGTGGTGTGCGGCTACCGCACCATGAAAATCACGGACGAGTTTCTGGTGAAGGGGTATTACCGGAACTATGACGGTATGCACCTCCTAAAACACGCCCTGCACAACACCTGCCCTGACATGATGAAGTCCATCGGCAAGGACGAGCATGGCAACGACATCAAGATGCGCGACAGCGAGGGAATACAACTCGCCAACGCCAAGATTGACGAGATACGAAACGGCTTCTCCGAATGGCTCGAAGAGCAGTCGCCGCAGTTCAAGGAGCGGCTTGTGACGATGTATAACCGCAAGTTCAACTGTTTCGTGCGCCCGCGCTACGACGGCTCCCATCAGACCTTTCCCGACCTCAACCTGAAAGGGCTGGCAAGCCGGGGTATCAAGAGCGTCTATCCCTCACAGATGGATTGCGTCTGGATGTTGAAACAGAACGGCGGCGGAATTTGCGACCACGAGGTGGGAACCGGTAAGACGCTGATAATGTGCATCGCCGCGCATGAGATGAAGCGTCTGAATTTGGCACACAAGCCGATGATTATCGGGCTGAAAGCCAACGTTGCGGAGATTGCAGCCACCTATCAGGCGGCATATCCCAACGCACGTATTCTGTACGCTTCGGAGAAGGACTTTTCGACCGCCAACCGTGTGCGCTTCTTCAATAATATAAAGAACAACGACTACGATTGCGTCATCATGTCGCACGACCAGTTCGGCAAGATACCGCAGTCGCCGGAATTGCAGCAGCGCATCCTGCAAGCAGAGCTTGACACGGTGGAGGAAAACCTCGAAGTGCTACGGCAGCAGGGAAAGAACGTGTCGCGGGCGATGCTGAAAGGATTGGAGAAGCGCAAGCACAACCTTGAAGCGAAGCTGGAGAAGGTGGAACACGCCATAAAGTCACGCACGGACGACGTGGTGGATTTCAAGCAGATGGGCATCGACCACATCTTCATAGATGAGAGCCACCAGTTCAAGAATCTGACTTTCAACACGCGCCACGACCGTGTGGCGGGATTGGGAAACAGCGAGGGAAGCCAGAAGGCACTTAACATGCTCTTTGCCATACGCACCATACAGGAGCGCACAGGAAAAGACTTGGGTGCGACCTTCCTCTCCGGCACGACTATCAGCAACTCACTGACTGAATTGTACCTGCTGTTCAAGTACCTGCGCCCGAAGGAGCTGGAACGGCAGGACATAAGGTGTTTCGACGCTTGGGCGGCGATATTTGCCAAGAAGACGACGGATTTTGAATTTAACGTGACGAACAATGTGGTCCAGAAGGAGCGTTTCCGCTACTTCATCAAAGTGCCGGAGCTTGCCGCCTTCTATAATGAAATCACGGACTACCGCACGGCGGAGGATGTGGGCGTTGACCGTCCTGCCAAGAACGAGATACTGCACCATATACCGCCCACGCCGGAACAGGAGGACTTCATACAGAAACTGATGCAGTTCGCCAAGACGGGCGATGCCACCTTGTTGGGCAGGCTGCCGCTTTCGGAAACGGAAGAAAAGGCGAAGATGCTCATCGCCACGGACTATGCCCGGAAAATGGCACTCGACATGCGCATGATAGACCCGAATTACGAAGATCATCCCGACAACAAAGCGAGTCACTGTGCCAAGATGATCGCGGAGTATTATCAAAAATACGACGCCCAGAAAGGCACGCAGTTCGTTTTCTCTGATTTGGGGACATACCAGCCGGGCGACGGGTGGAACGTCTATTCGGAAATCAAGCGCAAACTGACGGAGGACTACGGTATACCGCCAAGCGAGGTGCGCTTCATTCAGGAGTGCAAGACCGACAAGGCGCGGAAGGCGGTGATAGACGCCATGAACGCCGGGACGGTGCGTGTGCTGTTCGGCTCTACCTCTATGCTCGGAACGGGTGTGAACGCCCAGAAACGGTGTGTGGCTATCCATCATCTCGATACGCCGTGGCGACCGTCCGACTTGCAACAGCGTGACGGACGCGGAGTTAGGGCAGGTAATGAGATTGCCAAACATTTCGCCGGGAACAACGTGGATGTAATCATCTACGCGGTGGAGAAGTCACTGGACAGCTACAAGTTCAACCTCCTGCACTGCAAGCAGACTTTCATAAGCCAGCTCAAAAGCGGTGCGATGGGTGCGCGTACCATCGACGAGGGGGCAATGGACGAAAAATCGGGCATGAATTTCTCGGAATACATGGCGTTGCTCTCCGGCAATACCGACCTGTTGGACAAGGCGAAACTGGAAAAGCGGATCGCATCGCTCGAAGGGGAACGCAAGTCGTTCAACAAGGGCAAGCGTGATTCGGAGTTCAAGCTGGAGTCAAAGACCGGCGAGTTGCGCAACAACACGGCTTTCATAGATGCCATGACGGAGGACTGGAACCGCTTCCTGTCGGTGGTGCAGACCGACAAGGAGGGCAACCGCCTTAATATAATAAAGGTGGACGGAGTGGATTCCGCCGATGAGAAGGTCATCGGAAAGCGTTTGCAGGAGATAGCCAAGAATGCCACGACCGGAGGGTTGTACACGCAGGTCGGTGAACTTTACGGTTTTCCGATAAAGGTGGTGAGCGAAAGGATACTCAAAGAGGGATTGGAGTTCACCGACAACCGCTTCGTGGTCGAGGGGAACTACAAGTACACCTACAACAACGGGCATCTGGCGATGGCTGACCCGTTGGCCGCCGCCCGCAACTTCCTCAACGCGATGGAGAGGATACCCTCCATCATCGACCAGTACAAGGCGAAGAACGAGGTGCTGGAGATGGAGATACCGCAGTTACAGGAGATAGCGGGTAAGGTGTGGAAGAAGGAGGACGAGCTGAAGCAGTTGAAGTCCGAACTTGCCGCCCTTGACCGAAAAATTCAGCTGGAGCTTGCGCCACCCACGCCCGAAGTCGCAGAAAAGGAGAATGAAGGGCAACAGCTCAAGCCGGAAGCGGAAGATGTGAGGAACAGGCAGGCGCAATATCCCGAAAATGCACCGCCGCAGATACGCAGTCCGGCGGATAGTATCGTTGCCAACCATGTCATAATCGGGCGTCCGGGACTGTATGCCAAGGAGGAAACCCGGTCCAAAGGATTGAAAATATAACCTAAGGAATTTTATCTGAAGTATTAATAAGGGCTATCCCAAAAGGTCTAAAAGTAAATTTTATCCTTTCTGCAAGTATCTATAGGATGGCAACTGCATTTTTTTCTTTTTGGGCAGCCCTTATTAAAATTTATTCTTATTTTAGGTTATATACATTCATGTCCATTTATGTAAAAAATTCCTGCTGACCTTGTTTATGTCTTGTCAGTCACCATTTGCAAAACCATATTTGACCCTCAAAGAGGCTGAATTTGATAAGTAACTTGCTACATACTCATAATAAGGAGCTAAATAGAACACGAATGGGAAATACACAAATGCTAAACTAAAGAAGATATTGGCCAAAATAAACGCTATACCGAGAGAGAAACTTGATTTTTCAACTTCCTAAAACGGTGTTGTTCAAACATTTCTACTTATTTGTACTTGCCAGTTGAACCTACGCTTCCCTAATAAAATGTCTATGGTAAAAAGTTAAAAAATCCTCCCACTTTTGTTAGATATATTTTTTTGTGTAATTTTGTAATCGTTATGCGGCAGTAATAATATACATATTAATACGAGTTAGTAATCCTGTAGTTCTCATATGCTACGAGGAGGTATTAAAAGGTGCGTTTCGACAATGCATCTACTGTAGTATATTATTGCTTAATCCAAATGAATATTATAAATTTAGGAATTCTTGCTCACATTGATGCAGGAAAAACTTCCGTAACCGAGAATCTGCTGTTTGCCAGTGGAGCAACGGAAAAGTGCGGCCGTGTGGATAATGGTGACACCATAACGGACTCTATGGATATAGAGAAACGTAGAGGAATTACTGTCCGGGCTTCTACGACATCTATTATCTGGAATGGAGTGAAATGCAATATCATTGACACTCCGGGACACATGGATTTTATTGCGGAAGTGGAGCGGACATTCAAAATGCTTGATGGAGCAGTCCTCATCTTATCCGCAAAGGAAGGCATACAAGCGCAGACAAAGTTGCTGTTCAGTACTTTACAAAAGCTGCAAATCCCGACAATTATATTTATCAATAAGATTGACCGTGCCGGTGTGAATTTGGAGCGTTTGTATATGGATATAAAAACAAATCTGTCGCAAGATGTCCTGTTTATGCAAACTGTTGTCGATGGATCGGTTTATCCGGTTTGCTCCCAAACATATATAAAGGAAGAATACAAAGAATTTGTATGCAACCATGACGACGATATATTAGAACGATATTTGGCGGATAGCGAAATTTCACCGGCTGATTATTGGAATACGATAATCGCTCTTGTGGCAAAAGCCAAAGTCTATCCGGTGCTACATGGATCAGCAATGTTCAATATCGGTATCAATGAGTTGTTGGACGCCATTTCTTCTTTTATACTTCCTCCGGCATCAGTCTCAAACAGACTTTCAGCTTATCTCTATAAGATAGAGCATGACCCCAAAGGGCATAAAAGAAGTTTTCTTAAAATAATTGACGGAAGTCTGAGACTTCGAGACGTTGTAAGAATCAACGATTCGGAAAAATTCATCAAGATTAAAAATCTAAAGACTATTTATCAGGGCAGAGAGATAAATGTTGATGAAGTGGGTGCCAATGATATCGCGATTGTAGAAGATATAGAAGATTTTCGAATCGGAGATTATTTAGGTGCTAAACCTTGTTTGATTCAAGGATTATCTCATCAGCATCCCGCTCTCAAATCCTCCGTCCGGCCAAATAAGCCCGAAGAGAGAAGCAAGGTGATATCCGCTCTGAATACATTGTGGATTGAAGACCCGTCTTTGTCCTTTTCCATAAACTCATATAGTGATGAATTGGAAATCTCGTTATATGGTTTGACCCAAAAGGAAATCATACAGACATTGCTGGAAGAACGATTTTCCGTAAAGGTCCATTTTGATGAGATCAAGACTATCTACAAAGAACGACCTATAAAAAAGGTCAATAAGATTATTCAGATCGAAGTACCACCCAACCCTTACTGGGCCACAATAGGGCTGACTCTTGAACCCTTACCGTTAGGGGCAGGGTTGCAAATCGAAAGTGACATCTCCTATGGTTATCTGAACCATTCTTTTCAAAATGCCGTTTTTGAAGGGATTCGTATGTCTTGCCAATCTGGTTTACATGGATGGGAAGTGACAGATCTGAAAGTAACTTTTACTCAAGCCGAGTATTATAGCCCGGTAAGTACACCTGCTGATTTCAGACAGCTGACCCCTTATGTCTTCAGGCTGGCTTTGCAACAGTCAGGTGTGGACATTCTCGAACCGATGCTCTGTTTTGAGTTGCAGATACCCCAAGTAGCGAGTTCCAAAGCTATTACAGATTTGCAAAAACTGATGTCTGAGATTGAAGACATCAGTTGTAATAATGAGTGGTGTCATATTAAAGGGAAAGTTCCATTAAATACAAGTAAAGACTATGCCTCAGAAGTAAGTTCGTACACTAAGGGCTTAGGCATTTTTATGGTTAAGCCATGTGGGTATCAAATAACAAAAGACGGTTATTCTGATAATATCCGCATGAACGAAAAAGATAAACTTTTATTCATGTTCCAAAAATCAATGTCATTAAAATAATGGAGCGGTCAGGAAATTTCTATAAGGCAATACGGTTGGGATATATACTTATCTCCATTCTTATCGGATGTATGGCATATAATAGCCTCTATGAATGGCAGGAGATAGAAGCATTAGAACTTGGCAATAAAAAAATAGACGAGCTCCGAAAAGAAATAAACAATATCAATATTCAAATGATAAAATTTTCTCTATTGGGTGAAACAATACTGGAATGGAACGATAAAGATATCGAGCATTACCATGCACGGCGTATGGCAATGGACAGTATGCTCTGCCGTTTCAAGGCCACCTATCCAGCAGAGCGCATCGATAGTGTGCGCAGTCTTTTAGAGGATAAGGAACGACAGATGTTCCAGATAGTCCGGTTAATGGATGAACAACAATCTATTAACAAGAAGATAGCCAATCAAATTCCGGTTATTGTACAGAAAAGTGTGCAGGAACAGTCCAAAAAGCCAAAACGAAAAGGTTTCTTAGGCATATTCGGCAAAAAAAAGGAAGTAACTCCAGCAGTATCAACCACTATCCTTCATTCGGTCAATAGAAACGTAATCAGCGAACAGAAAGTGCAGGATCGCCAATTGTCGGAACAAGCCGACAGCCTTGCAGCTCGTAATGCAGAACTTAACAGACAACTGCAAGAATTGATTTGCCAAATAGAAGAAAAGGTACAAACCGAACTGCAAAGCCGGGAAAACGAAATAGTTGCCATGCGTGAAAAGTCATTTATGCAAGTAGGCGGTTTAATGGGATTCGTTCTTCTATTGTTGTTAATTTCCTACATCATCATACATCGTGATGCAAAAAGCATTAAACAATACAAGCACAAGACAACTGATTTGATAAGGCAACTGGAACAATCCGTACAACGGAACGAGGCACTGATAACGTCAAGGAAGAAGGCGGTACATACTATCACCCATGAACTGCGCACACCGCTGACAGCAATAACAGGCTATGCCGGACTGATACGGAAAGAACAGTGTGAGGATAAGTCCGGGCAGTATATCCAAAACATACTGCAATCCTCCGACCGTATGCGGGATATGCTTAACACTTTGCTTGACTTCTTCCGCCTGGACAACGGCAAGGAACAGCCCCGTCTGTCACCCTGCCGGATTTCAGCAATCACGCACACACTTGAAACGGAGTTCATGCCTGTTGCCGTGAACAAAGGGCTGTCCTTGTCCGTGAAGACTGGACACGATGCCATTGTATTGACCGACAAAGAGCGAATAATACAAATCGGGAATAACCTGCTGTCAAACGCTGTCAAGTTCACAGAAGAAGGCGGTGTTTCTTTGATTACTGAATATGATAATGGAGTTCTGACACTGGTCGTTGAAGATACAGGTACAGGCATGACAGAAGAGGAACAGAAACAAGCGTTCGGTGCGTTTGAACGTCTATCAAATGCCGCCGCAAAGGAGGGTTTCGGGCTTGGGCTTGCCATAATGCGTAATATTGTGTCGATGCTTGGCGGAACAATCCGTTTAGACAGCAAGAAAGGGAAAGGCAGTCGTTTCACAGTTGAAATTTCTATGCAGGAAGCTGAAGAACAGCTTGGATATACAAGCAATACACCTGTTTATCATAACAATAAATTCCATGATGTTGTCGCCATTGACAATGATGAGGTATTACTTCTGATGCTGAAAGAGATGTATTCCCAAGAAGGAATACACTGCGACACTTGCACCGATGCTGCGGCACTGATGGAAATGATACGCCAGAAAGAATACAGCCTGTTGCTGACAGACTTGAATATGCCCGATATAAACGGTTTCGAATTGCTGGAACTGTTGCGTTCGTCCAACGTGGGCAATTCACCAACAATCCCGGTGGTTGTGGCAACCGCTTCGGGCAGTTGTAACAAAGGGGAACTATTGGCAAAAGGCTTTGCCGGATGCCTGTTCAAACCGTTCTCCATATCGGAACTGATGGAGGTTTCCGACAGGTGTGCCATAAAAGCGACACCGGACGGGAAACCGGACTTTTCCGCCTTATTGTCCTATGGCAATGAAGCCGTCATGCTGGAAAAGTTGATAACTGAAACAGAAAAGGAAATGCAGGCGGTACGGGATGCAGCAAAAGAAAAAGACCTGCAAAAGCTGGATTCCCTGATCCACCACCTGCGCAGTTCGTGGGAGGTGCTCCGTGCCGACCAACCGCTGAATGTACTTTACGGATTGCTTCGTGGCGATGCTCTCCCGGATGGTGAAGCGTTAAGCCATGCCGTGACTGCCGTGCTGGATAAGGGAGTGGAAATAATACGGTTGGCAGAAGAGGAAAGGAGAAAATACGAAGATGAATAAGACAAAAATAATTGTGGTGGAAGACAACATCGTGTATTGCGAATATGTCTGCAATATGCTGTCACGGGAGGGCTACCGCAATATGAAGGCTTACCACCTCTCAACCGCGAAGAAACATCTGCAACAGGCAACAGATAATGATATCGTGGTTGCCGACCTGCGTCTGCCTGACGGCAGTGGCATAGACCTTTTGTGCTGGATGCGAAAGGAGGGAAAGATGCAGCCCTTCATCATTATGACCGACTACGCCGAAGTTAATACCGCCGTGGAAAGCATGAAACTCGGCTCGATAGACTATATTCCCAAACAGCTTGTGGAGGATAAACTTGTCCCCCTGATCCGTTCCATACTGAAAGAACGTCAGGCAGGACAACGCCGTATGCCTATATTCGCCCGTGAAGGTTCCGCCTTTCAGAAAATCATGCACCGCATAAGGCTGGTAGCCGCCACCGATATGAGCGTGATGATATTTGGTGAGAACGGCACGGGCAAGGAGCATATTGCCCACCTGTTGCATGACAAGAGCAAACGTGCAGGCAAGCCATTTGTGGCGGTGGACTGCGGTTCACTCTCCAAAGAGCTTGCACCGTCGGCTTTCTTCGGACACGTCAAAGGTGCATTTACAGGTGCGGACAATGCCAAGAAAGGATATTTCCATGAGGCGGAAGGCGGCACGTTGTTTCTGGACGAGGTAGGAAACCTCGCGTTGGAAACCCAACAGATGTTGCTCCGTGCCATACAGGAGAGGCGGTATCGCCCGGTCGGAGACAAGGCAGACCGGAATTTCAATGTCCGCATCATCGCTGCTACCAATGAAGATTTGGAGGTATCGGTGAATGAAAAGCGTTTTCGGCAGGATCTTCTGTACCGCCTGCACGACTTCGGGATAACCGTTCCTCCGTTGCGTGACTGTCAAGAAGACATTATGCCGCTGGCAGAGTTCTTCCGTGATATGGCAAACAGAGAGCTGGAGTGTAGCGTGAGCGGGTTCAGTTCCGAAGCACGTAAAGCGTTGCTGACACACGCATGGCCGGGCAACGTGCGGGAACTTCGGCAGAAAGTTATGGGTGCTGTATTGCAGGCGCAGGAAGGTGTTGTCATGAAAGAGCATCTGGAACTTGCCGTGACGAAACCGACCTCTACTGTCAGCTTCGCCTTGCGCAATGACGCGGAGGATAAGGAGCGGATATTGCGTGCGTTGAAACAGGCAAACGGCAACCGGAGTGTCGCCGCAGAACTGCTCGGCATAGGCAGGACAACACTATACAGCAAACTTGAAGAGTATGGACTTAAATATAAATTCAAGCAATCATAGCCCGTAATTCACTGAATTTGGCTATCTTTGCATAACATTTGAGAAAAACGGCGATTGGCAGGAGCTTTTCGCCGCCAACATATAGGATAAGACCGCAAGGCGTTTCAAGCGAAAATCTGGTAAATTGGAACTACGGAGACGATTGCGTGATGCTTATGCTATGCTTACGCATAGCGTGCATTCACGTACTCTCCGTAAAGGCTTTACCAGAGCCATCGCTTGAAGGTAGTGTGAATTGCACGCTACTTTTTTACCCTTGCCTAACGAAAGGAAACGATTATGGGTAAAGTTCAGATTCTCGCCGTACTGACGATGGACGGATGTCTTTCTTCAGAGTTATATGATAAAGCACATCAGGATTTGTGCCTTGACCGTTGCGGTCTTGATGAAATCAGGAAGAAAGCCTTTTACCGTGTGACACCGGACTATTCCATTTCAATGCTGCACGAATGGAGAAAAGACTGCACAAACATCCGTTACCTCGCGGAAGCCACACCGGACACGGCAGACTATATAAACGGACTGCTGCGGATGCACGCTGTGGATGAAATCATACTATACACCGTTCCTTTCATATCCGGAAGCGGACGACATTTTTTTAAGTCGGCTCTGCCAGAGCAACACTGGACGCTTTCCTCTTTGAAAAGCTATCCCAACGGTGTATGTCGCATTATCTATATCCTTGATAAAAAAGCAAGATAGCCAAAATGTGCGGCAAGCATACATTTCTATTTTCAGGAATAGAATAAATGTTCCGATTACAAACAATTTAAGTCGGAGATAATTTGTCCTTGTGAAAAAATACTGAATTTTATACCTCTGAAATCCAGCACTTTGTAAAATTGAGTGTTGGATTTTTTATTTTCTGCCGCGTTTTTTGCCAATTATATTCATGTGCGCACGCAGAAAACAAAGTGTAATTTTCAAAATTGACAGAACCATGAATTATTTCTTGCTGGCGGAAACCGACTTTTTCCGCCTGATAAACGAAGCCGGCGACTGCAATATGGAAACGGCATACACGGCTTTCGCCACCCAAGTGATCGAACTGTGCAACGGCGGCATGGACATGAACCTTACCGTCATCGCGCTTGCCTACATCGAAATCGAGTTGCAGCACCATCCCGTACGTAATCTGTCAGAAGAAAAAAGAGAGATTGCCGCCTACGTCAGCAAGGCTCTGTCTTTCGTAAGAAAGATGCAGAAATTCCTTGCCACGCCCCAAGTGCCACCACTAATATCCGCCAACAACGCAACAGAAACCACCGCCAGCCTTCTTCAATGGACGGGCAATGCCATCGACCTCGTGGAACTTATCTACGGCATAGACGTGATGGGCTGCATCAACAACGGCAATATGCCGCTCAAACAGCTCGCCCCACTTCTCTATAAGATATTCGGGGTTGATTCTAAAGACTGCTACCGCTTCTACACTGATATCAAACGCCGGAAGAACGAAAGCCGCACCTATTTCATTGACAGGATGCAGGAAAAACTGAACGAGAGAATGTTGCGTGATGAGGAGTTGGAGCGGATGAGAAAATAAAAAAATATCCATTACATATGAGAAGACAGGAATACTCGTATCCTGTCTTTTTATTTTCATTTAATTATATATTAATTAGCACAATATATGTGAGTTTTTCATTCCTATAAGGACAAATTTCAGAAACGTATGTCTGGTAAATTATTGAGTCATCATAGTATGAACATATATCATTACTAAAAACAATGAAACAACTTCCATAAGATTGTGGTTGTAAAAATCGCCATTTAATAGCCCGTTTTTTTTGTAAAATTCGCCAATTAAAAAAATATGATTATCTTTGCATTATATTTTATAAGGTATGGAAACAGTAAATAGAATACTTCAAGAGAAGATTACAGCACGAATCGCGCCCAATAAAGCAGTACTGATTTTTGGTGCTCGCCGTGTTGGTAAAACGGTAATGATGCGTAAAATTGTGGACAACTATTCAGGTAGGACGATGATGCTCAACGGCGAAGACTACGACACATTAGCACTATTGGAGAATCGCTCAATAGCCAATTATCGGCATTTATTGGATGGTATTGATTTGCTGGCTATTGATGAGGCACAGAACATACCACAAATCGGTAGTATTCTGAAGTTGATAGTTGATGAAATACCGGGAATAAGTGTCTTGGCAAGTGGTTCTTCGTCATTCGATTTGCTGAATAAGACTGGTGAACCGTTGGTCGGCCGCAGTACGCAATTTCTCCTTACACCATTCTCGCAACGGGAAATCGCACAGACGGAAACGGCACTTGAAACCCGCCAGAACCTCGAAGCGCGCTTGATTTACGGTTCCTATCCCGAAGTAGTAATGATGGAGAACTATGAACGTAAAACAGACTACCTACGTGATATTGTCGGTGCATACCTGCTTAAAGATATCTTAGCAATTGACGGCTTAAAAAATTCGAGCAAGATGCGCGATCTACTGCGATTGATAGCTTTTCAGTTGGGCAGCGAAGTTTCTTACGAAGAGTTAGGTAAACAACTCGGCATGAGCAAGACGACCGTTGAAAAATACCTCGACCTATTGGAAAAGGTCTTCGTTATCTATCGTCTGGGGGCTTATTCGCGTAACCTACGCAAGGAGGTTACAAAAGCTGGCAAGTGGTACTTCTACGACAACGGCATTCGCAATGCCATTATCGGGGCTTTCTCACCGCTGGCCATTCGGCAGGATGTCGGTGCGCTGTGGGAGAACTACATCATCGGAGAGCGGCGCAAAGCGAACTTCAATGAGGGACTGCACAGGGAGTTCTATTTCTGGCGCACCTACGACAAACAGGAAATCGACCTGATTGAGGAGAGTGCCGACAGTCTTACCGCCTTGGAGTTCAAGTGGGGAAATAAAATGCCGGCCGCACCGAAAGCCTTCCAAGAAGCCTATCCCTATGCCGAGTTTCATGTGGTAAATCGGGAGAATTATTTGGAGTTCGTATAATCAATAAATTACGTATATGGAAACAAAACTACAATCCAAACAGCAATATCCGCGGTTTATCCAAAATAAACCGTGTGGTATTGACAAATTCGATGGAGGTTCGCAAGAAAGGTTGGCAAAAACTATTGCTCGCCATTTTTGTCAGAATGATTCATTGGATGAGGAATGTACTTTACCTCGAATTATCGGCATCGAAGGTATTTGGGGATCTGGAAAATCCAACGTGGTTAAAATGTTGGAACGTGAATTATCAGACGACTATTACTTTTTTGAGTATGACGCATGGGGACATCAAGAGGACTTGCAACGCCGCTCTATATTGGAATTGCTTACAAGCAAACTTATTGATGATGGTATCCTATCTGGAAATGCAACAATAAAAGTCAAAGGTGGAGGTACGAAAACCGTATCATGGTCTGAAAAGCTGAAATATTTATTAGCCCGTAAAACGGAGACCGTAACCGAAAAATATCCCCTTATCAGTAATGGTATGGTTGCGGCATTTTTGGTTGCAGTTTTAACTCCGATATTTACATTTATTGCGTATGCAGTAAAACCTACACCCACAACATGGTGGTTTTCTTTATTGTCTATTATCATAGCTGCACTGCCAGTTCTTATTGCATTGTGCGTTTGGAAATGGGCATATAGCAAAGATCATAAATATGGATGGAGTTATATGTTAGCTATTTATCAAGATAAAGTCGAAAAGGACGTTTGCTATGAGACTTTGAGCGAAGACGAACCAACGGTTTACGAGTTCAAAACATGGATGCAAGACATTTCTGATTTTATCAAGGAAAAAGGACAACGTAAATTAGTCCTTGTTTTTGACAACATGGATCGTCTCCCCGCTGAAAAAGTAAAAGAATTATGGTCTTCTATCCATACGTTCTTCGCCGATAGCGGTTTTGAAAATGTTTGGGCTGTTATTCCTTTCGATGAAACACATTTAGCTTGTGCATTCGGAGATGAGACCGACGAACAAACGAAACAACTGACCAAGTATTTTATCAATAAAACTTTCCCTATTGTTTATCGTGTTGCTCCTCCTGTTATTACCGACTATCGAAGTATATTCAACAAACTGTTTGTTGAAGCATTTGGAGAAACAGAAAATGAAGCGAAAGAAACTATAAATCGGATATTCAGATTGGTAAATCCTAATGCCAATGTTAGGGAAATTATATCATATATCAATGAGATGGTCGCTCTTAAACAAGAGTGGTGTAACGAAATTTTGATGATAAACATAGCATTGTTCTGTTTGAAGAAGACGGATATTCTGGCAAATCCAGTAGAACAAATATTGTCCGGCGACTATCTGAATGGCATTCAAACAATAATTAACAATGATCTGCAAACACAACGCGAAATTGCAGCTTTGGTATATGGTGTCGATGTTGAAGATGCTCGACAAATTCCATTGAAAAAATATATTGAAGGCTGCATCAACGGAGAAGAAGACCACGACATAAATCAATATGCAGAGACTAATAAACAATTTGACACTGTATTAGAAGAAGTTATACAATGTATGGACAATGCGCTTATCGATAAGATTATACATTGTTTGCATAAATTAACTCGAAAGAGCGATGTTATTCTGCGTGTATGGCAAAGAATAGCACAATTGAAATTAAAAGAATCCATAGAGAAGCAGGTGTTCCCTGTCGAATACCAAGAACTGCTGTTGCATTTAGACACGGAAAGCCAAAACCATGTGATTGCTCAATTATATAAGAAGATAGTTCGGTTCAATGACTTCAATGGCGGCGACTATTTCAAAACGTTAGATGCAATAGACAGGTTTATTGCGCAAAATAAGTTGGCGTGCGATTTTACGTCATTGATTGAAGCAAAAACAGTCAAGCCAAATACATTTATCGATTATATTCAAGCTGCAAATGCAACAGATGCTGCCTATCGGGATAACGCGACAACTAAAGCATATAAATATTATCAAGTAGCAACAAATTCGGAGGCGCTCGATAATTATTTGGCAAACTTACTACCCGATAATTTCGACCATGCAGATATTGTAAAAACGTTAAAAGATAATTCTACCTATACGTTTCCAACGCTTTTGCAAGCGATCACGAATTGCATTGATGAACAGAATGTAAATAAAGATAATATAGGGGCTATATTTACAACCTATCGTTTATTGGCATCTGACGAAGAAAGACCTTTACCTGTAACGTTAGATTCAACCTACATAAATCAGTTGCATTCTGAATTAGAAACTGATGGCCGAAACATTAAAGAGTCTGGATATTACGATTTAGTCGCCATGCAATTGGCACATGGTCATTCCGTTTCCTTAATAGAGGGTGGAGATATAAAATATGTTGCAGAACTCATGGACTATTATGTGGATCATGGAGACTTATTAGTAAATAGTGTGGGATGGAATATACCGCTATTAAATGAAACACTACAATACATGGTAAATCATAAACTTGGCTATAAATTATTGCTCTCAGACATATTGCCCCAATTTGAAGATATTAAGAACAGAATAGGTGTAACGGATGAGGTATTTATCGAGCATTTAGCAGAGTGGAATACCGATTTGGATAAGTATATCACTAAGAACAATATTAAAGATGTAATTCCTGACGCATCTTTTTACGATTTGACCACTAAAATAAGCAATGTCCTGACCGATCATATCAATAAAATAGCGTTCGAAGCGTTGTCTGAAATAAGTGTTGATACATTATACGCCCAAAGAACAGCACATACATCATATTATTGGTTTGTCGCAATAAAACATTTACTGGCTAAAATCAAATCCTTGCCAGATAACTTGACTGAATTTGGCAAAAAGATTCTGATGGATATTGCTTCTGGAACTCAAAGTTTGAATCCTTTCCCTAATTGTTTCAAGAATATAGTTGAAAGATTGGATAAACGAAAAATTAAATCGACAGTTACCGATATAAGAAATGATTTCTGCATCGGTAAAAAGACTATCAATGCAATAAAGTTTCAATTTTTCGAAACATGGCTTAGATCGCATGGTAATTTGAAAAGTCAAGCTGGAGACGTTATTGATAAAATAGTGAAACCTGTAATTTCCGATGGGGCATGCCGTTCATTGATTCTGCAAAACAAAGATTTTTATATGGATTTAATAAATACAGCAGGGGATGATGCTTATGAATTGAAAAAGAGTCTCCGAAACCTCATACAAAAAGATTCAGATCCGCAATTGGTTAAATTTGTCAATTCGATAGATTCAGTACCTGAGGTTGAAACCGCGTAAGTATTTGTCTAACAAGTCCGAATTTTACGATTTTACCCGTCAGAACTGAAGTGCCCCCCAAAAAAATTGTATCCAACTTTTGGGGGTCACTTCAAACTTCGATAGGGATAATTTTCAATTTTGGGGACTTGTTAGACAGTCTCATTATCTGGTAGCAGTTTACACAGCACCGGATCGTTTTTGATACGCTCCAGTTCCTCCTGCACAATCTGCTTCACCTCTTCCTTGATGCGCCGGTAGTTCGCCTGCACCGTTTCCTTCATGCGGTCGTTGCCGTCCTCGTCCGTGAAGTTTGTAATGACGGGAATTTTCTTGTAGGCACTTTCTTCCCGTTTCACCTTTTCGGCATCCACCACAATCTCGCAATGAAAAATCTTCTGCTCGATACGCTCGTTGAAGTTGTCGGATACAGAACCGACAAACATTCCCTGCGTAAGCCCGGAAATCTTACTCGGTGGAATGAGCGCGTCCATCTGCGTGTTGATGGAGGTGGAAACATCCTGCCGGTTGATGGAGATGGACTGCCGTTTCTGCAACACCTTACCGAACCGCTCGGAGAGCGTCTTGGCTGTTTCCCCCACCACCTGACCGGAGAAAATATTGCCGACAGTGTTCATCACCACTTTCGCCTCTTTGTCCCCGTAGTCACGCACTAACTGGCTGAAATCCTGAAAGCCCAGACACACGGCAACCTTGTTGCTTCGGGCGGTAGCTATAAGATTGTCCAACCCTTTGAAGTATATTGTGGGCAACTCGTCGATGATGACCGATGACTTCAGCATCCCCTTCTTGTTGATGAGCTTCACGATACGGGAATTATACAGACCGAGTGCCGCACCGTAGATATTCTGACGGTCGGGATTGTTACCCACGCAGAGGATTTTCGGCTCTTCGGGATTGTTGATGTCCAGCGTAAACTCGCTGTCTGACATCACCCAGTAGAGCTGCGGTGAAATCATCCTCGAAAGCGGGATTTTTGCCGACGCTATCTGACCCATGAGCTGCTCCGCAGCCCCTCCAAGCCACGCATCCATGAACGGCGAAAGGTAGTTCTCCAGCTCCGGATAAGAGGTCAGTATCGGAAATATATCCTCGTAACGGCGGTTCAGAAACTCGATAGCATGGGGAAACGTGCAAAACTTCCCGTTCTGATAGATTTTGAGATACCAGATAATACTGGCAAACAGAATGATAGGTGACTCCACGAAGAAGTCGCCCTGCTTTTGCACCCACGTTTTATTGAGGTTGAGCATTATTGTGTAGGCACTCTCATAGGCATCCGTAATATCTTCCATAAAATCCGGGTGAATGGGATTGCACCGATGAGAGCGTCGCGGGTCGTCGAAGTTGATCACATAGAACTTCGGCTTTACCTTGTAGCCGTCCGGGTGGTTCAGCAAATGGTTGTAGGCAATAGTAGATAGGTCGGGATACTTGAAATCGTAGATGTATTGACTAAAGCCCTTTTCAATCTGTTGCTTGATAAAATTGTTTACCACGGCATAGGACTTGCCGCTGCCCGGCGTACCCAACACGATGGACGCACGGAAGGGATTAACTACATTGATCCAACCGTTGTTCCAGCGTTTCCTGTAATAGAAACGTGTCGGCAGATTGACCGAATACTCGCTTTCGATAAGCCTCGTTTCCTGCATGAAACTCTCGTTCTCGTTGTTGAAAACATCCTCCATCAAATTGTGTTTCAACAGGCGGCTCATCCACAGACCACCCATCAACAGGCAGACATAGCCCGTTCCAATGGTAAGGACATACAGTCCCGTCACCGCTTCAAGCGGCAGCGGCAGGGGCAGCAACCACCAGTTCAGGAAAAACAGCACGAACCCGACGGCAAATGCTGTCCAGATTCTCCCCCAAGTGATTTTCTCACCCTTGACACCCTTCGTACCCAGACAGGACAAGGCAAGCAAAAGGACGGAAAACAGCTTCGTGTAGAGAATGGAATGGAACAGCCCCGCCGTGCGGTCGAAGTTCAGAAGGATTTTGTCCACCACGCCGATGTTCACGCCCCACAGCCGGATGGCTTCGTAGCAGAACCAGTACACGTTCATGACCACTAAAATGATACTCACGGCACGCAGAAAATCCATGATTTTCGCCAATGCCCTCAAATCGTCTTCTTGTTGTGACATACATTGATTTTTTAATTGTTGATACTCTGATTACATACCCAAGCCCTTGCGTTTTTTCTTCTTTTTGCGCTTCATCGCCCGGATGAAAGCCTCTTCCTCGGCATCTACCGCCGGACCTTCGGGAGTGAGCAAGCCCATACCGCCCGATATATCTTCACTGTCGTAGGCGGTCTGCCCGTGTGCCTTGTCCGCAGCATCCACAGGGATGGATAGCGGTATCGGCGGTTGTCCGGCGTATGGCAGGGTGAAGTGTTCCTGCAAGGCATTCGCCGAAAGCTCCTTACCCATGCGCGAACCGTTCAGCACGCATCCCGTGCGGTGGTCGATGAAGGTAGCCCCATAGATGCGCCCTTCCTCTGTGTAGCGCAGTACGGTGTCGATGCCCTTCTCTTTGAGTTGGGATACAAATTTGTCCTTGTCATAAGTGCCTTGCAGCACGGAAAGGACGGTGCGTTTCGTCATGTCTGCCAGTTTCCTATCCTTGATTTCCGATTTGGAACGGACAAACTTCTTCTGTACGGCTTCATAGCCTGCGGACTTCCCGAAAAGCGAGGATTTGAACGGGTTGCCCACCTTGTTACCCTTGTCGTCCGTGACGGAATAGACCAGCCCGTGATACTCCCGTCCGCGCACGTTGCCCCTCGCTTCCTCCACCGTCATATTATATAAGGAAAGGAGCGCACGGTATTCGCCCATCGTCTGGAAACGGTACTGCCCATTCAGAGCCTTCACGGTGTTGCCTACCTGCTTCTTCACATCACCTGCCGATGCGGCCACCTTGCGCAACGGATTATCCAATCTCTGATTTTTACGTTCTGCCGGATGCAATCCGTACTTCTGTTCCAGTTCCCTGCGGATACGGTCGCTGCGGCGGTAGAGAAAATCCCGGTTGAGCCTTTTCCCGTTCTCGTCCACGTTGACCGTCACGATGTGCAGGTGGTGGCGGTCGATGTCCTCGTGCTTGAATACAAGATAAGGCTGGTTTCCGAAACCGAGTTTTTCCAGATACTCGCGGGCGATATTCTGCAACTCAATATCGGTCAGCACATCCTCCGGGTGCGGGTTGAGAGAGATATGCACCACCGGCTTCTCGATCTTCATCTGCGGTGGCAGGAAGGTGAGAAAACCCTCCATCGCCTTGCCTATGTCCACCGTTCCCGAACCGTCATTGTAGATGCGGTTGGTGGTGAGAAGCCGCCCCTGCGCCTCGTTAATCTTCTCCCCGTTGTAGGCAATCGCGCCGTACAACGAACTTCCTACACTGATTTTTGCGACCATTTTGCCTCCATTTCCCTTGAAAGTTCCACAATCCGGCGGCTCAGTTTCACGAGTTCGACGGTGTGTTGCTCTAATTTGTAGAGCAACGCCATCGCCTTTTTCTCTGAAAAATGCAGCCTCAGTTCCTTCACGACTTGGTTGTAATTCGTACCCACGGCACGGAATTGTGCATGAAAATCCGACAGTTTGGTGTAATAGTCCACCAACGTCTTGTCCACCTTCAGCACCTTGAACGGTTGCCCGAAGAAGTGCGCTTTGAGGAAAACAGACCGTGCATAGACACCCGATTTTCCGAACATGGCGAGGAAACGGTTGTGTTCCTCCTCGTTGAAACGGACGGTGTACCGGTACACCGCCGGATCAAGTTTGGGATTTCTCCCTGATTTGCTTTTCCTTTTCTCTTTCATATTACTTTGGATTTAGCGGATTGACGGCATAAGCCGCCGCTTCGGATTACAGCACCGCAGTTCTGAAAGGCTTCCCGACTTCGGAGGGAAAGCCCGCCCCCTGCAAGGGCAAGTGCTTTTCGTGGCTGCTCAAAATATTTTGAGCGGCTGAAAAGACATCTTGCTATGTTCAGGTGAACATAAAAATCCGTCAGGGGACGGATTGGGAAAATACCTTTCAGGACTCCGGGCCGCGCGTCATCGGCGAACCCTGCTGTCCGGGTGCAAAGTTACGCCCTTAAAGCGGTATCGGACAGATGCTTGACCCGGTCAATGACTGCCAACCGGCGCAACGTGCCGCCACTTGCCGGAGAAGTGATACAGGTTCCAAAATATACTTGTTTATTTGCAGCATGATTCAAGAAACGAACGATTTGAAGATATGATAAACGGAACATTCAAATACCCGGAAATCCGCTTCTTCGGATACTTGCCGAAACGGATACCCGAACCGTCGGAAACCCGGTTCTCCGACAATTCGGTGACGTATGGATTCAATGACTTCATGACGCAATGTCGTCAATCACCATTTGTCCGACGCACCGCTTCACCACAGAACCGGATACGCGACGACCCGCCTGCGTGTGTAGTCACGGAAGCGGATGGTGCGACAGCCAAATCCGTATGGAAACAGAAAAACAAATCATCAACAATTAAAATAAATGGAACTATGAGTAAGGAAATCTTCGTTGCATTCGCAACACAGAAAGGTGGCATCGGCAAATCCACTGTCACGGCACTTGCCGCCAGCTACCTGCACAACGTGAAAGGCTACAATGTCGCCGTCGTGGACTGCGACGACCCGCAGCACAGCATCCACGGGCTGCGCGAACACGAAATGGGGCTTATCGACAGCAGCACCTACTTCAAGGCTCTCGCTTGCGACCATTTCCGCCGGATCAAAAAGAACGCCTACACCATCGTCAAAAGCAATGCGGTGAACGCCCTCGACGATGCCGAGAGGATGATTGCCACTGAGGACGTGAAACCCGACGTGGTGTTCTTCGACATGCCCGGCACACTCCGAAGCAACGGCGTGATAAAGACGCTCTCGCAGATGGACTACATTTTCACTCCGCTGAGTGCCGACCGCTTTGTCGTGGAGAGTACCCTGAAATTCGTCACGATGTTCCGCGACAGGCTGATGACTACCGGACAGGCGAAAACAAAGGGGCTGCATCTGTTCTGGACGATGGTGGACGGCAGGGAGAGGAACGACTTGTACGGCATCTACGAGGAAGTGATAGCCGAAATGGGCTTTCCGGTACTTTCCACCCGCTTGCCCGACAGCAAGAAGTTCCGCCGTGACCTTTCGGAAGAGCGCAAGAGCGTTTTCCGCTCCACCATCTTCCCGATGGACACGGCACTGCTGAAAGGGAGTGGCATCCGGGAGTTTTCCGAAGAGATAAGCGACATCATCAGACCGCAGTGAGCATGGGCAGCAGGAAAGTGAACACGGAAGGCATCGACGAGGAACTGCTGTTAGCCTCCATCGGGCGGCGCACACAGGACGGGACACTGCGCCCCGCACAGGAAGTACCCGCAGCTGCACCGACCGAAGAGGACACCGCCGCACCGGAACCATCTCCTGTGCAACCCGTAACACGGGAAAAAGCGCAGAGGGAAAGTGGACGCCGGAAAAGGCAGGACGAGGACTACAACGAGCTATTCCTGCGCCGCAACGAGATAAAGACCCGCCAATGTGTCTATATCAGCCGTGACGTCCACGGCAAGATCCTCAGAATCGTGAACGACATCGCCGGAGGGGAAATCTCAGTAGGCGGATATGTGGATACCGTGCTGCGCCAGCATCTGGAACAGCACAAGGAGAGAATCAACGAACTGTACAAGAAACAACGTGAAGATCTGATTTGAAAATGGAAAAAGAAATGACACCGAATGAAAAAAGACCACAGCAAGACTGCGGAGGTATGTTTACCCAAGTGCAGGCGAGTGTGGAAATACTGTCGCCTGTCCCGGTAAGCGGCAAATGCAGTGAGAAGGACTATGAACGCCTGTTCATCCGCGACCCGGAAGTAAAGGCACGTGAGGGGAAGATGGCGTATGTGCGCCCGGAGTACCACGAGCGTATCATGCGTATCACCCGTGTAATCGGGCATGACCGGCTTACGCTGTCCGCTTACATCGACCATGTGCTGACGCACCACTTCAACCAGTGCGAAGATGCGATAAAGAGCCTTTATGCCCGAAATTACAATTCAGTATTCTAACCAAAAACGGAAGGATATGAATTACACAATCAGCATGACAGACATTCTGCTGGCGGTATCGGTCGGCTGCAACCTCTGGTTCCTGTTCCTGCTCCTTTACGAGCGCATCATGGACACGCGGATTGTCCGCTTCTTCAAGGGCATTGTCGGATTATGGCGGTCACTGGACGGGAATGAGGCTAAACGCATAGCGGCACACGAGGAAGTCCCTGCGGAAAAGGCGGACATCATCGGCAAGAGCCGTTTCAGGATGGCATCCACCCGGACAACCGCTGCCATACCGACGCAAGAAGCCGCCACTATTGAAAAAGGCATTGAGCTGTCGGAGGAAGAGGCTACTTTTGACGACGGAAAAACGGGAAACGCATCCCGCCCGGCACAAGTCCCGGAGGAAAAACTCGATGAGACCTTCACGAGCATACCGCCGGAGGAACTGGGATACGGGGACGACGAACCGGAAGAGGACGCCTCGGACACGCCACGGGCTTCGGGCAGCAGCTTTGACGAGATTGACGACGCCTGCAAGACCGCCAAAAACCCGGACGCGACACAGGCGGAACGTGAAAAGGCGGCTAAGGTGTTCACCGACATGGAGGGCACGGAGTTGTACGAGAAAATGATGGAAGGCTCTTCGGAGATAGGCATCCGCATCAAGGGGCTTATCGAGATTCGGCTGAAGAAATCTGAAAAGGAGTTCGTCGTGCCGGACAACATCGAGGAGTTCGACATTCGCAACTATGTATGACAACAATAAAAGAAATGAACATGAAAGAATGACATCAACCCACGCGGCGAGGAAACGCAAGGCGCATCCCCATCCGCAACGGACACGCCCACGTCCGTGGAAACAAACGGGCATCCACTAAAACCAAAGTAAAGAAACAAAGTATCAACCGCCCGACAAAGGACCATCCACCCTTTTGACGGCAAAAAACAAGAACAGTTTATGAACAAGAACATCTTGAAAAACAGAAAAGCAATCCTCTCCGCGGCACTTGTCATCGCCGCAACCGCCTCCGCTTTCGCGCAGGGAAACGGCATCGCGGGCATCAACGAAGCCACCTCTATGGTGAGTTCTTATTTCGACCCCGGAACTAAACTGATATACGCCATCGGTGCAGTCGTCGGGCTTATCGGGGGCGTAAAAGTGTACGGCAAGTTTTCATCGGGCGACCCCGACACCAGCAAGACAGCCGCCTCGTGGTTCGGCGCGTGCATCTTCCTGATTGTTGCCGCCACCATCCTGCGCTCATTCTTCCTTTAATAAATAATGTATGGCTGAATACCCAATCAACAAGGGTATCGGCCGTCCGGTAGAGTTCAAGGGCTTGAAGGCACAGTACCTCTTCATCTTCTGCGGAGGTCTGCTGGCTCTCTTCGTCCTGTTCGTCATCCTCTACATGGTCGGTATCGACCAGTGGATATGTATCGGCTTCGGCGCGGCATCGTCCTCCCTCCTTGTATGGCAGACCTTCGCGCTGAACGCCCGGTACGGTGAACACGGGCTGATGAAATTAGGAGCGGCACGGAGCCATCCCCGATACCTTATCAACCGGCGGCGGATAACCCGTCTGTTCAAACGACAACGAAAGGAAGAAAGACAATGAGGAATACATCGAAAATGACAACACTGGAAAACAGGTTCCCACTTTTAGCGGTGGAGCATGGCTGCATCATCTCAAAGGACGCCGACATCACGGTGGCTTTCGAGGTGGAACTACCGGAACTTTACACCGTGACGGGTGCGGAGTACGAGGCGATACACAGTTGCTGGTGCAAGGCTATCAAGGTGCTGCCGGACTACTCCGTCGTCCACAAACAGGACTGGTTCATCAAGGAACGCTACAAACCGGAGCTTCAGAAGGACGACATGAGCTTTTTAAGCCGCTCTTTCGAGCGTCACTTCAACGAGCGTCCGTACCTGAAACACACCTGCTACCTCTACCTGACCAAGACAACAAAGGAGCGTAACCGGATGCAGAGCAATTTCAGCACGCTGTGCCGGGGACATATCATCCCGAAGGAGCTGGACAGGGAAACCACGACCAAGTTCTTGGAAGCCTGCGAACAGTTCGAGCGCATCATGAACGACAGCGGGCTTGTCAGGCTGCGCCGCCTCTCCACCGATGAGATTGTGGGTACTGAGGGAAAGACGGGACTTATTGAACGCTACTTCTCGCTCATGCCGGAAGGTGACACCACCTTGCAGGACATCGAGCTTTCGGCAAGGGAGATGCGCATCGGCGACAACCGCCTGTGTCTGCACACCCTCTCCGACGCGGAAGACCTGCCGGGCAAGGTGGCTACCGACACCCGTTACGAGAAGCTCTCCACCGACCGGAGTGACTGCCGACTGTCATTCGCCTCCCCGGTGGGGCTTCTGCTCTCCTGCAACCATATCTACAACCAGTATGTGCTGATAGACAACAGTGAGGAAACCTTGCAGAAGTTCGAGAAGTCCGCCCGTAACATGCAGTCGCTATCTCGCTATTCAAGGAGCAACAGCATCAACCGCGAGTGGATAGACCAATACCTGAACGAAGCCCATTCCTACGGACTGACCTCGGTACGGGCACACTTCAACGTCATGGCGTGGAGCGACGATGCGGAGGAACTGAAGCATATCAAGAACGACGTGGGCAGCCAGTTGGCAAGCATGGAATGCGTGCCGCGCCACAACACCATCGACTGCCCGACACTCTACTGGGCGGCGATACCCGGCAATGCGGCGGACTTCCCGGCGGAAGAGAGTTTCCACACCTTCATCGAACAGGCGGTGTGCCTGTTCACAGAGGAAACCAACTACCGCAGCTCGCTCTCGCCCTTCGGCATCAAGATGGTGGACAGGCTCACGGGAAAACCGCTGCACCTTGACATCTCCGACCTGCCCATGAAGCGAGGTATCACGACCAACCGCAACAAGTTCGTGCTGGGTCCTTCGGGCAGCGGCAAGTCTTTCTTCATGAACCACCTCGTGCGCCAATATTATGAGCAAGGCGCACATGTGGTATTGGTGGACACGGGAAACTCCTATCAGGGCTTGTGCGGCATGATCCGACGCAAGACAGGCGGAGCGGACGGTGTGTATTTCACCTACACGGAAGATAAGCCCATCAGCTTCAACCCGTTCTACACCGACGATTACATCTTCGACGTGGAGAAGAAGGACAGCATCAAGACCCTGTTGCTGACGCTCTGGAAGTCGGAGGACGACAAGGTGACAAAGACGGAGAGCGGCGAGCTGGGCAGTGCCGTGAGTGCCTATATTGAGCGCATCCAATCCGACCGTAGCATCGTGCCGTCGTTCAACACCTTCTACGAGTATATGCGTGACGACTACCGCAAGGAACTGGCACAGCGTGACATCAAGGTGGAGAAGTCCGACTTCAACATCGACAACATGCTCACCACCATGCGGCAGTATTACCGGGGCGGGCGTTACGATTTCCTGCTCAACTCCACGGAGAACATCGACCTGCTCGGCAAGCGGTTCATCGTCTTCGAGATAGATTCGATTAAAGAAAACCGCGAACTGTTCCCCGTCGTGACCATCATCATCATGGAAGCCTTCATCAACAAGATGCGGCGGCTGAAAGGCGTGCGGAAACAGCTTATCGTGGAAGAGGCTTGGAAGGCCCTCTCATCGGCGAACATGGCTGAATATCTGCGCTATATGTATAAGACGGTCAGAAAATATTACGGCGAGGCAATCGTGGTGACGCAGGAGGTGGACGACATTATCAGTTCTCCGGTGGTCAAAGAGAGCATTATCAACAACTCGGATTGTAAAATCCTGCTTGACCAAAGGAAATATATGAACAAGTTCGACCAGATACAGGCGTTGCTCGGACTGACGGAAAAGGAGAAGTCGCAGATACTCTCCATCAACATGGCGAACAACCCTTCACGGCTCTACAAGGAGGTGTGGATAGGCTTGGGCGGCACGCAGTCGGCGGTCTATGCCACGGAGGTCAGCGCGGAAGAGTATCTGGCGTACACCACCGAGGAAACGGAAAAAGTGGAGGTTTACCGTCTGGCGGAGAAGCTGGGCGACGACATCGAAGCCGCCATCCGGCAGCTTGCCGAAAGGCGGAGAAACAAGGAATAACTAAAAAACAGAATGTATCAACCAAAAAAGAAAAACGCGTATGAATTTACCAAAAGTGAAAATGCTGCAAGTCAGCAAGTGCCTTATCGGATTGGCGGTCATGATGCTGCAATCCTGCGACGTGGCCGACAACCGCCGCGACATGCTGTGCGGGAACTGGGAGAGCGTGGAGGGAAAACCTGACGTGCTTATCTACAAGGAGGGCGAAGCCTACAAAGTGACGGTGTTCCGTCGTAGCGGTCTGCGCCGCAAGCTCAAGCCGGAAACCTATCTCTTGCAGGAGGAGAACGGCAACCTGTTCATGAACACCGGCTTCCGCATCGACGTGTCCTACAACGAGGCCACGGATGTGCTGACTTTCTCGCCAAACGGGGACTATGTGCGGGTGAAGCCGCAGCCGGGACATCCGACCGAAGAATAACAACCACTAAAATCCAAAGTAACATGAGAACAAGAATAACAATGATTATCTGCCTGTGCCTGCTTTTCGCGGGCAGGGCAAGCGCACAGTGGGTCGTAAGCGATCCGGGCAATCTAGCGCAGGGCATCATCAATGCCTCCAAAAACATCATCCATACCTCCAAGACCGCCACGAACATGGTGAGCAACTTTCAGGAGACGGTGAAAATCTATCAGCAGGGCAAGAAGTATTACGATGCCCTCAAATCGGTGAACAATCTGGTCAAGGACGCCCGCAAGGTGCAGCAGACCATCCTGATGGTGGGCGACATCACAGACATCTATGTGAACAGTTTCCAACGGATGCTCCGTGACGGGAATTTCAGACCCGAAGAGCTTTCCGCAATCGCTTTCGGCTACACGAAACTGCTGGAGGAAAGCAACGAAGTGTTGACGGAACTCAGGAACGTGGTGAACATCACCACGCTCTCCATGACCGACAAGGAGCGCATGGACGTGGTGGAACGCTGCCACTCGAAGATGAAGCGTTACCGCAACCTCGTGAGCTACTACACGAACAAGAACATCTCCGTGAGTTACCTGCGTGCGAAAAAGAAGAACGACCTCGACCGCATCATGGGGCTGTACGGGAACATGAACGAAAGATACTGGTAGCCTATGAAGTTCGACAACCTTCATCAGATTTTACGTTCACTTTATGAGCAGATGATGCCGCTGTGTGGGGACATGGCTGGTGTGGCGAAAGGCATCGCCGGGCTGGGTGCGCTGTTCTACGTCGCCTACCGGGTATGGCAGTCGCTGGCGAGAGCTGAACCGATAGACGTATTCCCGATGCTCCGTCCTTTTGCCATCGGTCTGTGCATCATGTTCTTCCCGACTGTGGTGCTGGGCACGATAAACAGCATCCTCTCACCCGTCGTACAGGGCACGGCAAAGATGCTGGAGGCGGAAACGCTGGACATGAACCGATACCGGGAGCAGAAGGACAAACTGGAATACGAGGCGATGGTACGCAACCCCGAAACCGCCTACCTCGTGTCCAACGAGGAATTTGACAAGCAACTGGAGGAACTCGGCTGGTCGCCCTCCGACATGGTGACGATGGCGGGAATGTATATCGACCGGGGAATGTACAACATGAAGAAGAGCATCCGCGACTTCTTCCGCGAGATACTCGAACTGCTGTTCCAAGCCGCCGCCCTCGTGATAGACACCGTCCGCACCTTCTTTCTCGTGGTGCTGGCGATTCTCGGTCCGATAGCCTTCGCCCTGTCGGTATGGGACGGTTTCCAAAACACGCTCACGCAGTGGATATGCCGCTATATACAGGTCTATCTGTGGCTACCGGTATCGGACATGTTCAGCACCATACTGGCGAAGATACAGGTTCTGATGCTGCAAAACGACATCGAGCGGATGCAGGCAGACCCGAACTTCTCGCTGGATTCGAGCGACGGGGTGTATATCGTATTCCTCTGCATCGGCATCATCGGCTACTTTACCATTCCCACCGTTGCGGGCTGGATTATCCAAGCCGGAGGCATGGGCGGTTACGGTCGCAACGTGAACCAGATGGCGGGACGAGCCGGAAGCATGGCGGGCAGCGTGGCGGGTGCAGCCGCAGGAAACGCAGTCGGACGTGTCGGCAAATTGCTGAAATAATCAATGTGCAATCATAAATTGGAAAATATAAATGGAATTCAAATCACTTAGAAACATCGAATCGTCGTTCAGGCAGATACGCCTGTTCGGTATCGTCTTCCTCTCGCTGTGCGCCGTGGTGACGGTGTGGAGCGTGTGGAACTCCTACCGTTTCGCAGAGAAGCAACGGGAGAAAATCTATGTGCTGGACAACGGCAAGAGCCTGATGCTCGCCTTGTCTCAGGATTTGTCGCAGAACCGCCCGGCGGAGGCACGGGAACATGTGCGCCGTTTCCACGAGATGTTCTTCACGCTATCACCTGAAAAAAGCGCGATTGAACACAACGTGAAACGTGCCTTGCTGCTGGCGGACAAGAGCGTGTACCACTATTATTCGGACTTCGCGGAGAAGGGGTACTACAACCGCATCATCGCCGGGAACATCAACCAAGTGCTGAAGGTGGACAGCGTGGTGTGCGACTTCAACGCCTATCCCTACCGTGCCGTGACCTACGCCACACAGAAAATCATCCGGCAGAGCAACGTCACCGAGCGCAGCCTCGTGACCACCTGCCGCCTGCTGAACGCATCGCGGTCGGATGACAACCCGAACGGTTTTACCATCGAGGGTTTCACCATCATTGAGAACAAGGATTTACAGACTATCAAACGGTAACAGGACATGAAAAGTATCAGAAAATCAATGTGGGGCATGTATTGGAAACTCCACGACAAACGGAAACGCTTGGCGGCAAGTCTCAAAGGGTATCTGGACGGCTTGCCGCCGGAAACACGCCGCCGCATCGTGCTGGGGATGTTCGCCGCCTTCGCGGTGCTTGCCCTTTACACCTTCGGCAGAGCCGTCTATGACATCGGCAGGAACGACGGCTCACATATGGAAACGGGACACGCCGGACGGGTGGAACTGCCGACCCCGGCGGAAACAGGCAATCACTTAACACCTTATTTATATGGAACAGACAAAGAATGAACCGACGAAAGAGAACAAAGCTGCTCCCGAAACGGGGAAACCGAAAAAGGAGCGCGAACCGCTGACAGAGGCGCAACGGCTGAAACGGCAGAAGATGATCGTGCTGCCCGCTATGGTGTTGGTGTTCATCGGGGCGATGTGGCTGATATTCGCCCCGTCCTCCGGCAAGGAGCAACCGCCGGGAACGGACGGATACAACACCGAGATGCCCGACGCTGACAAGGCGAACCGGCAGATTATCGGCGACAAGCTGAAAGCCTACGAGCATGGGGAGATGGAAGAGCGTCAGGAGAGCCGCAACCGTGCCATCGGGCAGCTGGGCGACATGTTCGACCGCGAGATAGCGGGAACGGAGAACGGAGTGGACTTCGACCTCGCCAATCCGGGCGGCAAGGAAGAAAGGGCAAAGCCAGCCACGCCGCAGACCATCCAGTCCTCCGCAGCCGCCTACCGTGACCTGAACGCCACGCTCGGAAACTTCTACGACCAGCCGAAAAACGACAATGCGGAGATGGACGAATTGTTGGAGCGCATCGCATCGCTGGAGTCGGAACTGGAAAGCGAGAGGGGCAAGGCTTCCTCTATGGACGAGCAGGTGGCTCTTATGGAGAAGTCCTACGAGCTGGCGGCAAAGTACATGGGCGGTCAGAACGGAGGACAGCCATCGGCGGAACAGAGGGCAGAGCCAACTACCGTGCAGAAAGGGAAGAAGAACAAGGCAATGCCTATCAGACAGGTGGAGCATCAAGTAGTTTCTTCACTCTCACAGCCTATGAGTAACGCGGAGTTTGTCGCCGCCTTATCGCAGGAACGCAACCGGGGTTTCAACACGGCTGTCGGCACGGCGGAGGTATTGGACAGGAACACCATACCGGCGTGCGTGCATGGGGCGCAGAGCGTGACGGACGGGCAGACGGTAAGGCTGCGCCTGCTGGAGCCTATGGCGGTGGCAGGCAGGACAATACCCCGGGGTGCGGTGGTGGTCGGCACGGGCAAGATACAGGGTGAGCGGCTCGACATCGAGATTACCTCGCTGGAATACGACGGCACGATTATCCCCGTGGAGCTTGCGGTCTATGACACGGACGGACAGCCCGGCATCTTCATCCCGAACTCGATGGAGATGAACGCCGTCCGGGAGGTCGCCGCCAACATGGGCGGCTCGCTGGGAAGCAGCATCAACATCTCCACCAATGCCGGGGCGCAGCTCGCCTCCGACTTGGGCAAGGGGCTGATACAAGGCACGAGCCAGTACATCGCCAAAAAGATGCGAACCGTCAAGGTGCATCTGAAAGCCGGGTACAGGGTCATGCTTTACCAAGAAAAATATTGAAAACAATAAAAATTACCACTAAAATCCAAAAGTAATGAGAAAAGTAATCATCATGTTTGCCCTCGCTATGGGCATCATAACTGCCAACGCGCAGGAGAATGTAACCGTTGAAACGACCAACGGAAGTGAACAACCGACCTTGACGAAGGAGGTCTATCCGCAGAAGGAGGCGGACGGCGACCTATATCACGGGCTGTCACGCAAGCTGACCTTCGACCGCATGATACCGCCGCACGGTCTGGAAGTGACCTACGACAAGACCGTCCACGTCATTTTTCCGGCGGAGGTGCGCTATGTCGATTTAGGCTCGCCCGACCTGATTGCCGGGAAAGCCGACGGAGCGGAGAACATCATCCGTGTGAAGGCTACCGTAAGGAATTTTCCCAACGAAACGAATATGTCCGTCATCACGGAGGACGGCAGTTTCTACACCTTCAACGTGAAGTACGCCGCCGAACCGCTGTTGCTCAACGTGGAGATGTGCGACTTCATCCATGACGGCAGCACGGTGAACCGCCCGAACAACGCGCAGGAAATCTATCTGAAAGAGCTGGGCAGCGAAAGCCCGATGCTGGTGCGCCTTATCATGAAGTCCATCCACAAACAGAACAAGCGCGAGGTGAAGCATATCGGCTGCAAGCGTTTCGGCATCCAATACCTGTTGAAAGGCATCTACACGCACAACGGCTTGCTTTATTTCCACACGGAGATAAAGAACCAGAGCAACGTGCCTTTCGATGTGGACTACATCACTTGGAAAATCGTGGACAAGAAGGTTGCGAAGCGTACTGCCGTGCAGGAGCAGATTATTCTGCCGCTCCGCGCGCAGAACTACGCCACCCTCGTGCCGGGCAAAAAGAGCGAGCGCACGGTCTTCACGATGGCGAAGTTCACCATCCCCGATGACAAGTGCCTCGTGGTGGAATTGAACGAGAAGAACGGCGGCCGTCACCAGTCCTTCGTGATTGAGAACGAGGATTTGGTACGCGCGGGTACCATCAACGAACTTCAAGTACGCTGACCATGAGAAAGTACATCGCAATAATCATCGCGTCGCTTGCCCTTTTTACAGGGCAGGCGCACGCCCAGCGGTGTCTGCCGAAGATGCAGGGCATCGAGGTGAGGGCGGACATGGCGGACGGCTTCAATCTCGGCGGCAAGGACGGCGGGTACAGCTTCGGGGCGGCTCTCTCCACCTACACGAAGAAGGGGAACAAGTGGGTGTTCGGTGGCGAATACCTGTTGAAGAACAATCCCTACAAGGACACCAAGATACCCGTGGCGCAGTTCACGGCGGAGGGCGGCTATTACTTCAAGATACTGTCGGACGCCCGAAAGATTGTTTTCGTCTATGCCGGGGCTTCGGCTCTCGCCGGATATGAGGCGGTAAATTGGGGGAAGAAGGTGCTGCATGACGGCTCCACGCTGCACGACCGGGACGCCTTCATCTACGGCGGTGCGCTGACGCTCGATGTGGAGTGTTACGTGGCAGACCGTATCGCCCTGCTTGCCAACCTGCGGGAGCGTTGCCTTTGGGGTGGCGACACACGGAAGTTCCACACGCAGTTCGGGGTCGGTATCAAGTTCATCATCAACTGACACGGGCATGGAAAGGACGGAAATAGATGCTGTCAGAAGGATGCCGCTTGCGGATTTTCTCGCACGGCTGGGGCATGAGCCTGTCAGAAGGAGCGGTAACGAGCTGTGGTATCTTGCCCCGTACAGGGGCGAGCGCACATCCTCTTTCCGTGTGAACGTGGCGAAACAGCTCTGGTACGACTTCGGTTTGGGCAAGGGCGGCGACATCTTCACGCTTGCCGGGGAGTTTCTGCAAAGCGATGACTTCATGAAGCAAGCGAAGTTCATAGCGGAAGCCGCCAATATGACGGTTGCCGGATGGGAAAAGCCCGTCTATCTCTCGAAGCCGACCGAATCCGTTTTTGAGGATGTGGAGGTCGCTCCGCTGCTCCGCTCACTGCTGACGGAGTATTTAGAGGAACGGGGCATCCCTTACGCCATCGCATCCCGTCACTGCTGCCGCTTGAACTACGGTGTGCGTGGGAAACGGTATTTTGCCGTTGGCTTTCCGAACATGGCAGGTGGCTATGAAGTCAGAAGCCGATATTTCAAGGGTTGCATACCTCCGAAGTCTGTATCACTGGTAAAGGCGAATGACATCCCGGCTGACGAGTGCCTCGTGTTCGAGGGCTTCATGGACTTTCTCTCTGCCGTGACGCTTGGTGTAACCGGTAACGCTGACTGTCTTGTGCTGAACTCAGTCGCCAACGTGGAGAAGGCGGCGGGATTGCTGGACGGATACGGGCGCATCGGCTGCTTCCTCGACCGTGACGAAGCCGGACGGCGGACGCTTGCCGCACTTACCATGCGATACGGGGAACGTGTCACCGACCGTTCCTCCCTCTATGACGGTTGCAAGGACTTGAACGAGTACCTGCAACTGACAACGAAAAAACAGAAAAACAACCATCTAAAAATCGAAGAACAATGAACATACTGAACAACAGAAACAAGAGAACATCAATATTCAAGGCAGTGGCGTTATGCCTGATAGCCGCCATGTCATTCACCCTCGTGTCATGTGACGATGACATGGACATCCAGCAGTCCTATCCCTTCACGGTGGAGGTCATGCCCGTGCCGAACAAGGTAGTAAAGGGGCAGACAGTGGAAATCCGCTGTGAACTGAAAAAGGAGGGCGACTTTTCGGGTACGCTCTATACCATCCGCTATTTCCAGTTCGAGGGGGAAGGCTCGCTCAAAATGGATAACGGCATCACCTTCCTGCCTAACGACCGCTACCTGCTGGAGAACGAAAAATTCCGCCTGTACTACACGGCGGCGGGTGATGAGGCGCATAATTTCATCGTGGTGGTGGAGGATAACTTTAGCAACTCCTACGAACTGGAATTTGACTTCAACAACAGGAATGTAAAGGACGACGATCTTACCATCGTTCCCATCGGCAACTTCAGCCCCTTGTTGAAATGATGCGTGTATTCATGACAATGCTCTGTTCACTTCTGACGGTCTGTTCTGTGTCCGCGCAGATCAGCCGCCAAGAGGGAACGGACGGGCAGGCGGCAATCTACCGACTGCCGCTTATGGAACGTGCTTTTTTATGCTGCCGCTACTTTGAAGGCTGGCACTCAGAAAAACACTACCCATACGTCGGTTGGGGTCACAAACTTTTGCCAAACGAGAAGTATTCGGCACGAACCATGACAAAACGGGATGCGGATGAACTTTTGCGGAAAGACCTGCGCAAATTTGTCGCCATGTTCCGTAAATTCGGGGTTGATTCGATTTTGCTTGGCACGTTAGCTTACAATGTGGGACCGGCGAAGCTGTTAGGCAGCAAAACAATCCCCAAAAGCACCTTAATCAAGAAGCTGGAAGCTGGTGACAGGAACATCTACCGTGAGTATATAGCCTTCTGCAACTACAAAGGAAAACGCCACGCCATGCTGCTCAAACGGAGAAAGGCGGAGTTTGCGCTGTTGTATATCCCATAAAAGGACTGACAAAACTGGCAAAAGACGTGCCATATTTAACTTGGCACGTCTTTTGCTCTATCACTTGATAGATTATCGTAGGATTTTCTCGTTAATTGACATCGTTGAGCCATTTTTGCCTATCGGTTTCCAAATAACACTTCAAGTTGTAAGTGTTGTGAGAGCAATACAAAACATAGTTATTAACCATAAAAAGTATAGCGAAATTATGAAGAAAGTATTTAGGAAAATTCAGAAAGGAACAACAAAAATGATTGAACGTATCAAATCGTTGGGGGAAATGGAGACGAAGCAGAAATGTGTAGTTCAACGGTTCGAGATTATCATTCCCCTCCACCAAAAAATAACGACCCAATATATAGCCTCCGCAAGTTTTACTTGCGGATTTTTTAGTTATCGCAGATTGGACAAAGGTTTCTTTGCTACTTTCTTTGTCCGCCATCATGCTCACTGAAAGAAAGTAGGGCGGCTCTCGCCGCCCCGCCACTCAAAAGCGTGTGTAAAGTCCCGTCACCATCGTGAACATTTCCTCCAGCATATCAAAATAGATACCCTCGTGTACGGCAATGTCCTTTGTCTTGCACTCAAAGGTCTTTTTGCTGAACGTCCTGCGGTAGAAGCGCATATTGTAGAGGTCTGCCCCTTCGTCATAGATGATGTCAAGGCGGTTGGCACTTGTTTTGTTCCTTGCAAGGCTCATCCGTAAGCCGTTGCCCATATCTATGAAATCACGGCTACCTGTCATGGCGGTGAAGCGTTTTCCGCCTATCTGCTGTAATATCGTCTTGGCTATCATATCTTTTGTTTTTAGGGTTTTAAGTATTGGCGGTGCGGACACCGCCATCCCGTTCAAAATTCTCGCATTTCGGAAATGGGGGTCTGCCGTTGTAGCCACTCTTTCACACATTCCATATTGTACTCGCTCGTGATGACTGCCGTATGGCTGTCGGTGGCGGTGAAACGTGTGCTTTCGTAATCATCTATCCACCCCTTGAGGGTGTCCGTTCCCCACGCTCCGGTATCGTCAAAGATACCGTCCAATGCCGTGATAGGTTCGCTGAACTTGACTATCAGCGTTTGATAGGTCGTGTTCATAGTCTGTCCTCCTTTCCCTTCTTTGCGTTCAGCCACTTGTCCCGTGCGGCTCGGCACTCGTCCAACGTGGGTTTGACACAAGAGAACAATTCTCTGTCTATGGGGTGGCGGTAGTCGTACTGCACAAGTGTCCGCCTGCGTCTTCCGATACCCGATTGGAAACGCTCGTATTTCTCCGTACCTGCTTCCGCGCAGGTGCTTACTCCGTTGATGGTCATTCGTGTTGTCATAATGTTGCTTTTTAGATGGTTAAAAATGTACTGACAGAACTCTGTTCTTCATCACCATTTCGGGGTTGCTTGTGTAGCGTTGGTGCAGGTAGAAATGGTGTGAGCCGAAGCCGTAAAGGAAAAACTTGTCAAGTTCGTGCTTCTCGGCAAACTCCTTTACGCTCTTTCTCAATTCCCCCTCACTCGTTGTGAGAGTGAGGAGGTTCACAAATTCAAGGAACATCGTGGGGATTGCATCATCCCACACACAAATCATACTTTCAATTCTTACTTCCATATCAATGTTGTTTTAGGGGTTATGCTATGCCGCTTTCATCCGCTCACGGATAAGGTTGGCGTTCTTGTTCACAAGGTCTATGATGCGCTCGTGATATTCGGTGTCCTGGTTGTGCTTGCCGTGGCACTGCACCACTTCGAGGGTTCGCAAGTCCACCTCTACGGTTTCAATAATCTCATCGCCAATCCTTGCCGATAGTATGAGGGTGTCGGCTTTCTTGTAGTATCCACTGCCAAACACGCAGATGCCCTGCGTCTTGCCCTCGTTGTAATACTCGTCTATGCTTTCAAGCACCTTGACGATTATTTCCTCGTCCGTGATTACCAAGCCGAAGAATTTGGATTTGTTGGCGATGAAATCCTCCGCATCTTTCTTTCGTTGGAGTTGTCGCTGTTGCTCACGCTCACGCCTTTCAATCTCCCAACGGCGTTGCTCTGCGGCTCTTTCCTTCTCGTGTATGGCTTCAATTTTTCGGGTTGCGTTGTCGTGTGCCGCCATGAAATCTTCGGGACAGATGTTCTTCGGGTTACGGAGGTCTTGACCGAGTTTTTTGAGCATACGCAGATAGTCGCACCACATTGAGAGGTTGTCTATCTGATACTTGTGACGCTTGGCAATCAGATATGATGCCCAACATTCATCGGCAGTACGGGTATTGAAAAGAAAGTGTTTCATGACCTCAATCTCACCGCCTTTCATAAGGGTTTCAATTCTTGGGTCTGAAAGCAAGGCTTTGAAAAGACGCACGGGGGAGATGCCGTGGAAATCGCCCTTGAAGCCGTTACGTCTGAGTTGGGGCAATATCCTCATCTTTGGATATGCACAGCTTCTTGCCACCACATCATCGTATAGGCTGTTGTGCGGTCTTACCTCCATATCGCTGCCTAATGCCCACACATCGCAATAGCAGAAAAGGAAGCCACGGAGCAACGCCATGTCCGTAACCTTGCCGTCGGGTGAAATCCAACGCTGCACGACCTCGTGGCAGTAGAAACGCATCGGTTCGCCTTTCCTGCTCTCGCATCTGACCTGCGCCACGCGGATTACCTGATACCCTTTGCAGGTGGTTATCACGCTGAAATTCTGCGTTTCCTTGTAGATGCGTCTGCGTGTGTCCTGCACTTTGAGTTCGGCATGGCATTTGGGGCAGGTGCAGCCTTCAAGGGTGTCGCATAGTCCGCTGTCGCTGTGCCACTCGTGACCGCAGTCGGAACAGGTGATGTTCCCTTTCTTGGTGCGGTAGCCGATATGCTCAACGCAGTGGCGGTATGCCCAATCTATTTGTGTCGCTGATATGGGGCGAAGGTTGGCGGAAAGTCTTGCCACCTCTTTCTGTATCTTGGTCTTCGGTTTCATAAGCCTAAATCAAATAATGAGGGTTGGGGTTGGTTTTCTTTTCTCGCTGACGGTCTGTGGCGGTTCTGCAACTTGCGGAGTTCCTCCTCTTGGTATTTGCGGACAGCGTTCTGACGTGCCTCCGCCTTTTCCTCTGCCGTGAGTTTCACAACGTGGTTCACAACCACTTGGCAGTCCATCGGTTTGCCCACCTCTATCTCGTTTTCCTCATAGTAGTGGATGGCTTGCCCGAATATCTCTCCGTCCGTGAAACCGTTGCAACCGCTTTTCTGCACATAGTTCAGAATGTGGGTCACGCACTCGTCCATGTTCTTGGCAGGGTTGCGGTACTTCTTTGCAAATAGCGCATCTTCCTCCGCACGCTGTTCCAAGTACATATATATCGTTCTCTTGAAATGGTCTGTTCCTTTCATATCGCTGTCATTTTTAGATTATCTGTTTCAGTATCTCTCTCCAATAGGTCGGCTCTACCTCGCTGAGAAGGAAGTCCATGAAATCCCTCCGTGCGTCCTTGTTCAGTTCGTGGTACAATCTTCGGAAAGTTTCAAAATTGCCGTTGATGTACGTTTCCACCATATACACGAAGATGTTGTCCACCTCGTAATATCTGCACTGCTGCGCTGCCGTCTTGCTGTTTCTTTTTGCCATGTCGGTAAGGGTTAAAGGGTGAATAACCAAAGGATGAAGCCAAAGAAGGCAATGGTGGAAAGGATAGCCACGATTACACCTATCGCCACTCGGAACACTCCGTTTACAATCTCTCTGATGATGCCCCAAAGGATGCCGAACACCCCGAAGGCGGTGCGCATCATCAAGCCGCATATCGCCAACCCGATGTGTTGCGCCATTTGTCTGAAATTTGCCGTTGCCGTCATATCTTCGCTGTTTTTGATTTTTTTGTTTTTAATGCGGATTCAAGAGCTGAGGGAGTTGAGTTTCAAACTATCTTATCTGCCTCTCGTTTATCCGACATTTTTTTTATGCGTCTTTCTGTCGCATCGGTCGTTTTCGTTTCGGGTGCTTGAAAAGGTAGGGATTAGGGAATGCAAGGTTTTTCGGTCAAAATACTACCCGCAGGGCTGGAGATTTTTACCGAAAACAGGAGGCTTGACCTTGCTTTCCCGTCCAATCCCGGAATTACCTTTGCGCCCAGAACGAAAATGACTGACTGATGCGGCTTACTGAAAGGCGCAAAATGGAGGTAAACGAAAACAGAGGCAGATTGTGTAGAAAAAAACTTCAGGGGAAAATCCGTAAAAAAAAGAATCACCAAAAGGAAAAAGACATCACCGGAAGCGTGAAAAGGGCAAACCACAACAAAGGAAGTATGATTGTTTCCGATCCGACGGAACTTGTTCAGCCGGGTGGCAACAATCATTCTTCCCGGTTTGTCCGGCTGTGTGTGGGCGCCTGTTTCATTCATGGGGCAGGCTGACACACTCTGCATTCACTTTCCGCTTCCGGCAAAAGAGACAGCGAAAAAAGAAAAATCATTTGAAAACCCGTAAAAGCACCTCTTGGCATAGGCGCAAAAGAAAGGGGCATTGCTTCATCTGTCTAAACATCGTTTAGGCGTGAGGCAATGCCCTTTTCTCCAGCTATGCGGTAGTCGGCACACGTTTGTTCCAAACTCGTTTTGGGCAATGGTGTGCCGACGGACAATACCGCTTTTACGGAAAATTCTTATGAATGAGGGGATAAAAAACGGGAGTTTATATCAAAATCTCGAATTAAATAGCTACTTTTGCATACGAAGAGTTCTTTGAAGGTTACGCAACGCGCAGAAGGATAATGCAGTAGATAACTAACTAAATCGTAACCTATTACTATCAAGAGCAATTAACCTACGCTCATTTCCAATAAATTACACTCTTTTCGTAACTTCAGGTTGCAAAGATAGTGCAAGCCGAGAGCAAAAGCAAGTTTACTTGCATTTTGCCGAGGCGCCGCCTGTCTAAAACAGGGTTAAAGATAGTGCAAGCCGGGGCGATGCCGGATTTATTTGGAAATGCCCGGGCATCAAAAAAGCCCGTGTCGGGGACACGGGCCTTGAAGTAGCCGGGTGGAGGCTTATTTCTTACGCGTCAGCACGATGTCGGACACACCGAGGTAGTAACGTGCATAGGCCCCCTGCTTGGGATGCCACTGGAACAGCGACGGCGTCCAGGTTTTTCCGGAGATCACGGTCGACCCCACACGCAGTTCGTCGCCGGCGACCGTGACGGGAAGCTCGCATTCGCAATCGGAGAAGCTCTTGTCATCGGCACCGCCGAGCAGGTAAACCGGGCCGAGTTCATCGGTAGTGAACCAGCTCAGGACATTGAACTTGGTTGTAGCTTCGACAACGATCGAACCGTCCTCCAGGAGTTTGAGGAACCACTTGGGGCCGAAGCCTTCGAGCGCACGGGCTACGGAAAAGCCCTCTTCGATCAGCTGTTCGTAGGTTCGGGCACTGCCCTCTTTCTCGAAGTCCCCGAGGCCAAGGCAGACGAGATAGTTTTCCTTGCGGTATTTCCGCGAGCCGACCTGTGCCATGATTTCGACATCGAACGTCCACTCCTCGGTCGTGAAGAAAAACCCGCCCGTAGCAGGATCAAATCCCGTAGCGTATTTGACGCTCTGCTTGCCGACCCACTCACCGACGAGGGCGTCGAACTCGGCCGACTGGATCATTCCGGAAGTATCCTCTGCGAGCGTGGTCACCTTGATCTGGGCTGCATCGGATGCGGTGTACTTCGGGTCGGTGGAGAGCGCCTTGACGGTGACCGTATATTCCGTACCCGGATTCAGGCCGCTGAAACGGGCGGAAGTTTCGGACGTGGTCGCTTCAGTGCCGCCATTGAGCGAATAAGCATATACATTTGCATGCTCGACGGCCTGCCAGGTCACGGAGAAAGCGGTCTCCTCGACCGAACTCTGAGCGAGGACGGGTGCGGCGAGCTGCGTCCCGTTGTTATCCCCGTCGTCACCGGAATCGGAATCGCTGCAAGCGGCAAAACCCAGCAACAGGGAAGCACACATTAAAATTCTGCTGATCTTTTTCATTGTTGTTCGTATTTATCGGTTATGAAATTCTTACGTGATCTTTTATTCAGCCTTTTCGGTCTTCTGTGTCGCCTCGATCCAGAAATCGGAGCCGCTCTTACTGATGCCCAACACACAGACCGAATAGGAGGTTCCGGCTGCCAGCCCGGTCTTACGGATGGTCTGCGTCCCGGTATACTCGTCCTTGGTGGGCATCACCTCCTTCTTGAACGCCTCCAGTCCCCCGGCCATTAAGACTTGCATGGGCAACGAAGAGGTCTTCAGGACATAGACATAATATTTCTCGATGGCGGCATCGGGCGTACAGACGACATCGAACCCGTCGGAAGCGACATTCTCGAACGTTACCGTCACTTCGCCCGACGCATCGGGAAGGGTCGTGGCAGGAGCCGATACGAGGACGGTCGTGAGCAGGTCGCCCGGGGCGTACCACCCTACTGCGTAGACGACATAGTCGGTTTCGGGTTTCAGCCCGGTGAACTCGAAGGGATGGTCACCCTGTACGAGTTGTGTGGCCAGGTACTCCTCGAAACTAACGCCCGCAATCAGGGCCGAAGCGCTGAGTTTGCGGCGCACCGACCCGATAAATTCCTCCGTCGAAGCGTATTTGTCGAAGTCGGACTTCAGGGCATAACCACAGTAGTAGGTTCGCGTCTTGCTTTTGGGAGATACGGATACGGAAATGCTGTTCATCCCGATCTCGGCAGCCGAAAGCGTAAAGGGATTCTGTTCCATGGCGGCGGTGACCGTCAGCTCGGCGAATTCGGAATCGAGGAACTGCACCTGTCCGGAAACGGCTTTCACACGCACGGTAGCCGGCATACCGGATTCCAGCCCGGTCACGACTGCCGACAGACCCGTAACGGTCAGCTCCTCGCCGCCATCGACCGTATATACATAGGATGCCGCATCGGGAACGGCTTCCCACACGACCGTCGCGGAATTCTCCGTGGCGTCGCCCGCCGAGAGGACAGGAGCCGCCAGTTGCGTGGCCGGCAGGGTTGTCAGGGTGATTTGGGCGAATTCCGAATCCAGGTACTGCTCCTGCCCCGCGACAGCCTTTACCTTGACAGTATAGCTGCGACCGGGCTCCAGTCCGTCGAAGCGCACCGAAGGCTGTGTTACGGTCGTCTCGGCGCCACCGTCGAGCGTACAGGCGTAAGACACGGCGTTCTCTACGGCGTCCCATGTCACGGCTACCGAAACCTGCGTCACGGCGTCTTCCGCCAGGACGGGGATCGCCAAAGCAACGGGATCCACGGGTTTTTCGTCATCCGAGCAACCTGCAAAAGCGGCCCCGAGGACAAAAAAAGCTGAGAAAAGTAGTTTTTTCTTCATAGCTGAAAATGTTTAGAAAAATTTGCTGCAAAAGTTCATTAACCTACTGATTCAAAGCCCATACAGCCCGAAAAAAGATTGCCAGGAAAGGCTGTAAAACGAACAAATCAGTTTTTGTAAATATCGCTACGAATCGTCCATAAAGTTCTCATACCACGCCAAAAAGGCGAATAAGGCCGATAATCGGGAAAAACAAGGCGATGAACGGGAATGACACAATGTGATATTTTTTTACTATTTTTGCCTGCAACGTCACCCCTTCTTCACACACACGAAAACACATGGGCTATCTCGAACAGGCTGTGCGTTCACGGTGGGCCGTCCCGATGACGGCTTTCCTGATCCAACTGAGCCAATACTGGAATACGCTGGTAACAGTCACCTGGTGGTCGAAACGGGCGACCGTATCGGTCGTCTGGTTCTGCGTCCTGTGGCTGGCGACCATCCTGCTGCTGGAAATATTCCTGAGCAGGCGGTTCCCCTTCCTGGTACGGTGCCTGATGGGCACACTCGTCATCGCGGGAGTCATCCTCACGGCCATGCTGGTCATCACGCTGCAGTCCGAAAAACCGTGGCTCACGCTGGGCTACGACGAAGTCGGGTATCTGATCATCACGTATACGATATGTCTGCTGATCGGCAGCATCGTGCTGATGATCAACAAGGAGCACCGGCATGAAAAGGAAATCGAGATGCTCAGGATCGAGAATCTCAGCAGCCAGTACAACGCTATTGCGAACCAGATAAGCCCCCATTTCTTTTTCAATGCACTGAGCAACCTCTCGTCGCTCGTACGCGGCGACAAGAAACAGGAAAGCCTCGAATACATCGGCAACCTGTCGGGGATATTCCGGTACATCATCCGCTTCAAGGAATCGTCGCTGACGACCCTGGGCGAGGAGTTGAATTTCATAAATTCGTACAAGCAACTGATGGACGTGCGCTTCGCCAAAAGCTACACCTGCGACGTCGACATCCCGCAGCAGGCGCTGAACATGCGCATGCCCAGCCTCTCACTGCTGCCGCTGTTCGAAAATATCGTTAAACACAATATCATCGACAGCGAACACCACATGCGGATCACGATCTCGTTCAACGATAACAATGAACTGGTGATCGCCAACCCGGTCTATCCGAAGCTCACGCCGCCCGAATCGAACGGCATAGGGCTGACCAACCTGAGCAACAGGTACAGGCTGCTGCTGGGTAAGGAAATACGCATCGAGAAAGCCGAGGGGGGGGGTGACGGAGTATTCCGGGTCTTCCTGCCGATGGTCAAGATGAATATAAAGCATACGAGATGAGGGTACTGATCATAGAAGACGAAATGGGGGCCCTCGACGACCTGAGGAGCATCCTCGCGGAATCGGCCCCGGACATCCGGATAGCGGGCACGACGGAGAGTGTCATGCAAAGCGTCGCATGGCTGGAAAAGAACCCCGCCCCGGATCTGATTTTCATGGATATCCATCTGTCCGACGGTTCGGCTTTCGAGATATTCAAGCGGACGGCCGTCGAGGCGCCCGTGATCTTCACGACCGCCTACGACGAGTACGCCATCCATGCCTTCAGGGTCAACGCCGTGGACTATCTGCTCAAACCGCTCGCCATCGACGAGGTGAAACGCGCACTGGAAAAATACCGGAAGCTCAGCCGGCCGCAGGTACTCCCGGATATCGAGAAGTTGTATGAAATGATTTCCTGCCAGCGGACGAATTCCCGCAGGAACATCCTGGTGGCCTACAAGGACAAACTGCTGCCGATCCCGACGGAGAAAATCGCCTTTTTCTATTCGACCAAGGAGACGTCGAGGGTATACCTCGCCGATGGCAGCAACTATGCCTACAACAGGACGCTGGAGAGCATCTGCGACGACATGGATCCCCGGGCATTCTGCCGGGTCAACAAACAATACGTCGTCGCCAGGGAGCACATCACAAGCATCGTCGTATGGTCGAACAGCCGCCTGCTGGTTTCGATGGATACCGAGACGCCCGAGCCCGTATTCCTAAGCAAGAACCGGGCTGCGGAGTTCAAAAAATGGATCACGGGATAAGTTCCCGGAAAAACATTACAAGTGTGCGAGGTATCCGTAGCGCACCAGATCCTCCCCGCCGCGGACAAGGTGGGTCTGGCCGTCTGCCAGCACGTAGAGGCGGTCGGCGATATCCGTCACATGGCGGTGCATATGGTCGGTCAGGAGAATGCCTTTCGAAGATTTTTCCTGCCGGATCAGCGCCTTGAGCGTCGACACATGCAGCGGGGCAACCTGCGAAAAAGGTTCGTCGAGCATGACGAATTGCGTCGGACTGCGCAGGATCAGGTAGGATTCCAGAATACGCCGCTCACCGCCCGACAGGGCGCGGATCTTCGTACCGCGCAGTTTGCCGAACAACGGGAACCATGCCAGCAGGTCGTCCCACGGCAACCCGAAATCGCGCAACACCCGGTCGACGGTCAGCCAGCCCGGGATAAAACCCTGCTGCGCGAGGTAACGCACCTCGTCGGCCCGGAAACGGTCATGCCATACCCCGTCGATGCGCATCGACCGGAAATCCGCCCGCAGCGAACCGCACAGTATCTTCATCAGGCAGCTCTTGCCGCACCCGTTACGGCCGAGCACCGCCGTAACACCGCCCGTTTCGACGGCGAGGTACACTCCCGAAAGGATGCGCCGGTCACCGAACGACAACTCCACGGAGTCGATCTCGAGGATATGTTTCTCAGAGGGGTTCATAAAGGAAGGCGGCCGTCAGTTTCAATAACACATAACACAGGATAAAGTCCACGCCGCAACTCACGCCCAGCAGTTCGCGGCGCCGCACGCCGAGGTTACGGTAGTAGAAAAACTCGTCACCGTAACGCTGGACGATCCAGACATAGAGATAAAGCGGATAGACCGCCGCCTTGCCCAACAGGCACCACGGGATGATTGTCGGGCCGTGGTTGGAGACCACCCATGCGAACCCGATACTCACAGCCATGCAAAAAAAGAACATGGCCGAATAATAAAAGCGGAGTATGAGCAGCAATTTCCGGATCATCGCCCAAATATACGAAAAAAGCGGGTGGTTTTAAGACCACCCGTTTTAATTCCCCAATTATACTGCAAGTAGCGAACCGTGTCCTGACTGAACGAAGACAGAGACTTGTAACCTTCGTACTTGGGGAAAGCGTTCTGCCCAAAAGCAACATGTACCGAAAAGATTATCGACGAAAACAATATAAACCACCGCATATTAAACACCATAAAGATACCGTATACCAGAAGCAATAAAAGATCCGAGCACCTCTTTATAACTATCCTTCCAAGGAACGATCGTAATTCCGTCCCTTTTCAGTGACGGAATATAGGGCTGCAAGTCTTCGTAAAGCATCGAATATTTGTCGATTTTCGGTAGAATACTATATACTATGATATTATATTTACTTGAATACTCTCCGGATTCCTTCCATTCCTTATATGCTTTTTCATACGGTCGCAGCCAAAATTGAATATATCCGACCTCGGCCCTTCCGCCAGGAGTGGTGCAACGAATTTCGACATCACAAATTGGCAGTTCAAATACATCGAAGAAATCGGATAGCGGAACATCGTTATATACACCGACAACTTTAAGGCCCCAATTATATTGCAGGTAGCGAACCGTGTCCTGATTGAACGTAGACCAAGAACGGTAACCGTCATATTCCTGCGGATAGGGATTCTGAGAATAGGCATGCAGCCCCGAAACAAGTATCGAAAACAATATAAACCACCGCATATTAAACACCATAAAGATACCGTATACCAGAAGCAATAAAAGATCCGAGCGCCTCTTTATAACTATCCTTCCAGGGGACGATCGTCAGCCCGTCCCTTTTCAGGGTCGGGATATAAGGCTGCAAGTCCTCGTATAGCATCGAATATTTGTCGAGCTCCGACATCACACTGTATACTACAACGCTGTATTTACTTGAATACTCTCCGGATTCCTTCCATTCCTTATATGCTTTTTCATACGGTTGCAGCCAAAAACGAATATATCCGACCTCGGCCCTTCCGCCAGGAGTGGTGCAACGAATTTCGACATCACAAATTGGCAGTTCAAATACATCGAAAAAATCGGATAGCGGAACATCGTTATATACACCGACAACTTTAAGGCCCCAATTATATTGCAGGTAGCGAACCGTGTCCTGATTGAACGTAGACCAAGAACGGTAACCGTCATATTCCTGCGGATAGGGATTCTGAGAATAGACACATGTGCCCGAAATAAGCATCAACGATAACAATAAAATCTTTTTCATAATTATTTACATTTATAGGTTATTACTTGTACCGGAAGCGATGTAATTTCTTTCCCCGCAACGGTTTTATGCTGATGAAAATAGGAGTCTGTCCCGGACTGGGAAAGTATGGCAATACCCGTATTGTGTTTTTCCAATAAATATGCAATGGCATAAAGTCTGGCGTTGTAATAATCATATCCCTGATCCAGCAAACACTTTTCCGCATCCTGATAAAGCCGCATGAACCCTAAAAACGCCCCCGAATTATAAAAATTATGGGCCCTTGTTTCATCATAAACATACAATACATATATATTTATTGCAGTTACAACATATACGCTCCGCAAAGAACTGTCATACTTTTCACGAAACTCAATCAGTTTGACTACATCCGTCGAAGAACAAGCTGTGCCCCGCGGGTGGTTGTGAATAAACACCACATTGGATGCATCTGGGTTCCAGGCGACCTGCACACTATTCGTTTGACCATCCGTATACGGCATCATCAGTTGCAGGGCCCCGTCTGCATCGTGGTACCCGGTAGTGCCGTGTTCGACGGAACTGCCGGCTACGGCATTCAGGAATTCGGAAAATTGCGCAAGTCCCGTAACTTCGTTATACAAAGAACTCGTCGCAACAGAATTATCACCCGCCAGGGGCGCCAGGTTTTCACAATCGACCTCCTTAATGCAGATACACGGATGTTTCCCGCAGACAGGACAGCGCAAATCGAGGAGTGGTTCCTGATCTGGCAACGGATTGACCAATCCCGGCAGCAGATCAGTACCACCGATATTCTGTTCGTCGTCTCCTCCCACCGGAATATCCGAACCCGAATTCCCCGAAGTGGCGGTATTGCCATTGATAGTCCCACCTGTCCCTCCGGAACCGCCCTCAGTATCTCCAGCTTCTCCGGTTCCTCCAGCATTACCGGAGTTGCCGGCATCATTATTTCCACCGCCGGGAAAACCGCCCCCCAAATGATTTACATCCTCGATACCATCGATACACGGGCCGCGCGTACCATCGACATCGACGGTGGCATATCCGACTCCGTCGATATAATCGACGTAATACAGCGTTCCCCGGGAGTCGTAGAAACAGGTTTTACCGCCAAAATCCCAATCGTCCGTCATACGGGTCGGGCCGACGATCCGCCGGTTGATATAGACGCCCGCCAACAGATTCCGCAGCCGCCAGGAGCGTTCGAATTCGGACATCCGGGTATCGCAGATAAAAACGGATGCGAGCAGTGTGCCCTCATAATAGCGGGCGGCAGCCACAACGGCGCCGTCAAGGGTGGTATACAGCTCCAATCCGCAGTAATCGCCGCGATCCTCGCAATTGGCAAACAGGTTGCTCAGATCGCCGTCATAGAACGTCGCATAAATCTCGTCGGGAACGAGATAACGCATATAAGTCGAGAGGGAATCCGTCTGCATGGATTTCACGACAAGGAGTTTACCGTAGGCGCGCACCCCGTAAAACGTCCCGTCGGTGCGGCGGCGTTTAATCAGGAATTCGCTTCCGGTCTGCGCAGGAACGTCGACACAGGCGATACGCTTGTTCGACGACTGTTCGGCACCCTCCCAGTCGGGAAGCACATTTTCCACGACAAAAGGGCCCGTCGGCACGGCATCCGACGCACGGGTGACATCCGACGACAGGTTTTTTTCGAAGAAAGCCCGGGCTTCATCGACAGAAAGTCTGGATGAACGTTGCGGGGAGGAACCGGAAGAAGCCTCGTGCGGTTCCCGTACGCAAGCGAACAATCCGGCAGCAATGACACACACTAAAAAGTAACGGCAACTTTTTTGCATTCGGAGACGAGATTTCAAGGTTAACTAATTCAAGCAGAGAACCGGATAACGGACGCAACAATCAGAGAACAAAGGATATAATCATAGGCGGGCGGGTTATGGATGGTGTTGTCTAATATACGATAAAAAATCAAGATTTCAAAATAAAAAGCGGAGCGATCGTTTTGTCGCTCCGCTTCATGATCCAAGGCCGGGACGTTACAGCGCCAGCGGCTCGCAGGGAATCCCCCAGGCTTCGGCAACGGGCCGGTAGACCACTTTGCCCTGCACGATGTTGAGCCCCAGTTCCAGTTCGCGGTTTTCCTTGCAGGCACGGCGCCAGCCCTTGTCGGCGAGCTGAACGACATAGGGAAGCGTAGCGTTGGTGAGCGCAAGCGTCGAGGAATAAGGCACGGCGCCGGGAATGTTGGCCACGCAGTAGTGCAGGATGCCGTCGACATAGTAGACGGGGTCTTCGTGCGTCGTGGGACGCGAGGTTTCGAAGCAGCCGCCCTGGTCGATGGCCACGTCGACCATCACCGAGCCGGGCTCCATCTCCCGGAGCATGTCGCGTGTGACGAGCTTCGGAGCCTTGGCACCGGGGATCAGCACCGAGCCGATCACCAGGTCGGCATGTTTAAGCTCTTCGCGGATGTTGTATTCCGAAGACATGAGGGTCTTGACGTTCTTGGGCATCACGTCGGCCAGGTAGGTGAGGCGCTGCAACGAAATGTCGCAGATCGTCACGTCGGCACCCGTCCCCGCGGCTGTCCGCGCGGCTGCCGTACCGACCACACCGGCGCCGATGACGAAGACCCTGGCGGGCTTCACCCCCGGGACGCCGCCCAGCAGCTTGCCTTTGCCGCCGCGGGGTTTTTCGAGGAAATAGCGCCCTTCCTGCGTGGACATACGGCCTGCGACCTCGGACATCGGGATCAGCAGCGGCAGCGAGCGGTCGGCACGTTCGACGGTCTCATAGGCGCAGCATACCGCCCCGCTGTCGATCATGGCGCGGGTAAGGGGTTCGCTGCTGGCGAAATGGAAGAACGTGAAGACCATCTGGTCTTTGCGGATCAGCTTGTACTCGGGGGCGATGGGCTCCTTGACTTTGACGATCATTTCGGCACGGGCATAGACATCCCCGATCGTGGGAAGTATCTCGGCCCCTACCGCCGTATAGGCATCATCGGCAAAACCGCTGTTCACACCGGCCGTAGCCTGCACATAAACCGTGTGGCCCCGTTTGACGAGCTCCTGGGCGCCTGCGGGGGTAAGGGCAACGCGATTCTCGTTGTTCTTGATCTCTTTGGGAATACCGATAATCATAAGGCTTGAAGTTTTTTAGGTTTTTTGCCTTTTAATTTACGGATTTTATCCGGAACAGCAAAATATTCCGGCGATTTTTCACTTCCGGGTCAAAATTTATAAGAGATCGTAAGGTAGAACGAACGCGGATAAGCATAGGTATAGCGCGTGGCGTGGGGTGCGAAATAGAGGGCGTCGCCCGAACGGATACGCCGGACGCGCAGCGACTCGTAACCGCTGTAAACCGTATCGGCATCGCCCAGCAGGTTGCGCAGCATGAGCGAAGCAGTCAGCCGCGAACGGCCGAAATAGAAGGATTTGAAAAGCGAGGCGTCGAACGTGAAGGCGTCGCCGAGGCGCTCCTGGTGCGTGAAGGCATCGAACATCTCCCGCGTGATGCCGCCCTGCCGCGCGATGCGTGCCGTACGGCGCAGGGGCACAGGCTCGACGTAACGCAGCCCCGCATATCCCGCCGAGGCGCGGAAACCCCATCCCCGGGGGCCGAAATATGAGAGTTCGGCGCAAGCCGTAAGCTGGGGTGCGGCACCGAGCGTACAACCGCCCATGTGGCTTTCGGCACGGGTGTCGACGGCCGAATTGTCGACGTCGGAGATGACCGTGACGCGCGGGTTGCGGATATATTTGTACCGCCCGCCCGAAGCGGCGAGCGAAAGGCTCCAGCGGTATGCCAGGCGGAGGTCGGCAGCGGCCTCCACGCCGCAGGCCATGCGTCCGATGCCCGTAACGGCCATGTCGCTGTAAACACCCGCCATGTCGTCGTAATAACGGCGGGACTGGATGCCGTCGAGCGTGGCGACGGCGAAGGCCGTAATGCGGAGCGAAAGCCGTTCGCCGGTACGGGTGAAATTGAGCTCGGCGGCGTAGAAACGCCCGGCAGCGGGGTCGTCGACCGTACGGTTGTTATACAACGGCTGGTAGAACAGGTCGGCGGCATCGGGCACCGCAGCCCCGGCTGCGGCCGATGCTTCGAGGTAGCTGCGGGGCGAGAAAGCCCACCCCACCAGTGCCTTGACCGTATAGGGCGTAAACCCCATCCGCCGCGAGCGCCCGAGGGACTGTGTCCCGGGGAAGAGCTCTTTCTCATAATACCCGCGGCGCAGCACGACGGCATCGCCCAGCGCGAGGGCGACGTCGGCACGAAGGCGGTCGGAACGGTACTCGGCCGACAGGCGGACGGTGGCCTCGCGCGTCGAGAGCGCATAGTCGTAGCCGAAACGGTCGCCCTCGCGGACGGTGCGGCCGGGATGGCGCAGGTCGTTTTGCAGGAGGTTGCCGTAGGTGTCGTCGTCCACGAGGTACTGGTCGATGTCGGTGATATGATCCGCCCCCAGCAGGTCGCGCATCTGTTTGTAGCTGCGCGTGCGGACATGGCGGTAGGAAAAGCCGTAGCGGAGCGTCAGCCGCTCGTCCGGCGCGGTCGTAAAGAGGGCGTCGAAACCGAGGTTGCGGATACGTTCGGCGCGGTCTTCGAGCGTATAGACGGCATGTCCGCCCGCCATGCGGTTGCGGGCGATCAGCTCGTCCCAGCAGACCTGCGTATAGCGCGCGTCGTTCGACCGCCATGCCAGTTCGGTTTCCCGGTCGCCCGTATAGCCGGGCAGGTAACGGTAATTGTCGGGCATGGGCGTACGGGCGTCGTACCACCCCAGGGCGCTGTATTTCCGCACCCCGTATTCGGCCCCGGCAGCCATGTCGAGCCAGGTCGCGGGCGACAGCCGCACGCAGTACGTAGCGGCGGCCAGCGGCACGAACTCGCGCCGCACGCGCGAATTGCGGACTTTGCCGTCCTGGAAACCCCAGGCCGGATTGTAGAGGTTGTCGCCCGTAAGGCGGAAAGCCTCTTCGACCGAAGAAAGGCGTGTGCCCCGTACCAACGGCGGGACAATGAGGAGGAATCCCAGCGTATGGCCCTCGCCCAAATGCCTGGCGGCACGGAATCCCGCCGTCAGGGCATTCGTGAAGACGCCTTCGACGTGCATGTCGCGCCCCGTGCGGGCCTCAACGGCGGCAGCGACATCCCAGCCCCGTCCCGCAGGCCGCGCATAGGCGAGTTTCGCCCCGGCCAGGTAGTTGCGGTCGGTGAAACTGACGGAGGCATGGCAGGAGGGTTCGGCCAGCGCCCCGGGGAACCGGAAGGTACGCACGCCGCCGGCACCGCCGATGGCCTCGGGCAATGCCGCGATCCCGGCACGGCGCTCTTCCCGAGCCCCGAGCAGCCGCAGCGAACCGAAATAGCGGGACGAAATCCCCAACCCGGAAAAGGAGGCCGCCTCCGAGGAGTAATGCTGCCCGCGGCGGCCGAGCGCGATGTAGGGCAGATTGAAGGCCGAAATGCTGCCGTAGAGGTCGGGCATGGTCTGGATTGCCCGGTAGAAAAGCGAGGAGTCGGTAAGCACGATGGGCGTACGCTGCTCATAACCCGTGCCATAGGGATAGTATTCGTCGTCGGGGAGCTGGGCCGCAGCTCCGCACACGACGAACAGGAAAACCACGGTAAGAGCGTATTTGCGGAGCATGCACAGGGACTTTTCAGAATACAAATATAACTATTTTAACCATGTTTTAATATCAACATTAAAAACTGCCGGAGTGCGCCGGCTGCAACGGTTATAACGGCCGAAGATTTTTTACATTTTCCGGAAACAGCCAATCTACTGATTTACATGACATTAATCCGAATTACACACGGGGGGGGGCGAATGCCGTCCGCAAATTTGGAAAATCGGAAAACAAGCCCCATATTTGTGAAACCTCAAAGTGTCCTGACATGCAAAAAGCCCTCGCTCTCCTGCTGTCGGCAGTCATGCTGCTGTGTCTGCATCCGGCTGCCGCGCAACAACCCAACACCCTGACCGGGACGGTCACCGATTCGGCTTCCGGCAAAGCCGTCGGCTATGCCACCGTCTCGCTCCAGCGCGACTCGGCCACGGTCGTGAACGCCGTAGCCGCCGATACCGACGGCCGCTTCTCGCTCAAAGCCCCCGAAACGGGCGACTACCAGCTCTGCATCACGATGGTAGGCTACACGCCCTACAAACAGGCCGTGGAAGTGCCCGCATCGGGCAAGGCGCTCGGCAAGATCGCCATCACGCAGGGTGTCGAGGTCGGCGACGTGGTGATCGAAGTCCAGAAACCGCTCGTAATGGCCGACGCCGAGAAGACCACCTACTCGGTCGAGGACGACCCGCAGGCTTCGACGAGCACACTCGACGAAATCATCCGCAAGGTTCCGCAGCTCTCGCTCGACGGCGACGGCAACGTCCTGCTCAACGGACAGAGCAATTACAAGATATTGCTCAACGGGCGCAATTCGGCAACGATGAGCAACAATTTCAAGGATGTGATCCAGAGCATGCCCGCCTCGCAGATCAGCCGCATAGAGGTCATCACCAACCCCTCGACCAAGTACGAAGCCGAAGGCGTGGGCGGCATCATCAACCTCATCACCCAACGCAAGAAGCAGTTCCACGGATACAACGGCAGCGTCGGCGCGAGCGTCACGGTGTTGGAGAACCCGGCCTACAACGGCAACGCCAGCCTCTCGATCCAGGCCGGGAAGTTCGCGGCGAGCATCATGGGCTATGCAGGCTACTACGACGGGGGCCGTACCCCCTCGGAATCGGAGTCGTGGCAGGAAAATTACGACTCGGAGAACCGCTACAACCGCAGTTACTCCGAAAACAAGGGCAGCTCGCGTTACGGCAACGTCGGACTGGACATGAGCTACCAGCCCGACACGCTCAACCTGATCACGCTCAACGGATGGCTGTGGCTCGGCCGCAGCCGCTACAAATCGCTGGGCACGAACGCGATCCTCGACCCCGAGATGAACCCGCTGCTGGAATACGGCAGCCGCAGCATCCAGAAATGGAACTACATGGGCGGCAGCGTCTCGCTCAATTACGAACACACCTTCGGCAAGGAGGGGCACACGCTGACCATATCGGATGAAGTCGAGATCGACCCGGACAAAGGCCATACAGACCGGATATACAACGACGGATACAATTACAGGGCGTTGCAGGATGCGGACAACCGCATGACGGGCAACACCGTGCAGGTAGACTACGCCAACCCGCTGTCGGAGCACCACAAGATCGAGGCGGGGCTGAAACACATCTACCGCAACAGCACCTCCGACACCGACAACAAGCAGAGCGACGAATACGGCACATTCCCGATTGAAAAAATAAAATTCACGGGCATGGATTACCGCCAGCACGTGCTGGGCATCTACGCCGGATACGGATTCACCTACACCAAATGGTCGGGACGCCTCGGTGCGCGCATGGAACGGACATGGAACGACGCCGACGTGGAGGAGACCGCCAAAGGCACCTACTCGTTTTCGAACCGCCAGTTCAACGTGGTGCCCTACCTGAGCCTGACATTCATCCCCAAGGTGAGCCACAACATTTCGCTCTCCTACACGCAGCGGCTCCAGCGCCCGGGCATCTACATGCTTTCGCCGGCCGAGGACGACACCGACCCCACGCGGCTGTCGTACGGCAACCCGGGGTTGGAAGCGGCCGTATACCACACGATCAACCTCCAGTACGGCCACTATGCCGCAAAATGGAGCATGACCTTCGCACTCAACACGTTCCTGTCGAACAACAACATGTCGTCGTACTCCTTCTCGGACGGGGACGGCATCACGAACACCACCTACAGCAACGACGTCCGTTCGCGCAGCTACGGATTCAACGGTTCGTTCTCGTACCGCCCGTCGGAGAAGGTCAACCTCTCGCTGAGCTACAACGGCAGGTATTCGCAGAACGATTTCGACGCCATGGACATCCACACCGACCAGTTCACGTTCAGCCAGAACCTCAACCTCGACTTCGCACTCTGGAAGGAGGCGCGGCTTATGCTGGGTGAGAATTATTCGACGGGGTATGCGTGGCTCGGCGGCAAATCGGAAAGCTACTACTATTATTACATGGGCATCAAACAGCAGTTCCTCAAGAAGAAGCTCGACCTGAGCATCATGTGCAACAACCCCTTCGAGAAATACCGCAGGAACAGGAACACCTCGGACACGCCGACCTTCGGCGGCTGGAGCGAATACAGGTATGCGTGCCGCAGCCTCTATTTCCGCGTCAGCTACCGCTTCGGCAAACAGAACGTCGGGGTGAAACGCACTGCCAAGTCGATCCGCAACGACGACATGAGCAGCGGCGCACAGGGCGGTGGCGGCGGAAGCACCGGCGGCGCTCAGGGCGGAGGAGGGATGTAATCCCCCGCCGGCGATCCTGCCCGATACGCCGGGCGCCGGCATCACCGCGTGGGCCATCATCGCAGGAGTCATCGCGGAAATCATTCCAGGAATCATCGCGGAAATCATCGCGGCATTTACGCGGCCGTCTTTCCCCTGCTGCAAGGGACGACGCATACGGCTTCCGGGCGCGGCATCCATATCGACGAAAAGGAGCTGCCGAACAAGCAGCCAGAAACAGAAATCACCCCTGCCGGAGTTTGTTCCGGCGGGGGTGAAATCGTAAAATCGGACTTGCCGGACAGCCCCTCTGTTATTTGCAGCCTGCCGTGCAGCGCCCTGCCGGGAACACCCGGAGCGGTCATCGGTTACCCGATCCATGCGGATGGGGGCCCGGATCATCGACCGCATGGATTTCATAGCCCGGCAAAAATATGAATAAAATGATTGTTTAATTCATATTTTTTAATTACATTGTGAACAATATAAAACACATGCTTCACAATCCTTTCATTAATCCTTTAAATTTACCGCCATGAAAAAACTTTTTTTACTCCGGAAAAGCCTGTTCATAGCTTTTGCGGCAGCGACCTGCGGACTCTTTTCTATAATAGGATGTGCAGCGCAAAAACCGGCAGCCGGACGGCAAGGCGAAGCGGCCGGAGGGGAGATCCGCCACGCACAAGCGTCGAAGGCACTGGAAGAGGGGCGGTTCGTGATCGAGGCGAATGAATTTTACCTCCCGGAGAACAAATCCCCGGTCAAGTCATCCACGGGCAACTACATATCCATGGAGGGCAAACGGGGCGTTATCAGTTTCACCCCCGACCTCTTCCCGAAAACACCGCTGGGCAACCTGACCATAACGGACGACTCGGCGGAAATAACGCTGGAAAAGCGGAAAAAGAACGGAGACATGCAGTTCTGCATGAGAATGACCGGGCCGGCGAATTCCCAGGACAGGAAGGTAATAATAACGCTGTACAAGGACACGGACAAATGCCATGTACAGGTTTCGAACGAACTTCTGGCATATCCCGTGGTCAAGTTCACGGGAGTGGTAAGGCCAGCGGGAGAATAACCGCGGCACCACCCGCAACGGCAACGGCCCCGCAAAGACGGGGCCGTTATCGTGAACCGTGCATCCGTGGCGGGATTTGCCGCGTTCGCAGGCGGGTCAGACGGTCTTGAGCACTTCGAGCAGCAAATCCCAGAACTTGGGAACCGTGGCGATTTCGAGCCTCTCGTCGGGCGAATGCACGCCGCGCAACGTCGGGCCGAAGGAAACCATCTCCAGTTCGGGGTATTTCTCGAGGAACAGGCCGCATTCCAATCCGGCATGGATCGCACGCACCTTGGGCTCCGCACCGAACAGGCGTTCGTAGGCGCCGACGGTCTTTTCGAGCAGTACGGACTGCGGGTTGGGCGCCCAGCCCGGATAACCGTCGGAATGGGCGACGTCGGCACCGGCCAGGGCGAATACCGATTCGACCATCTGCATGACATAGGTCTTGGCGCTCTCGACCGACGACCGCTGCGACGAGGTGACGACGATGCGGTCGTCGCCCTCGAATTTCACCGAAGCGAGGTTGGTCGAAGTCTCGACCAGCCCCGGCATGGCGAACGACATGGCGATCACGCCGTTGGGAACGCCCACCAGCGAGTAGACCAGCCCGAACTGCGTCCGGGCATCGAGCACCTGGTCGACCTCGGGCATCTCGTTGAGCGTAATCTTGAAATTGGGCTCGCGGAAGCGGAATTCGGCTTTCAGGTCAGCGGCAAAGAGGTCGTAGCGTTTGACGAACTCGGACTTGAACCGTGTCGGGACGCCGAAGATGGCGTACGCCTCGCGCGGGATCGCATTGCGCAGGTTGCCGCCGTTGAAATAGCTCAGCTTCAGTTCGAACGACTGCATGCCGTCCCACAAGAGGCGTGCGACGGTCTTGTTGGAATTGACGCGTCCCTTGTCGATGTCATCGCCCGAGTGCCCGCCCTGCAGGTCGGAGACGTCGACGCGGAAGAAGGAGTAGTTCTTCGGCGCCTCCTCCATCGCATACCGGAACGTGGCGATGGTGTCGATGCCGCCGGCACAGCCGATGAAGATCTCGCCCTCGTCCTCCGAGTCGAGGTTGATGAGGTATTTGCCCGTGAGCATCTCCTCGCCCAGTTCGAAAGCCCCCGTAAGGCCGGTCTCCTCGTCGACCGTAAAGAGCGCCTCGACGGGCCCGTGCTGCACCGCGGGGTCGATCAGGACGGCCAGTGCGGCAGCCATGCCGATGCCGCAGTCGGCACCCAGCGTCGTACCTTCGGCCCTGACCCACCCGCCGTCGATGTGCGTGCGGATCGGGTCGTTGTCAAAATCGAACTCCACGTCGGAGTTCTTCTCGCAGACCATGTCCATGTGGGACTGGAGGATAACCGCCGGGCGCTCCTCGAAGCCCGGCGTGGCGGGTTTGCGCATCACCACGTTGCCGATGGCATCCTTCTTATACTCGATGTTGTGCTTCCGGGCGAAATCGACCAGGAATTCGATGATCTTGCCCTCCTTCTTCGAGGGGCGCGGAACCTGTGTGATGGCATCGAACTGCTCCCACACGATCCGGGGTTCAAGGTTTACTATTTCAGACATAATCTCCTAATATAATTTACAGGCACATCGTCGGGTTGCCGCCGGCTGTAACACCGGGCGCACGCCCCTCGATTTCCGCCCATTCCATGACAATATTTATAACGGCAGAAAGACGCTTCGAAGATGGGGTATCTGCAAGAATTCTTCCGGCCGAAGATTTTCAAATACAAATATAACAAAAACAGCGTAATTCACGGTATCCCGCGTCCGGTTTTTTGCATTTCCGGCTGGCTGCGACGGCCGAAATTTGCTTTTGCACTCCGCTTCCACTATCTTTACGGGAAAATACGGAACTCTATGACGGATTTCAGGATAGGACACGGATACGACGTACACGCGCTGGCCGACGGGCTGCCCCTGGTGCTGGGCGGGATCGAAATTCCGCACATGAAAGGATTCGTGGCACATTCGGACGGCGACGTGGCGATACACGCCGTATGCGACGCACTGCTGGGCGCCGCAGCGCTGGGCGACATCGGGATGCACTTCCCCGACACGTCGGACGACTTCAAGGGCATCGACTCGAAAATACTGCTCCGAAGGGTTGCGGCGCTGCTGCGCGAAAAAGGATATGAGATCGGGAATGTCGATTGTACGATCCGGATGCAACGGCCCAAATTGCGGCCGCATATCGACGCCATGCGCACCGCGATGGCCGGTGCAATGGGCGTAGGCGATGACCGGGTATCGGTCAAAGCTACGACCACAGAGCATCTCGGTTTCGAGGGGCGCGAAGAGGGGGTTTCCGTCTCCGCCGTGGCACTGATATACAAAATGCAGGCCAAACCGGGATCGGGGAGCCAAGGTTTTTCCGATCCGCAGGCAGCCCGTTAAACCGACAACCCGGAGTTAAGATGAGAAAAGAACTGATGACCCTGGCCTGCGTACTGGCCGCAGCCGGGAGTGCGGCACAGAATGCCGACGAATTCCGCAACCCGCCCGCAGCGTACCGCCCCGTGCCGCTCTGGTTCTGGAACAACACCCCGATCGAACGGACGGAGGCCGCGGAACAATTCCGCACTTTCACGCAACGCGACGGGTACGGCGGATGCGCCATCCTCCCGTTCGGCGGGCATTTCGCACCGGAATACCTCTCGGACGAGTATTTCGCACTTTACGGGGAGATCGTCCGCGAAGCCCGCGAGGCGGGGCTCGTCCTGTCGCTCTACGACGAGTACGGGTTCCCGAGCGGCAGCATGGGCGCCATCAACGGCGACGGCACGCCGCGCTTCATGCAGCGTCATCCGGAGGCGACGATAAAACGGCTCGACAAATTCGAATACCCGCTGGCGGCAGGCACGGAGTGCGACATAGAACTGCCGCGCGATGGGCGCCTGATGGCGCTCGTGGCGATGGACAGCCTCACGCGGGAGGTACGCCCCCTGTCCGGACGCATTTCCGGCGGGCGCATACGCTGGACACCGCCCCAGGGGGCATGGAAACTGCTCTGCTTCATGTGCGTAAAGGACGGCGACCCGAATGTGGACTACCTCGACCCGGATGCAGTACAGCTCTTCGTGGAGGATACCCACCAGCGTTATTACGACCGGTTCCCGGAGGCGTTCGGAGAGGTCATTACCGAAACATTCTGCGACGAACCGACACTCTACCGGGCACAGGGGCGTATCTGGACGGAGCGCTTCAACGAGCGTTTCGAAGCCGCACACGGGTTTTCACCCGAAGCGCTCTACCCCGCCCTGTGGTACGACACAGGCCCCGGGACTGCCGCCGCTCGCAACTACCTGTTCGGGTTCCGGGCGCGGCTCTATGCCGAAGGGTTCATGAAGACGATCCACGACTGGGCGGCAGCGCACGGCATACGCTCCACCGGACACCAGGATCAGGAGGAGGTGCTCAACCCCGTAAGCGTCGCGGGCGACCTGATGCTCTGCGGCAAGTACATGGACGTGCCCGGCATCGACAAAATCGGCGGCGACCGCCCCGCGGAACTTTTCTACAAGGTGGTATCCTCATCGGCAGCCAACTGGGACAAGCAGCTGGTCATGTCGGAAACATTCGGGGCGATGGGCAACATCCCCGTCCGGGAACTCTATACCATCGCAATGGAGCAATATACCAAAGGCATCAACCAGCTTATCCCCCATGCCGTATGGTATAACGACGCAGACGTGACGTTCCTGCCCGAACTCTCCTACCGCAACCTGCTCTATAACGAGGCGCTGCCCGCATTCAACCGCTTCCTCGCCCGGCTGAACTACCTGTTGCAGCCCGAGGGGCGCACGGTGGCGGACATAGCCATGCTCTACCCCATCGAGACGTTGCAGGCGGGGCATTACCTCGACGGCCCGGAGGGTTATTACGCCGGGGGCGTGAAGCTTCCCGGCACGGATTACATCCGCGTGGCGGCGATGCTCAGCGACACGCTCGCACGCGATTTCACCTACCTGCATCCCGAGGTACTGGCGCGTTGCCCCGCAGGCAGGGGGATGCTCCACCTCGACAACAAGGTCAACCACCAGCACTACCGGGTGCTGATCCTGCCCGGCGTGAAATGTATCTCGCCGGAGTGCCTCCGTACCGTGGAACGGTTCCGCCGTGCCGGGGGACGGGTGATCTTCACCACGGCGCTGCCCGAAACATCCACCCGCTTCGAGGTACCGGCAACGCAGGTCGCAGCCCGCGTGCAGGAGATGCTCACGGCACGTAAAAACCCGGCGTTATTCCTGCCCGAACCCGACACGGAATCGTTGCGCAAAGCATTGGAGGCTGATTTCATACCGGACGTCTCGGTTTCCGGTGCTCCCGGCCTGCGTTACATCCACCGGATATGCGGCGGCCGCCATATCTACTATTTCGCCAATATCGACACCGAAACGGCCGAAGCCGGGATCCTGCTACGCGACGCCGTAAAACTGCGCAGTTTCGACCCGCATACGGGCGACAACGCCCCGTTCGCCGCCGAGGTATCGGCGCAGGGGACGCGGCTGCAACTGACGCTTCCGGGAGCCCGGTCGCTGTTCCTCGTATCGGAGTAGCCGCGGGGAAGGCGCAAAAAAGCCCGCAATGCGGGCCTCACGGAAAAGCAGGGCTCGCGGAAACGGGATGGCACCCGCCCAAGCAGGAAGTTAGCCAGGCAGGAAGTGCGCCGGACAGGAAGTGTGCCGAAAGCGGGAGTCACTTCGGAATTCCGGACGGCGGGAACCCGGCGCACGGGAACCATGGAAAACAGAAATTACGGCCGGCACCTATGGAGGTGCCGGCCGTTCGGTTTGCCGCCCGCGAAGAAGCCGCCGCTCAGTCCAGCCGCCGGAACTTGGGGTCGCCGATCCGTTTGTCCCAGAGCCATCCGACATAGCGCATGACAAGGTCGGGAGCCGCCAGCGTCAGCACCGTTTCGCCGGTGGCGGTCGAAACCTCGAAACCGGCATGGTAGGCCGTATCGCCGTCGGCAAAACCGAAGGAGATACGCCAGCCCCACGCCAGGCGCTCGGCCCGGTAATCGGACAGGGACGGCGAGTCGAAATTGAGCACGTAGAGATACTGCGTGATGCCGCGCTCGGTCGGCAGGTGCACCCCGACGTGGTCGATGAACATCCCGAAGAAGTAATAATCGGTATAGATGCTGCGGATCATGCCGCCCGGCACCTCCTGCATACTGTTGGGGAAAAACAGGTAGTCGCGCGACTGTACCAGCGAGTCGATCTTCTGCGCATAGAGCTTCGCCCGGTAGGCACGGCGTTCGGGCCGCGTCATGCCGCGCGTGGACTCCTCGTAGACGGTCGTATGCTCGACGACCTGCACAGGGGGCTGCTGGACAGGCACCACGGTCGTCTGGGGCACGCTGTCGACGGCGGAAGTGCCCAGCGTGAACTGGGGCTGCGCGGACTGCGCCACAGCACCCGACGCCCCGAAAACAAGGGCGCAGAGGCACAGCATCCGGAGCGCCGCCCGCCCCGCAGGAGCAAAAGCCCCCGCCGGGGCGGGGGCTCGCAGTTCGGGAAGGATTTGCGTTGCGGCATCCCGCCGCGACGGGAAGGACGGGAAGGGGGCGCCGCATCCCGTCCGGCGATACATCCCGGAACTCATGGTCAATAGAGCTGTGAAATGGTACCCGAGTACTCCACGGGGTTATACCACGGGTTGGTGATGGTCAGGTTGGCACCGCCCGTACGGGAGAAGATCTCGAAGGTGAAGGTATAGGTCGACGCCGAGAAAAGCGAGGTGGAGAAGGTTACCATCCAGCCCTCGTGGGTCTGCTCGGTGGTATAGCCCTGCACGCTGGGAACCGTGTAGTTGATGATGGTCGTGTAATAAGGCGGCACATAGCCCTTGACGTAAGGCAGGCAGATGTCGATCGTGCCGTCCCAGACGCCCACGTTGAAGGCCGGGTTGATGATCTGGCGCATGGGGCCGGCCGGCTGCCGCTGCATGGTCTGGGGGTTGAACTGGAAGTTACGCGAAAGGATGACCGAATCCATCGTTTTCTCGAAATCTGCGATACGTTCCGCACGTCTCTTCTCACGCACCTCGCGGCGTTCTTCCTTGGGCGACAGAATCTTTTTCTGTCCGATCACGGTGGCGCAGACTGCGCACAGCAGCACGCTCACGACGATAATGACTGTTTTTTTCATAGCACATAAAAGGTTTATACGGCCATGAAAAATGCAAATACGGTGCCTAACTGCCTAAAGTCGTGACTAAAGACCCAGTTTTTTCAGAAATTCGCCCGTATAGCTGCGTGGGGCGCAGGCTATTTCGTGCGGAGTGCCCGCCGCGACGATCTCGCCGCCGGCCGCCCCGCCTTCGGGGCCGATGTCGATGATGTAGTCGGCGACCTTGATTACGTCGAGGTTGTGTTCGATGACGATGACCGTATTGCCGCGGTCGACGAGTTTGTTCAGCACGTCGAGCAGCAGGCGGATGTCCTCGAAATGAAGCCCCGTCGTAGGTTCGTCGAGGATGTAGAGCGTACGCCCCGTATCGCGCTTGGACAGTTCGGAGGAGAGCTTGATACGCTGGCTCTCGCCGCCCGAGAGCGTCGTACAGGGCTGTCCGAGCGTAAGGTAGCCGAGGCCGACCTCCTGGATGGCACGGAGTTTCTGGTGGATGGCAGGGATATTCTCGAAGAACTCCACGGCCATGTTGACCGTCATGTTCAGCACGTCGTCGATATTCTTGCCTTTGTATTTCACTTCGAGCGTCTCGCGGTTGTAACGGTGTCCCCCGCACGCCTTGCAACGCACGTAGACGTCGGGCAGGAAATTCATCTCGATGGTCTGGACGCCCGCGCCGCGGCACTCCTCGCAGCGGCCGCCCTTGACGTTGAACGAGAAGCGCCCCGCCTTGAAGCCGCGGATCTGGGCATCGGGCGTCATTTCGAACAGTTTGCGGATGTCGGAAAAAACGTTCGAATAGGTCGCCGGGTTGCTGCGCGGCGTACGGCCGATGGGCGACTGGTCGACGACGACCAGTTTGTCGATATGTCCGATGCCTTCGACGCTGTCGTATTCGAGCGGCTGCCCGAAGGAGCGGTAGAGCTCCTTCGAAAGGATCGGGCGCAGCGTCTCGTTGACGAGCGTCGACTTGCCGGAACCGCTGACGCCCGTCACGCAGATGAACTTGCCGAGCGGGAATTCGGCCGTGACGTTCTTGAGGTTGTTGCCCCGCGCCCCGCGGATCACGATGCACTGCCCCGTGCCTTTGCGGAGCGTTTCGGGAATCCCGATACGGCGGCGTCCGGTGAGGTAGTCGGCCGTGATGGAATCGGAACGCAGGATGTCGTCGATCGTACCCGCGGCCATGATATGCCCGCCCTTGCGCCCCGCACGGGGGCCGACGTCGACGATGAAGTCGGCGGCACGCATCATGTCCTCGTCGTGTTCGACGACGATCACCGAGTTGCCGGCATCGCGCAACTCCTCCAGGCTGCGGATCAGGCGCCGGTTGTCGCGCTGGTGCAGGCCGATCGAGGGCTCGTCGAGGATATAAAGCACGTTGACCAGCTTCGAGCCGATCTGCGTGGCGAGGCGAATACGCTGGCTCTCGCCGCCCGAGAGCGAACGCGACGAACGCGACAGCGACAGGTAGCCCAACCCCACGTCCATCAGGAAGCGCAGGCGCTCGCGGATCTCCTTGACGACCTCCTGTGCGATCTTCCACTCCTTGTCGTCCATATAATCCTCGATGTGCGCCACCCATTCCGAAAATTCGGAGATCGACATGGCCGACACGTCGGCGATGCTCTTGCCGCCGATGCGGAACTGGAGCGCCTCCTTCTTGAGGCGCGAACCGCCGCAGACCGAACATTTGCGGTAGACGAGGAACTGCTCGCGCCATTTCTGGCCGCGTTTGGAGTCCTCGTCTTCGGTACGGCCTATATATTCGGCGACGCCCTCCCACGAGACGAGGTGGTTGCCGCCCGAAGAACTGAACTCCGAAAGGTTGATGGTCAACGGCTCGGAATCGCCGTACAACACCGCATTCAGCCCCGGCTCGGGCAGCGACCCGACGGGGTCGTCGAGCGTGAAATCGTAACGCCGCCCCAGCATTTCGAGAATGGCGAAAAGCATGTTGTTGCGGTATTTGCCCAGCGGTTCGACGGCGCCCTCGCGCAGCGAAAGCCCCATGTCGGGAATGATCTTCCCGACGTCGAAGACGGCTTCCTCGCCCAGCCCGTTGCAATGCGGGCAGGCGCCCTGGGGCGAGTTGAACGAAAAGGTATGCGGCGCGGGGTCTTCGAACGCGATGCCCGTCGAGGGGCACATCAGGTGGCGGGAGTAGAAGCGCTGCTGTTCGGTACCGTAGTCGTAGACGGCCATCGTACCCTTGCCCTGGCGCAGAGACTCCCTGAGCGAGGTCATCACCCGGTCGCGGGCCTCCTCGCCGACGACCAGGCGGTCGACCACCAGGTCGATGGTGTGTATCTTGTAACGGTCGAGGCGCATGCCGGCCGAAATCTCGCGGATCTCGCCGTCGATACGGGCATAGATATACCCCTTTTTGGCCAGCGACTCGAACAGTTCGCGGTAATGCCCCTTGCGGCCTTTGACGATGGGAGCCATCAGGGCGATCTTGCGCCCCGTGAAGCCCGTCATGATGAGCCCGGCGATCTGCTCGTCGGTATAATGCACCATCTCCTCGCCCGTGACGGGTGAATAGGCGCGCGACGCGCGCGCGTACAGCAGACGCAGGAAATCGTTGATCTCGGTCACGGTACCCACCGTGGAACGGGGATTTTTGTTGGTGGTCTTCTGCTCGATGGCGACCACGGGGCTCAGGCCCGTAATCTTGTCGACATCGGGACGCTCCATCGTCCCCACGAACTGGCGGGCATAGGTAGAAAGCGTCTCCATGTAGCGGCGCTGTCCCTCGGCATAGATCGTGTCGAACGCCAGGGACGACTTACCCGAACCGGAAAGGCCGGTTATGACTACCAGTTTACGGCGCGGGATCTCCAGATCGACGTTTTTCAGGTTGTGAACCCGGGCTCCCAGTATTTTGATCGTGTCTTCTTTCATCATCGTAGTCAAACGTACCGGAAGCTCCGTTTAGTGTGCGGGCTCTCCGGCGCGAATATCGTACAAAGATAGCGCATACCGGGGGCAATACCAAATTTTTCGGAAATCAGAATTCCAGTTCGAAGCCGTCGGCATCCATCCACGCCGGGAACTCCTCCCTGAAAGCCGCCTGCGCCTCGGAGTCGAATTCGGCGACGAGGGTCTGCTCCCGCTCACCGGCATCGGCCAGCGTGGCGCCACGGAAGTCGACGAGCGCCGAATCGCCCGCATAGGAGGCATCGGGATCCGTGCCCACGCGGTTTACGCCTGCCAGGTAGCACTGGTTTTCGATGGCCCGCGCCCGCAGCAGCGTACGCCACACCTCGCGGCGGTCGTCCGCCCACGAGGCGCTGCACAGGATGGCATCGTAATCGCCCCGGTTGCGGCTCCACACCGGGAAGCGCAGATCGTAGCAGATCAGCAGCAGGAACCGGAACCCCATATATTCCACCACCACGCGGCGGTTTCCCGGAGTATAGTCGCGCGCTTCGCCGCCGGGACGAAACAGGTGCCGCTTGTCGTACCAGGCAACCCCGCCCGAAGGCTTCACGAAAAACATCCGGTTGCGGAACTCCCCGTTTTCGGCGATGACGACGCTGCCCACGACGGCTTTGCCGTATTGTGCCGCCCAGCGCCGCATGGTCGTAGCGACAAGCCCGTCGGCAGGCTCGGCGACACGGGCGGGGCGCAGTTTGAACCCCGTGGCGAACATTTCGGGCAGCACGGCAATATCGGCATCGGCCGCCGCGACGATAGGCTCCAGACGTTCCAGGTTCCGGGCGGTATGTTCCCACTCCATGTCGACCTGGCAGACAGCAACACGTATTTTCATAGAAAAACTCCGTTTTGTAAACAAATATATAAAATTTTCTTACAGATCGCACCTGCGGGAATAAAAAACATGGAGGTTTGTAAGGCAGGGCGGCAACAAAGGGAACCGGGCATACAAAACGGACACACAGGGCGGCACCCTTGCGGCAGTGCATCCGGTTCGGCGATGAAAAGCAATGCGGGAAACAGGGCGCAGGCAGCCGGGGGCAACCGGCCGAAGCGGACGGCCTTGAGGACGACCTGTCCAGACAACCTATCCAAACAATCTGCCCAGACAACCTATCCAAACGACCGGACGCAACCGGGCAAACGGACTTACACTGACGACCGGACGCGGGTTGTCAACAGGACAATAGCGGACAGGCAAAACGACCGGACGGAGACAGGCACGGGCGGCCGACGCCAACCTGCGCGCCTCAATGCGCCCCCAACCGCCACACCGTGACCGAGGAGGCATTGTCGCGCTGGTGCAGCAGCGAAATCCGGCAGGGCACGAAATCCGAAGCCCGGCAGTTCCAGACGTCGACGAACTGCTGGGGATTGCGTTCGGCAAGCGGGAACCAGGTGCTTTGTACCTGCACCATGATGCGGTGTCCGGCACGGAACGTATGGGCGATGTCCGTCATCCGGAAAGGCACCCGCGCCGGGACACCGGGCGTAAACGCCTCGGGGCGCGAGAAACTGCGGCGGTAGCGGCCGCGCATGACGTCGCCCCGCACGAGCATCCGGTAGCCCGGCAGCGGATCGTCCTCGGGGAAAAGGTCGATCAGCTTGACCACGAAATCGGCATCGGTCGTCGAAAGCATCACCTCCAGGTCGGCATCGACCGGGCCGACGAAGGTCATATCCTCTTCGAGGGGCTCCGAAACGAACGTCAGTACGTCGGGCCGCCCGGACAGGAAACGCTGGTCGGCGACCATATACTCTTTGGGACGGCGCAGGCCGGAAGCCTCGTAGTAAGGCACGGGATCGGAAGGATCGGAGACATAGGTACTTGCGGATATTTTGGCCGTCGGGCGCCGGGTATCGAGGATACCGCCGTCGGCGAGGTACAACGTCAGTTTCCAGGCTCCGCGCGGCAGAGAGCGGCCGAAAGTATGCCAGCGGTTGTCCCCCGAGGAAAAGACCGCAGCGGCCGGCAGCGGAGCCGCTTCGTCCGTATTGCCTTCGCGGAGGTAGTGGTCGAAGAACGGCACCTCGAAATGCTCCATATAATATTCCCACGAGGCATCGTCGCCGAAATCGAACGCCCCGAGCGTCCGGCCGCCGTTACGCCACGCCCCGTGCGCCCACGGGCCCACGACCAGGTGACACGGTGTCGAAGGGCTCTGCCGGATCAGGGCCCGGTAGAGGTTCCACGCCCCGAAGCAGTCCTCGGCATCGAACGTCCCGCCGACGACGAGCACCGCGGGCCGGACATTGTAACAGGCACGGCGCAGGTCGCGTTCCTGCCACCACGCGTCGTAATCGGGATGCGCGGCCATCTCCTCCCAGAAGGGGTTGGGTTTCAGCAGAGCGGTAAGCTCCGCAAGCGTCGTATGCTCCAGGAAGAACGTCCGCTCGTCGGGCTGGGTCTGCCGGGACATGGAGGGCATTTTCGCGGCCGGAACACGTCCGGGAGGGGTATTCATGCCACTCAGGAAGCGGTAGGAGTCAGTGAGCATCAGCACCCCGTTGTGATGCACGTCGTCACCCATGAACCAATCGGTGACGGGAGCCTGCGGAGAGACGGCCTTCACGGCGGGATGGCCGCAAAGGCCGCCCATCATGGCGTAGAACCCCGGATAGGAACACCCGGCGAAACCCACCCGGCCGTTGTTGTGCGGGATGTGCCTGACCAGCCAGTCGACCGTGTCGTAGCTGTCGGTCGTCTCGTCGGTCTCACCGCTGCCGGCAGGCCGGACATGCTCGAAGTCGCCTTCGCTCATATAACGCCCCCGGACATCCTGCATGACGATGATATAGCCGCGGTCGACGTAGCTGCGCAGATAGCCCTTCCCGAACCCCTGCGGGAAACGTCCGGCGCCATAGGGCCCGCAGCCGTAAGGCGTGCGAAAAATGATGACGGGGGCTTTGCCGGGCGCCTTGGGCGTATAGACCGCCGTGTAGAGGGCTACGCTGTCGCGCATGGCGATGCGGTACTCGGCCTTGTCGTACAGTTCGGCGACGGGCTGCCCGGCACAGGCCGCAACTGCGGCGAGCAGGCCGGTCAACAGGAGCGCGAAAAATCCACGGATTTTCATGGCAGGAAGGTTAAGGTTCGTTTTCGAAAGTTACGCTTTTTTCCGCAAACGCCCAAAAGCCGGCACGAACGGGGACTACGGATCGGTGCTGCCCGATCCCTCTGACTCCCGGAAAGGGATGCGGCCGCTCCCGCACCGCGGAACTTGGCCGGGAAAGTTGCAATCCCGCAAAAATAAACGTACTTTTGCAGGCGGTCAATTCCGCAAAAACGATATGCTCAGAGCAGGACGCACCCAGAAACTCACCGTAAGCCGTGTTTCGGAATACGGATTATACCTCACCGACGAGGAGCAGAACGAGGTTCTGCTGCCCAACCGTTATATCTCCCTCGCCGACAAACCCGGCGACGTAAAGGAGGTTTTCGTCTACCACGATTCGGAAGACCGCCTCGTGGCGACTACCGAAACGCCGCTGCTCCGGGTCGGGGAGGCGGGTTACCTGCGCGTGGTGGACAAGACCGTGCACGGGGCATTCCTCGACTGGGGACTGCATGGCAAAGACCTCTTCCTGCCCAACCGCAACCAGCAGGGCGGCATCCTCGCGGGACGGAGCTACATCGTATACCTCTATGAAGACAGCATCACGGGGCGCTGCGTGGCGACCACCAAGCTCAAGGGCTTCATCAACAACGACCTGATCACGGTGGAACCGCGCCAGGAGGTAGACCTGCTGGTCGCCTCGGAAAGCCCGATCGGTTACCGCGTGATCGTCAACAACCGCCATTGGGGCATGCTATACCGCAACCAGGTATTCCGCCCCGTAGCCATCGGCGACCGCATGAAGGGATACGTCCGCAAAATCACCGAGGACAACCGTATCGACGTGAGCCTCCAACAGGAAGGATATGCGCAGGTCAAGGATTCGGCAGAGGTTTTGCTGCAACTGGTGATCGACAACGGCGGGCACCTGCCGCTCAACGACGACAGTTCCCCGGAGGAGGTGAACCGCCTTACGGAAATGAGCAAAAAGGTCTTCAAACGCTCGCTGGGCGTGCTGATGAAACGCGGCGCGGTCGAAGTGGGCGAAGACGGGATAAAAGTCAAACGGCAATAATGGGTAAGATAAACACGGCGGAACGGGTTTCGCGCGAAATGTCCGACAATTTCGTCTTCCAGCGGTCGCTGCTGGCCTACCATGCCGCGGCGCAGCGCATCGGCGGCGACGTATTGGAGATCGGCACGGGAGCGGGTTACGGCATCGAGGTGGTGGCTCCCCATGCACGGAGTTTCATCACGGTAGACAAATTCGCCCCGGCAGCGGAGCTGGCACGGCATCCGCATGTCGAATTCCACCAGGCCGTAGTGCCGCCGCTGGCATTCGCAGCCAACAGTTTCGATTTCGTGATCTCGTTCCAGGTGATCGAGCATGTGAAGCAGGACATCGAGTTGGTGCGCGAAGTGAAACGGGTACTGAAACCGGGAGGCAAGTTCATCGTGACGACCCCCAATGCACCGATGTCGCTCACCCGCAACCCGTGGCACGTACGGGAATATACGGCAGAACAGCTGCAAATCCTGCTGGGGCATGAATTCCGGTCGGTCGAAACCCTCGGGGTCGCAGGCAACGGGAAAGTCATGGAGTACTACGAGCAGAACCGCCGCAGCGTGGCACGCATCACGCGCTTCGACATCCTGGATCTCCAGCACCGCCTGCCCCGCCGCCTGCTCCAGCTACCCTACGACATCCTGAACCGGATCAACCGCCGGAAGCTGCTGAAAGCAAATACCGACCTCACCTCCTCGATCCGTATGGAGGATTACCGCATCTGCCCGGTGTCGGACGACTGTTTCGACCTGTTTTACGTGGCCGAAAAATAGCCGCTGAGCACCCTCGGATTACAATCGGTTTACTATAAAAAAGAGCAAGCAGCCCCGCATGGGACAGCCGTTTTCAAAACAGGCAAAGGGTAATATAATGCAAATATCACATTAATAGATATTTAGCATTATATATTCAGAGGTTCAAATGCGGTAATCCCGCATCGAAAGGCAAAGTTCGGAAAGAGTTGCGTTACCAAATCGTTACCGCGACTTTTTCCGGACTTGTTTTATTAATCGTTTATTTTTCAGTATGTTGCGTTAAATTATCCGGCACTAAATAACTCTAATTCACGTATTACGAACAAGCAATTTTAGAGTTATGGCAAGAAGCACATTCAAAGTCCTTTTCTATCTGAAAAGGCAAAACGAGAAAAATGGCAAAGTCCCAATTATGGGACGTATCACCATCAATGGGACAATCTCGCAATTCAGTTGCAAATTGTCTGTTTCCCCGAAATTATGGGATACGAAAGCCAATAAAGCTGCCGGGAAAAGCATTGCAGCGCAACGTATCAACGAAAAGCTGGAAAACATCAAGACGAACATCGGCAAACAGTATCAGCATATCTGTGACCGGGATTCGTATATCACTGCGGAAAAAGTGAAGAACGCATGGCAAGGTTTCGGGGATGAATATCGCCTGCTGATGCAAACTTTCGATGAGTATTTACAGGATTTCCGGCAGAAACGTGTCGGTAAAGACCGCGCAGCCTCTACACTTGAAGCTTATACAAGACAACGTAAGCGTCTTGCAAGTTTTCTTCAATACGAATACGGAGTAACGGATATTCCGTTCAAAGAGTTGAAACGTGACTTTATCGAAAAGTACGTAATATACCTTTCGACGGTACGGGGTATGTTGCCCGGCACGATTCCCAATGCCGTTAAGAAACTTCGGCTGATGACTTATACCGCCTTTAAGAACGGCTGGATTCCGATTGACCCGTTCCGCGGATTCCGGGTCATCCCGCAATATCGTGACCGGCGCTTTTTATCGGAAAAGGAGTTGCAAGCCGTTATAAATGCCAGTTTGCCTAATTGTAAAACAAGGGTTGTACGGGATATATTCGTATTCTGTGCGTTCACGGGTTTGAGTTATGCCGATGTGAAGAAACTGACGACGGCGGATATTTATACGGATGACAACAATGAAAGTTGGATTATCGACCACCGGGCCAAGACGGGCACACAATTCCGGGTGAAGTTACTGCCTATCGCTAACGCTCTTATAACCCGATATAGTTGCTTGAGCCTTCCCGGCAGTATCATTTTCCCGGTCAAAGACCGTGATTCGATGAATATGTCGTTACGGCATGTCGCCCGGCACGCCGGATTATCGTTTAACCCCACCATACATGTCGCGAAACATCATACAATCTCTATCTAATTGAAAATTAAACAGTTATTTCTGTTTAATTAATATCAGGTAACGATTTAGAAACGAGCGAATTACAATATTCTGTTTTCTTTTGCCTCTGTCAAAGAACGATTCTTTCAATGCAAATATACACTTTACTTGTGACAAAAGCAATCTTTTTCTACATTTAATCGACTTACAGTCAGCCTTAAAGAGGGTATCTGGTCTCATTCCATCTTCTTCCTCAAAAATAACATAGCAGTCTAAATTGGTTTATGTATGGGATAGGTCTTGTTCATTCGATCCGGTAGACTACTATACATAAAAGTATAAAGGCGAGATACGACAAGGAGATGCCATGCTTTTGTGTAAGGGGAATCTCTCTTAGCTTATCGCAGACCATGTATAGCTAAGTGTTTTGAGAATAAACAGTCTGTAAAAAACGGAAAGACACCGATTATGGGCCGTATCACCATCAATGGAACCCAAGCCGGTTTCAGTTGTAAGAAAGAAGTGTCCCTCGCTTTGTGGGACGTCAAAACCAACCGGGCCAAAGGCAAGTCCGAGGAGGCCCGTACACTCAATCAGGAGCTTGACAATATCAAGGCGCAAATCACCAGGCACTACCAGTACATCTGCGACCACGACAGTTTTGTTACAGCCAAGAAAGTCTATAACCGCTATGTCGGCTTCTCAGAGGAATGCCACACCCTTATGAACCTTTTCAGGGAACAGCTGGAACCGTATAAAAAGAAAATCGGCATAGAGAAAGCCGAAAGCACCTACTGCGGTCTGGTTGCCGATTACAAGAGTCTCCTGCTTTTCATGAAAAGCAAGAAGAATGCAGAGGATATTGTCATCGAAGAACTTGAGAAATCATTCATCGAGGATTACTACAACTGGATGCTCGGTACATGCGCTTTGGCAAACTCCACTGTCTTCGGGCGTGTCAATACCTTGAAGTGGCTGATGTATATCGCGCAGGAAAAAGGCTGGATACGGGTTCATCCGTTCGCATCATTCGAGTGTATGCCCGAATACAAGAGGCGTTCTTTCCTTTCCGAAGAGGAACTGCAAAGGATAATCCATATAGAACCGAGATACAAACGCCAGCGTGCCATGCGCGACATGTTCCTGTTCATGTGCTTCACCGGTCTTTCCTATGTGGACTTGAAAGCCATAACATACGATAATATCCATACCGACTCCGACGGCGGTACATGGCTGATGGGCAACCGTATAAAAACGGGAGTGGCGTATGTCGTAAAATTATTGCCCATTGCTATCGAACTGATTGAAAAATATAGGGGTACGGATGAAAAGAAAGACTCCCCGAATGTGTCTTTCCGGTAGGTGAATACAATGCCATGCGGCTCAGTCTTGGAATCATAGGCAGGAAATGCAACTCCGGGGCGAGGTCACCCCGCACATCGGACGCCACGCATTTGCCGTTCTGGCCATACTCAAGGGGATGCTGCTGGAAACTCTTCAGAAAGTGTTTGGGCATAAGTCCATCACATACGTCCTGCGCATCCATTCACTTGTCCGGCGCAGGCGGGGCAATCTTTTTCTGGAAGTCGCCCATCTGTACGACCAGCGTGCTGACCAGCTTTCTCAACTCCTAATACGCGCTTGTTTCAATAATTGTCAGTTCCATACTAAAATTCTTTTTAAGATTCTGAATATGCGACAAAGTAACGCACATCCTATATCCTTTCCAAACAGATAATATCAGAGTCTTCCGTTGGCGTGCATTGGCGTATCCAACGTTAAAAGAGAAGGTCCTTCACCTGCATCCATGCGGCAACGGAACTTCCATTCCCTTACTTGTTTTCCATAAATTTATAGGATTAATTTCTGGTGCATGATATTAATAGTCATTATTCTGTCTGCTTTTTTTGCTTGCATAATTGCAGCTAACAGTTATCTATTCCAGAACGCATTGTTATGGAAAATGGCAAGCTGTTTTGTTGGTTTATGGATATTGTGTATGATAATTACCGTCTTCGTTTGTCGTAAACTTGAATGCTCTAATTAAAACAGTACGGTTGTCATGCTTTGTGTGTTTTATTATAAATATTATGAATTATTTGGAATTGATATGTAATATAGATAATTTTGCAGTCGGGAAATGGTTTCGGGAGGTTTACGCCTTCCGAATGAAAAGGGAACCCGGTGAAAATCCGGGACAGTACCCGCTGCTGTGAGTCCACAAAAACGGACATCGAACTTTTGCCACTGGTGTAATACCGGGAAGGCACGATGACCGGGACGAGTCAGAAGACCTGCCATGACCGGAATGAGATTTACACCTGCGGGATATACGGGTCGTAATCAAATAAGGAATAGCTCATCGGCCATTCAATATTTGAAGACAGACATATTCCCGTTCGTGTAAGTCCGCACGAACGGGAATTTTTTGTGTTTGTTAATAATATGTTTTACATTAAAATGAGTGACCTATGAAAAGAAAATTACGCTTTCTGGCAGGTGCCTGTCTATTTACCGCAACCGCCTTGTTCTCTGGCTGTAGCTCGGACGATGACTTTTTGATGGACCCGGTTGATTCCGGAACTTCGCAAACCCGTGCTGTGACAAATTCGGACGGTACTTTAACTATCACTTTCGATGATTTCGATCCCGGCATGTTAGCAGGACCTACCTCGGCCGGAGAAAATCTTTATTCGTACCAAGGGTATCCTCAAGTAACCACCATTTACGACAATACTCCGGAAGAATATCTCTTCCTTTCAATGTTTAATACTGTAGGTGGAAGCACAGAGTATTCCAGCGGCGGCATCGCACTTTCCAACTGGAACATCCGCTCCAATCAGTCGGGAAATACCGGAGACTGGTGGTATTCTTATCTAAACCAATGTTCTGTCTATAACACTGCGGTGGAAGCGGAAGGACAGAATAAGGAAGCCGGGCACAGCGGTTCCAATTTCGGTGTCGTTTACGGATATGTGGATGCTTACAATCAGGCATGGATGGCTAAACCAGAATTTTATTTCAATGTTCCCCGGAAATTGGTCGGCCTGTGGATCTGCAACACCTCATACACTTATGGTGTCATTACTTATGGTAATCAGTTCGGTTCTACGGGGGTAGCGACTCCTCTGAAAGAGATGAAAGGGTATTTCCAAGTGAATCTGGAATGTTATGATGCGAATGGCGGTCTGATCCGCACTTACAAACGTCTTTTAGCCGATTATCGTAACGGCCAACAACAGGTTGATCCTATCACGACATGGGATTATTGGGAAATCAATGCCGAAGGGGTGCAAAGTGTGAAATTCAACTTCGAGGGTTCGGATTCGGGAGCATACGGTTTGAATACTCCGGCTTATATCTGTATTGATGATATCACCATACAATAAAAAGAATACAAGGATATCCCTTCTGTCGGGGGTATCCCTGTTATTTTTCTAAAATCCACACATCATGCATCGTTTTCACTATTTTATTATTTCTGCCTGTATGCTGTTCACCTCCTGCAACAAGGATGAAGTCATTACCGAAGAAGTAGGAGGACAACCTATAATAGAACTTGACAGCGAGACCGGTATTTACACGGTCAAGGTCGATCACGAATTGACTATCGCCCCGACATACCAGAATGTTGAAGATGCTCTTTTTGCTTGGACGATAGACGGTACGCTGGTTTCTTCGGGTCCGTCTCTTCAACGTACATGGAATGAATGCGGGGATTTTTATGTCAAACTAAGAGTAGACAATGCGGAAGGCTATGCCGAAGAGGAACTGAAAGTAGAAGTGAAAGAACTCACCCCTCCGGTCATCTCACTGGCACTACCTTCGCAGGGGCTAAAAGTCGTCCGGAATACCGATTACACATTTACTCCCGATATTCAGCATTCGGATGTCGAAGGGTTCAAAATCGAATGGGTACGGGAAGGAAAAATCGTTTCCACCGAGAATACTTATACTTTCAATGAAAAAGAACTCGGTGTTTATACGGTGACAATCAACGCTTCCAATATAGATGGGACAACAACGAAAGACGTAAGCGTAGAGGTCGTGGAAACGATGCCCTACGTTGTCAAATTCCCGACCCCGTCTTACCTGCAAACATCCACGGACAGGTACACTTTTGCCGACCGTCCTGTTTTCCTGCGTCCGTTGTTGGAGTATTTCGACAATCCCCGTTTTGAGTGGAGTGTGGACGGTCAGGTCATGGAAGGAGAAGTGGAACGCATGTTCAAGTTCACGCCGTCCGCACCCGGAGAATACACCGTCTCCTGTACTGTGTCGGAAGACACACCGACGGAAAAAATAAGCAGGAATATCGACAAAGGGAAAACGGCTGTCACTGCCACCGTAAAAGTCGTTTGTGTGGACAAAAAGGAACAAGACGGCTTCCGGGCTTCGGGAAGTTCCAAGCTCTGGAATAAAGTCTATGAATATACCCCAGCTCCCGGCCAATTTATCAACGAGACGAGCACGATAGGCGGTATGACCGGCAACGAAACATCCCCTGAAGCGGCTGTCGCATGGGCAACACAGCGTTTGAAAGACAAACTGCACGTCTCTTTAGGTTCTTTCGGGGGTTATATCATCGTCGGCTTCGACCACAGTATTCCCAATTCGGGTAACCAATATGATTTCTGTGTTCAGGGGAACGCCTTTGACGGCAGTTCCGAACCGGGTATCGTATGGGTCATGCAAGATATAAACGGAAACGGATTGCCGGATGACGAGTGGTACGAACTGAAAGGATCTGAAGCAGGCAAGGAAGAAACAATACAGAATTTTGAAGTGACCTATTACCGTCCGGAAGGCAAAAAAATGGATGTCCAATGGATCAGTTCCGACGGTAGAAACGGCTGGGTAGACTATCTGTCCGCTTATCATACACAAGACTATTATTATCCGGCTTGGATTTCGGAAAACAGTTATACCCTGACAGGCACTTGTCTGGCCGCCCGCAACACCCAAGATTCTCAAACCGGTTATTGGGATAATCAGAGTTATGACTGGGGGTACGTGGATAATTTCGGAAACGACCAGATAGAAGGCGGCAGTACGGTGGATGGAAGCGGACAAAGGAACGGTTTCAAAATTTCCAATGCCATCCATGCCGATGGAACGGAAGCCAATCTGCAATATATTGACTTTATCAAAATACAATGCGGTGTTCTGGCCAAAAGCGGCTGGCTGGGCGAAGTTTCTACGGAGGTATTTTCTTTTGAGGATCTAACCAAATAATAAAAATTACAAGTATGAAAATTTATTTTCTTCCCATGCTCCTATCCTTGTTCTTTTTGGGAGCGTGTGACAAAAACGATGAAATTATACCTGAAGATGCAGATGAAAATTTCATCACATCGGTCGTGATGACCGTGGACGGGAAATCGTACACGGCCGACATTACGGACAATACAGTAACAATAACCGTTCCCTATACGGTATCGCTGAACAACGCCGAAGTGGAATTCAAGTACACAACTTCTGCAACAATCATACCTGATCCTGAAACGGTAACGGACTGGGATAACGAACGAACCTTCCGGGTGACATCCTATAACGGAGATGCCCGCGAATATACCTATAAGGTCGTGAAAAGCGAGATAGAATCTGACGGAGATGTGGAGTTGAAGACCACCGAGGAGGTAGCTTCTTTTGCCGCAACCAAAACAACCGTTGTCAAAGGGAACCTGATTATCGGCTCTGATGCGGAAGAGGCAGAAAAAATCACTGACATATCTGCATTGGCATCTTTGAAAGAGGTTACTGGCAACATTGTCATTCGTAACAGTTACAACGGTGCAGACTTGACAGGGTTGGATAATATCGTTTCTGCCGGAGGTTTACAGGTAGGTTCGACCGATGTCGCCTCGAAAGCTACGGAACTTCACATGATTTCCATGAAAGCATTGGAAACGCTCTCCGGAGACATATCGGTATATAACGACCAAGTGACGTATGTCCTATTCGAGAAACTGGCAACTATTGAAGGAAGCGTGATGTTCAATGCGTCGTCGTTACAGAGTTTTGAGTTTCCGGTTCTGACTACTGTAGGTCAGGATCTGAATCTTCAAGGACTCAATGAAGAGAACACAGCAGCCGGTTCGATTGCGTCTTTGGAAATACCGGAACTGACAAGTGTCGGAGGGGTCTTGTCCGTAAACAATCTTGCCAAGCTGACTTCCATGAGCTTCCTTAAGCTGAAAGAGACCGGTGGCCTTGATTTCCATACCGTCCCCGTGATGTTGGAAACCATCAACCTTCCGGAAATCGAAACAGTAAACGGAAGTATTATTATGGAAGCCAATATGGAAGCTCCTCCTACCGGTAGTTTTGTTCCCCAACGAAATGACGTGCTTCAGGCTTTCGGTGGAATGGACAAACTGACAACGATAAAGGGACAGATAAAGATAAAGAATTTCACGGCACTCAAACAACTTCCCGACTGGAGCAAGATCACCACACTTGGAAGCATCACGCTGGATTATCTTGAAGATGTGAGCGGAACACTGCTGTTGCCGAACGCCCGATTTGAAACCTTCGGAGAAACAGCGCCCCAGATTGAAATTATAAACAAGGTGCAGCTCTCCAAAATTGAAACAGCCGAAGATTTGTCAAATGTAAATTTTGTCATCACCAGTCTCACGAATAATAAGTTCCCTGAAATCACGTTCAAGAATATCAAAGACTTCACTTGTAAGCCAACCACCAACAATATCGATTATACCATATCGACAATTCAACATGTATATGGAAATCTAAATGTGACAGGCCAAATGCGAAGCAATGCCAAATTTCCCGACTTGGAAATCATAGATGGATATGGATATATCCAAATACCCATGTTTGCTTCAATCACAATGCCAGTCTTGAAAGAAGTGGGAGGACAGTTCTATTTATCTGGAAATTTTACCAGTTGTAACTTGCCCTTACTATCCAAAGTTTGTTGTTCAGCTTCTCCTGTATATTATAAAGAGGGAGAGGGTTCGTTAGCAATATCTTTACAAAGTAAATCGCTGGATATTCCGGAATTGCTTCACGTAGGAGGTGAAGGGTTGTTCGTTAATAAAGCAACAGGCATTACTTGTGATAAATTACAGACTATAGATGGTACGCTACAGATAAAAAGTGCGACTTCTCTTTCTCAGGAAACACTTTCCATGGAGAAGTTGGAGACCTTGCATGGGGTTGTTTTTGACGGTTTGACGAAATTTACCGACTACACTTTCTTCGGCAAGTTTATAGAAAACGGAATGATTACGGGGGAAAGTTGGAGCGTGACGAAATGTGGGTATAACCCAACCTTCCAAAATATGAAGGACAAACAATATACGCAGCAGGATTAAACCTTATACCTTAACCAGAGTACCCGTAATGATTCGGGTACTCTTTTTTATCCGAATGACAATGAGCAGAACAATACAACGGATTTGCCTTTTTCTTTTCTGCCTGCCAGTTTTCGGCAGTTGCATGAAATGGGATTACGGAGAGATGGAAGATTTCTCTGTATCGGCCTCTGGTCTTTTCATTACCAACGAGGGGAATTTCCAGTACAGCAATGCCACGCTTTCCTACTACGATCCCGCCACGTGCGAAGTGGAGAATGAAGTGTTTTACCGTGCCAACGGGTTCAAGTTGGGCGATGTGGCCCAGTCTATGGTTATCCGGGACGGTATAGGCTGGATCGTGGTGAACAACTCGCATGTGATTTTCGCCATCGACATCAATACTTTCAAGGAAGTGGGCCGTATCACAGGTTTCACCTCACCCCGGTATATCCATTTTCTGTCGGATGAGAAAGCCTATGTGACGCAGATATGGGACTACCGTATCTTCATCATCAACCCCAAGACATACGAGATTACCGGCTATATCGAATGTCCAGACATGGACATGGAATCGGGTTCCACCGAACAAATGGTACAATACGGCAAGTACGTCTATGTGAACTGCTGGTCGTACCAGAACCGCATCCTGAAAATCGACACGGAGACGGACAAGGTCGTGGACGAACTGACCATCGGCATACAACCTACTTCGCTGGTCATGGACAAATACAACAAGATGTGGACCATCACGGATGGCGGTTACGAGGGCAGCCCATACGGTTACGAGGCACCGTCTCTCTATCGTATAGACGCCGAGACTTTCACCGTAGAGAAACAGTTCAAGTTTAAGCTGGGCGACTGGCCTTCGGAAGTCCAGCTCAACGGTACACGGGATACACTTTACTGGATCAACAACGATATTTGGCGAATGCCGGTGGAAGCCGACCGTGTTCCCGTCCGGCCTTTTCTGGAGTTTCGGGACACCAAATACTACGGCCTTACGGTCAATCCCAACAACGGGGAGGTATATGTGGCCGACGCTATTGATTACCAGCAACAAGGTATCGTGTATCGCTATTCGCCGCAAGGCAAGCTGATCGATGAATTTTACGTGGGAATCATTCCGGGAGCTTTCTGCTGGAAATAACGAGGAAGGAGGACAAAAATGAAAAGACATCTTATTCTATTGTTCGTGGGGGTAAGCCTGCCCTTTCTGCTTGCCGCCCAGCAGAAAAATTCCGTCAGCATTACCAAAAGGGTACTACGTATTCCGGAGGTTACGGTGGTGGGCAAACGACCTATGAAGGATATAGGCGTGCAACGAACCCGTTTCGATTCCATCGCCATGAAAGAGAACATCGCCTTGTCTATGGCCGATGTGCTGACATTCAACTCATCCGTTTTTGTCAAGAACTACGGACGCGCCACGTTATCCACCGTGGCTTTCCGGGGTACCTCTCCCTCGCATACCCAAGTGACGTGGAATGGTATGCGCATTAACAACCCGATGCTGGGCATGACGGATTTTTCCACCATCCCTTCTTACTTTATCGATGATGCCTCGCTGCTGCACGGAACGTCATCGGTAAACGAAACGGGCGGCGGCTTGGGTGGTCTGGTCAGGCTCTCCACTTCTCCGGCCAACCATGAAGGGTTCGGGTTGCAGTACGTGCAGGGAGTGGGGTCGTTCAGCACGTTCGACGAGTTTCTCCGCCTGACCTACGGTGACAAACACTGGCAGTCCTCCACCCGTGTGGTGTATTCCTCTTCCCCCAACGACTACAAATACCGAAACCGGGACAAGAAGGAAAACATCTATGACGAGGACAAGAACATCATCGGTTCCTATTACCCGACGGAACGCAACCGCAGCGGGGCTTATAAGGATCTGCACGTCTTGCAGGAAATTTATTATAACACGGGCGAAGGCGACAAGTTCGGGCTAAACGCCTGGTATATCAATTCCAACCGGGAACTGGCGATGCTCAGCACGGATTACGGGAACGACATGGACTTCGAGAACCGCCAAAGGGAGCAGACGTTTCGCGGCGTCCTCTCGTGGGATCGCGTGCGGGAGAAATGGAAGGTCGGTGTAAAAGGCGGCTATATACACACATGGATGGCCTATGATTACAAGCGGGACAAGGGAAACGGCGAAATGGCTTCGATGACCCGCTCACGCAGTAAGATTAACACGTTCTACGGAAGTGCGGACGGGGATTATGCTCCTTCAGAGAAATGGCTGTTCACGGCCGGTGTTTCCGTACACCAGCATTTGGTGGAAAGCGCGGACAAAAATATCATCTCGCAGGAAGGTAACAAGGCTGTTGTCGGGTATGACAAGGGACGTGTCGAGTTTTCCGGTTCCGTTTCTGCGAAATGGCGGCCTGTCGATCGTTTTGCCGCCTCGCTTGTCCTTCGCGAGGATATGTTCGGTACGGAATGGGCCCCGGTTATCCCGGCTTTCTTCATCGACGGGGTACTGTCGAAAAAAGGCAATATCGTGGCGAAAGCATCCATCTCCCGGAACTACCGTTTTCCCACGCTGAACGACCTCTATTTTCTGCCGGGCGGTAATCCCGACCTGAAAAGCGAGCACGGCTTCACATACGACGTGGGGTTGTCGTTCTCGGTGGGGAAAGAAAATGTATATGCTTTGAGCGGTGGTATCAACTGGTTCGATTCGCACATCGACGACTGGATCATCTGGCTACCCACAACCAAGGGATTCTTCTCCCCCAGAAACCTCAAAAAGGTACATGCTTACGGGGCAGAGACCAACGCCCACCTTGATATAATGCTCGGAAAGGACTGGAAACTGGATATGAACGGAACTTTCTCGTGGACTCCCTCGATCAACGAGAGCGAACCGATGAGTCCGGCAGACCAATCCGTCGGCAAACAGTTGCCATACGTGCCGGAGTTTTCCGCAACGGTGACCGGACGTCTGTCATGGCGGACATGGAGCCTGCTTTACAAATGGTGTTATTACAGCCAGCGTTATACCATGTCGAGTAATGACTATACCCTGACGGGCTATCTGCCCCCTTACTTCATGAATAACGTGACACTGGAAAAACAGCTCTCTTTCCGATGGGCCGATCTGTCGCTAAAGGGCAGCATCAACAACCTGTTCGATGAAGAATACCTTTCCGTATTGTCCCGTCCCATGCCGGGCATCAATTTCGAGATATTCATCGGCATAACACCCAAGTTCGGAAAAAACAAAAATAGTAAACGATAATCTGCATCAATATGAACGCATTAAAGAATTTAAGCCTGATTTTGTTGCTTTCTCTGGCATTTACAGGCTGCCACAACAAAAGCTCAAAAATCAATGATTTCAACCTGCTGCTTTATGCTCCCGAATATGCCTCCGGCTTCGACATCAAAGGGGCGGGCGGGAAGGAAAGTGTACTGATAACCGTCAGGAATCCCTGGCAGGGAGCGGACAGTGTAACCACATGGCTGTTTATCGTCCGCAACGGTGAAGAGGTTCCCGAAGGGTTTGCAGGACAGGTACTCAAAGGAGACGCCAAACGCATCGTGGCGATGTCTTCCACTCATATCGCCATGCTTGACGCAATCGGTGAAGTCCGGTGTATAACCGGCGTTTCGGGAATCGACTACATTTCCAACCCAGACATCCAAGCCCGCCGCGACAGTATTGGCGATGTCGGCTATGAAGGGAACATCAACTACGAGTTGCTGCTCTCGCTCGATCCCGACCTCGTTCTGCTCTATGGGGTGAACGGCGCAAGCGCAATGGAAAGCAAACTCGAAGAACTCGACATACCGTTCATGTATGTCGGCGATTATCTTGAAGAGTCGCCTCTCGGCAAGGCCGAATGGATGGTAGTGCTTTCAGAAGTCACAGGAAAACGTGAGAAGGGTGAAAAAGCCTTTGCCGCAATCCCGGTCAGATACAACGCCTTGAAAAAGAAAGTGGCCGACAGTACCCTCGGCACTCCTTCGGTTATGCTTAATGTTCCCTATGGCGACTCGTGGTTCATGCCTTCAACCCAAAGTTATGTAGCCCGCTTGATTACTGATGCGGGAGGCCGCTATATCTACCAGAAGAACACGGGAAACGCTTCTATCCCCATTGACTTAGAAGAAGCATATCTGCTCGCGTCGGATGCGGACATGTGGCTGAACGTGGGAATGGCGAACTCCCTTGACGACTTGAAGGCATCATGTCCGAAATTCACCGATACCCGATGTTTCAAAAATGGAGAGGTGTATAACAACAACGCCCGTACCAACACAGCCGGGGGTAACGACTATTACGAGTCTGCCGTCGTGAATCCTGACATCGTGCTCCGCGACCTCGTGAAGATATTCCATCCTGAACTGGTGCAGGAAGAGTGTGTGTATTACAAGCAACTGAAATAGATGCGTTCCCGTTCGACTATATTATTCTCCATATTGATTACGCTCACGGTCGGTCTTTTTTTACTGGACTTGGCCGTGGGAGCTGTCAACATTCCGATCCGCGATGTATGGGCAGCACTGACCGGGGGAAATTGTTCCCGTGCCACGGAAAAAATCGTACTCAACATACGCCTCATAAAAGCTATAGTGGCACTGTTGGCCGGGGCTGCCTTATCGGTCAGCGGTCTTCAGATGCAGACCCTCTTCCGTAATCCTCTTGCCGGTCCCTATGTCCTTGGCATCAGTTCCGGTGCAAGTCTCGGTGTGGCACTTGTGGTACTTGCCGGGATCGGTTCATCAATAGGCATTGCCGGAGCAGCGTGGGTGGGTGCGGCTGTCGTGTTGCTCGTGATAACTGCCGTCGGACAGCGAATAAAAGACATCATGGTAATCCTGATTCTGGGCATGATGTTCTCATCGGGCGTAGGTGCTGTCGTGCAGATATTGCAGTACCTCAGCAAAGAGGAATCGCTGAAAGCCTTTGTCATTTGGACGATGGGGGCTTTGGGTGACGTCACCTCCGGACAACTTCTGATTCTTGTTCCATCGGTGTTTGCCGGACTGCTGTTGGCGGTACTGACCATCAAACCGCTTAACCTCCTGCTGTTCGGAGAGGAATATGCCGTAACAATGGGACTGAATATTCGGCGTTCACGCAGCCTGTTGTTTCTCTCGACAACGCTGCTCGCCGGAACGATAACCGCTTTTTGCGGTCCGATAGGTTTCATAGGTCTCGCTATGCCTCATGTCACAAGAATGCTTTTCCAAAATAGCGATCATCATGTCCTTCTGCCCGGAACAATTCTTTCGGGAGCATCGATATTGCTTCTTTGCGACATCATTTCTAAAATATTCACCTTGCCGATCAACGCCATTACAGCTCTATTGGGAATCCCAATCGTCGTATGGGTGGTTTTACGCAACAAATCCATCACCGCATGATAGAATTACAGCATTTTTCCATAGGTTACAAAGAAAACTCGTTGCTCCACGAGGTAAATGCCACGATAAAAAAAGGTCAACTGACAGCCCTTATCGGAAGAAACGGGACAGGAAAATCGACGTTGCTCCGCGCCATAGCCGGTCTGAACCGGTGTTATTCCGGAAAAATCATTCTCGACGGGCACGACATCGCCTGCATGAAAACCGAAGATATGGCAAAAACGCTGGCTGTCGTCACGACCGAGCGCACGCGCATCGCCAACCTGCGGTGCAAGGATGTCGTAGCCATAGGCCGTGCTCCTTATACCAACTGGATAGGTAGGATGCAAGAAACAGATAAGGAGATAGTCATGCAATCGCTCATTTCGGTGGGAATGGAGGCTTATGCAAACCGCACGATGGATAAAATGTCGGATGGCGAATGCCAGCGTGTGATGATTGCTCGTGCATTGGCACAGGATACTCCTATCATTCTCCTTGATGAACCGACTTCCTTTCTTGACATGCCTAATCGCTACGAACTTGTGGCGTTGCTTCGTAGGCTTGTCCACGACGAGAAAAAATGTATCATGTTCTCGACACATGAACTTGACATCGCGTTGTCCATGTGCGATTCGATAGCATTGTTAGATACCCCGAATTTAAGTTGCTTGACCGCGTCTGAAATGCAGAAAAGCGGATACATTGACAGACTTTTCCAAAATGAAAACATCCGTTTCGACTCCTTATGCGGTACAATGATTTTGAAACAATGAGTATATACACTGTAGAAAATTTTACTTCAGACATCACTGTTGAAGGATATATCGCCGAATTCCGTGACGAACCACATTTTCTTGAACTTTGCAAACAATGTACCAATTACGGTAAAAGTTGGGGGTGTCCTCCATTTGATTTTGATACGGAATCGTTTCTCCGACAATACAAGTATGCACATCTTATGGCAACGAAGATAATCCCTGAAGACAAAGATATTCCGATTGAATATACACAAAAACTCATTTTACCGGAACGGATACGAATCGAGAGCGAATTATTGGATATGGAACGGAAATATGGAGGGCGTTCATTTGCCTATATAGGTAAATGTCTTCACTGCTCAGATAACGAGTGTACGCGTAACTGCGGCACACCATGCCGACACCCGGAAAAAGTGCGTCCGTCACTCGAAGCCTTCGGATTTGACATAGCCAAAACGCTTTCTGAACTTTTTAACATCGAACTTCTTTGGGGAAAGGATGGCAAATTACCTGAATATCTTGTTCTCGTAAGCGGATTTTTTCATAATGAATACGAACTTTGCAACATAGCATACTAATGATTCGGACATGAAATAAACAGACAAACTAACCACATTCGGTTCAATCTGTTTTGTGATTTCAAATGAATTATAGTTAGATATGTAAAAAGCGACGCTGGAGCTTGAAATAAGTAACGGTTTATCGGTGTATTCTCCGTTAAACCGTCCTGTTTTCGTTAAACGAAAACACAACTTGCTGTCCCCTAATGGGGACAACATTCTCCAATAGGAATTGTGTATCAGCCCATTGTACGGCTATTCTCCTGTGATTTTCGGGTCATTTCCATCAGGCATTTGCCGGCTGCTCTCCCCATAAAAAGGTGGCTGTCTCTCCTGAATCATGTGACTTACGCCCATAATTCAGGAATAAGGGAGACGTATGTACTGGAAATCTGCCCTTTCCATACCCTATTCTCCATTAATGGATTGTTATTTTTACACTTCTGCAAATGGAGAATGGCAGGTAGCCGTATACACCTTATTGTTTTTCTTCATTGTCTCCATTAATGGATTGTTACTTTTACACATCTACAAAAGGAGAATGGGCTGTGAACCGTATATGCCTTATGGCTTTCCTTCATTGTCTCCATTAACGGATTGCTACTTATACACATCTGCAAATGAAGAATGGGCATGTAACCGTGTATGTCTTATGGTTTCTTTTCCTTGTCTCCATTGATGGATTGCTACTTCTACACATCTGCAAATGAAGAATGAGCATGTAACCGTGTATGCCTTATGGTTTTCCTTCATTGTCTCCTTTGACGGATTGTTACTTCTACACTTCTGCAAATGGAGAATGACAGGTAGCCGTGTATGCCTTATGGTTTTCCCTCATTGTCTCCTTTGATGGATTGCTACTTTTACACTTCTACAAATGGAGAATGGGCAGTGAACCGTATATGCCTTATGGCTTTCCTTCACTGTCTCCTTTGATGGATTGCTACTTTTACACTTCTACAAATGGAGAATGGGCAGTGAATCGTATATGCCTTATGGCTTTCCTTCACTGTCTCCTTTGACGGATTGTTACTTTTACACTTCTACAAATGGAGAATGGGCAGTGAACCGTATATGCTTTATGGCTTTCCTTCACTGTCTCCTTTGACGGATTGTTACTTCTACACTTCTGCAAATGGAGAATGGGCATGTAACCGTGTATGCCTTATGGTTTTCCTTCATTGTCTCCATTAATGGATTGTCACTTCTACACTTCTGCAAATGGAGAACGTGCATGTAGCCGTGTACGCCTTATGGTTTTCCTTCATTGTCTCCATTAATGGATTGTCACTTCTACACTTCTGCAAATGGAGAACGTGCATGTAGCCGTGTACGCCTTATGTTTTTTCTTCCTTGTCTCCATTAACGGATTGATATTTTTACACTTCCACAGACCGATAATTCAAGAATCCGTATCAGGACGGATGCATGCTCCCACACCTGCCCATAAGGATTTGAAAGGGGCGGTGGACAAGGAACGGAATCCCGCCGCTTTTCCACGCCGCTACGGACAGCAGGATTCTGACGTCACTCCTGCATGGGAAGAACCATCCGGATGGAACCATATGTTCGTCCCCACCATCATGTGTATCATGACAATAAACGACTTTGGATGACTATAAGTGACAGGTGGTTCCGTCCTGTCCTCTTCTTTTTTTATTTTGTATTCCGAAACAATGCCAGTTGTGTAATTTAATAATTTAAGATTTTAAGACAATGGATTCAGAAAAGGAAAAGAACCGGCTTTCCGATATCGTTCTCGAGAGGGTCGGACTCACGGGAAACCTTCTGTCAGCTCCCGTTTCCCCATCCCCGGAACCGGCGGTGGATATGCCGGGTCATGAAAGGCAGGTCCGTGCAGGGAAAGTGACAGCCCCGGAAGAATACAAGAGGAGGTTTCTGGTTCCCGCTCCCAAGTCTGTGGAGTGGAAGACCGCGTATATTGACGGGAGGCTGCACCGCCGGATCGCCATGCTGGTCAGGGCCGCCGGTTGCGGCAGCATCTCCGGGTTTATCATCCGGCTGCTGGAGCTCCATATGGAGGAACATAGGGAGGATATCGCCGCCCTGCTCGGTGAGGTCTACCGTCCCTGGGATGAGGACGGGCAGCCGGGAGAACCGGCCCGCCGATAAAATGTTGTCATTATCCAAGAAGATATATCATGACAGGAAAGAACGTAAAAGACCGGATGGGTTCCGGCGGGATGGACGCGGACCGCATCCGTGAGATCATGGGGGAAGCACCTGCCTGTCCCCGGAAGGGACGTGGAACGTCCGGTAACGACATAATGCGTCCCGCAAGGAAAAGCGGCCCCATGCAGCCGTCCGTCTATGGGGAGGAATACCTGCATGGCATTGCGGGCGTGCAGCGCCGGTCACTGCATATTCCTGCCGCCCTGCACCGGAAACTGTCCATCCTGGCGGGAGCCTCGAGAAATGGAACGGTCACGCTGGAGGGGTTCATCAACCACCTTGTATCGCGGCATCTGGAAGAATACAGGGAAACGGTGGAGATGATTCTGGAAGAGTCCCTGCCCGGCCGGTCATAATAGTGTTTAACATTTAATGCAAGAAGTATGATGAAAAAAGAAAAAGAGTTGTTGGTTGCCGTCGCCAGCCAGAAGGGTGGCGTGGGAAAATCCGTCTTTACGGTACTGCTGGCCAGTGTGCTGCATTACCGCAAAGGCCTGCGTGTGGCGGTTGTGGACTGTGACTACCCGCAGCACAGCATCGCCCTGATGCGTGAGAGGGACATGGAGAGTGTCATGAAAAATGACGACCTGAAGGTGAGCCTTTACCGGCAGCACGAGAGAATCCGGAAGCCTGCCTATCCGGTCATCAAAAGCGATCCGGAAAAGGCGGTGGAGGACCTGCATCGTTATATGGACGAAAAGGAGGAAACTTTCGATATCGTGCTTTTCGACCTTCCCGGAACGCTCCGCAGCGAGGGGGTGGTCTATACTGTTGCCGCGATGGACTACATTTTCGTCCCGCTCAAGGCGGACAACATCGTCATGCAGAGTTCCCTGCAGTTTACCAAGGCTCTGGAAGAGGAGCTGGTCGCCAGGAAGAACTGCAACCTGAAAGGGACCTGGCTGTTCTGGAACATGGTGGACAGGAGGGGGCGGAAGAACCTGTATGACGCCTGGAACCGGGTCATCGACAAGATGGGGCTGCGGCTGCTGTCCTCACACATTCCGAACACCCTCCGCTACAACAGGGAGGCGGACCCTGTCTGCAAGGGTGTCTTCCGTTCCACGCTGTTTCCACCCGATCCCCATCAGGAGAAAGGCTCCGGCCTTCCTGAACTGGTGGAGGAGATATGCCGTACCATCGGCCTGGAGGAACCCGATACCGACCGGTAGCGGATGTCAGGGTATAGACACCTTAAATAAGGACTTTTAGCCTAAGATAAAGTAAGCTAATGGCGTGATAATAAGGATCTTATAATTACGATATCTCCTGTAAAAGCATTACCTTAGTAGTGTAATAATAAAGGAGGTAATAAATTATGAACGAGCAAATCAGAAGCATTTTAGCACAAGAAACGACAAAGACGAGCAAGATCCGGCAACTGTATCTTCTGGGTGTTCCCCGTGCGGAAATCGCACGAATGGTGACCAACGGAAACTACGGCTTTGTAGTGAACGCCCTGCGCCGTATGAGTGAATGTGAGTGCGGTCCGAACATCCAACCGTTGGCAGCCGCACCGGATTACACTTTCAACCGCAAGTTCGGTATCGAGATCGAGGCTTACAACTGTTCCCGCGAACGGCTCGCACGCGAGCTCAGGGAGTCCGGTATCGAGGTTGTGGTGGAAGGTTACAACCATACCACCCGTCCGCATTGGAAACTCGTGACAGACAGTAGTCTGAACGGGAATGACACCTTCGAGCTGGTCAGTCCGATCCTTGTCGGCGAAGCCGGGTTACGTGAACTGGAGAAGGTCTGCTGGGTGCTTGAGCTGTGTGATGTGAAGGTGAACGGGAGCTGCGGGCTTCACGTGCATATCGATGCCGCCGGTTTCAGCATGGAGACCTGGCGCAACCTGGCCCTGAGCTACAAACACCTGGAACCGGTCATCGACAGGTTCATGCCTGCATCCCGCAGGGACAACTACTATTGCCGTGGGCTGGGCCATGTCTCTGACGGGATGATACGTTCCGCCCGGACGGTGGACGAGCTGAAAGGAAGGATCGGTGACCGTTACCACAAGGTGAACCTTGAGGCCTACTCACGGCACAAGACGGTCGAGTTCCGGCAGCATTCGGGAACGACCAGCTTCACAAAAATGCGAAATTGGGTGCTGTTTCTCCACAAATTGGTTACCTTTGCCACAAGGGGACAGGTGCCTGCGGGCACCGCGCTCCAGGACATCCCCTTCCTGGATGGTGAACAGAAACTATATTATAAACTGAGAACTAAAAAATTATCGGCATGAACAGGCATATGTATATTTTGGCGGATGGCGGCAGGATTGCCGCCTCCGGCCCTTCCGAGTTTGTACGCCTCCTGCGTGAGGGCAGCTGGTTTGACAGCGGGTGCACCGATAAGGAGTACATGATGAATTTCTCCGGGCGGTACAGGGAACTGCACGGGGTGACGGTGAGGACCGACACGCCGGAGCATTTCATGGACGACCTGAAAAAGTACGGTTACATCAAGGGTTGAGAGGCCCGTTCCTTTATTGTTACGTTCCCTGCCGGTTCATTCATCTCCGGTGGGGATTTTTTTCTTTTTTCACGGTATCTGATCTCCGCCGTATCCTGTTTTCCGGAGGCTGGTTTCACGACCTCCTTCCTCAATCATTTTTTTCTCTTTTCATACTGCTATCAACGGATTGTCGTACTTTTACACACAATCCCGGCAATATCGGGAAGAATCCCGGGCTCTCGCCGGACTGCCATTTGTCATATCTTTTGCCGGCATTGACTATTTATGTCTATATATGACTATAACTGACAAGGTATTCCCTCATACATTTACTCTTTTTTTCTTTGCGGCGTAGGACGACAATCCGCCACCGGGAACGTCCGCCTGACCAAACACCCGGTTATCACATGGAATTAATGTATAAATCAGAAGTTATGGTTATGGACAGCATTGAAAGGACCCCCCAAATCCGTATCATATCGACGGGAAGAAGATGCCGGATATACGTTGCTGCTAAAGGTTCATATTTGAACCGCATTTCCGGGAACCGGAAAGAGGTGGCGCCCACAAGGACTTTTCATCACCGGTCGGAAAGTAAAAAGGCGATAACGGAGAAACGGTAAAAAATATATTGAACTCCTTCTTCAAACAGCTCCGGAGGGGGAGTCGGAAACCACGACACCCAGCCGGAAGTGCCTTTGGAAAGTATTTTGAACTGTATTTCAATAATTTGAGTTTCTGACAGGAAGCTATTTAAAATGGAAAGAAAAATGGACTATAATAAGAAAACTGAATATGGTTAACGATAATTAGTATATTTATGCAGTTGTCGTGCATGGAAAGCTCGTCGGGGCTGACTGCTCAGCCCCTATTCTTATGGATTACGCAAGCGAATTTTGATAATTTCTCGAAAAAAAAGCATCCGCCCTAATTACAGCGAACATAATCGTAACTAATTTCGCTCTAACTGCATTCAGAACCGACATCTTATTTTTTCCCTCTTCGACCTTTCTGTCATAATATTTCTTCAATGGACTATTTTTCACTTGTGAAACAGATAGTGCCGCCATATGTAGCAAATGCTTGATGCTTTTGTCAGCCCTATTAGATACTCTATTTTTAGAACGTTGGCTACTTCCTGACACATAGACGAACGGAACAACTCCTGCATGACAGCAAAACTTCCTGGGATCAGTAAAAGAAGTGAAAGCATCTGTTTCCATGATCATCTTCAGTGCAACACGTTCCCCAACTCCATCCACAGACATGAGTAAATCCATTTGATGAGCAATGACAGGTGCTTGATTTATAAGTTCTTTTATTTCAAGGTCTATTTGTGCTATGTAATCCGTAAATGTATTGATAATCCCTTCAACTCTATTGCATTTAGCAATATATATTGAGTGTTCCATATAGTCTACCTGATCTTTTAGCTGGGATTGATATTTAGCCCTATCTGCAACAAGCATACTGCGTTCTGTTGATAAGTTTTTGAGTTTTTGTATTATAAGCTCTGATGCGGTATACGGTTGTAGGCAATCATTATATCTTTCTGCATACATTGCTATTCGGCAGGCATCTATTTTATCATTTTTGCCACGAGGTATTCCATGACAATATTTTATTTTAGCTGCATCTTCCAAACATAAGTAGACTCCTATACTTTTTGTTGCACAGACCAAAGGATAGGTATATTGCCCTGTATGTTCCGCACAGACAACCAAACTGTCCTCAGAGAGGAAAAATTTCTCAAACGTTCTTGTTAACCAAGATTTAATAGAGGATAGATCATTAGGAATAACATCATAAAGGATGTCCTTACCGTTACTCCTTAAACATAAATCCAATTTTTTCTTACTCACATCAACTCCTAAATAAAAAACTTTCATACTTTTGTTTTTGAACATTAAACAAAAAAGAAAGGACCTGAACTTGACCTAATAATCTTAAACAGGTTTACTGAAATTCTTATATGGGTTTGAGTTCAAGGAAGGAGCAAAAGGACCGAATAGGGACTTAGACTTGACTTCTATTGCCGCTGATGGTTTTCCTTTTGCTTTCCTTTCAATATCAATTCAAAGATAAATATTTTGATGCTGCAAATCTAAGGTTGCCGCATGGCGTTCCCTCCGCAGATGAGTATTTACGGTTTCTCGGACTTGAACCCATCGACATACGGTTTTCCTTGCGTGACCACAGCGAAGGCTTGCCTTATAAGTTTGTTGGCGACAGCAACGACCGCCACCTTGCCTGGCTTGCCGTTAGACCGCAAACGGTCGAAACAAGCCTTGCACTCGGCATTACACCTGAGTGACGAGAAAGCCGCCACATAGAGCTGGCTTCTGAGGTTTGAATCCCCGTTCTGGTTGATGTGACCTTTGACATTGACTGACGTACCGAACTGTTGGTAAATAGGTGACAGGCCCAGATAACGGGTCAGTTGCTTGGCATTATCAAAATAGGTGAACCCGCCTGTGGCCACGATAAGCGCGGCTGCCAGTGTAACACCGATGCCTTTGATGGAGGTGAGCAAGTCCATCTGTTTCCTGTACTCGCCTTACGCCAAGGAAGTGATATTCTCTTCCATTGCCTTGATTTGCTTCTCGAGGAAAGCAATCGTCTTTTCGATGGTTTTCTTGCATTCAGGGTCAAAAGAAGAAAGAACTCCATCGAGCCTTTAAGGTTGCGTGTTGCCACAAGTTGCTTCTTTAGCTGGCGTAGTACCGTTCGTTTCTGCTTCAGTACGAGGATTGAGTCACTGCGGAGCTTATAAGGATCCGGCTGCATCCTCTCCCCGTACAGGGCTATCAGACGGGCATCTATCTCGTCCGTCTTGGTGACGGAGAGCATGGCACGGGCGAAGTTCTTTATCTTCAGCGGATTCTCAAGGCTGACGGTTATCCCTGCTTCGGAAAGCAGATAGACGAGCAACGCACTGTAATTGCCTGTGGCTTCTAATACTCAATGGTGCTCTGCTACTGAAATGGTTTGGATGAACTCATGGACACCCTTAACCGTGGTTCTTGAATGTTTTTGTCCTGCCGGTCTTGGCGGACGAATAAGCGACAACAAAGGTCGCCTTGCTGACATCGATTCCAACGTAGGTCATAGTCTGAAACTTTAATTAAACAACATCACTACATCGTGAGCCATCATTACGAATGCGGGGGCTCAAAAGCCCATTGAACTATCCGGTTTCTGATGTAAGAGTGTGGGGGCTAAACATTTTTCACGGTCTTTACGACTAATGGAAATTGAAAGTTCATTAAAAACGAAATGGCAAAGAATTAAATGTAAAATCAACGCTCTCTTAGGTTTCTATAGAAAAACTATCCATATTATATATCTATAAACATTTATAATTAGACATATGATATACGGATACATTAGAGTAAGCAGTGATAAGCAGACAGTAGAAAACCAACGTTTTGAAATCAAGAATTTCTGCGACAATCAAAACATAAAAATTGATGGTTGGATAGAGGAAACCATTAGTGGAACAAAAGCCTATAACAAACGTGAACTCGGAAAATTGCTCAATAAGGTACAGAAAGATGATTTGATTATCTGCGCTGAATTGTCCAGATTGGGTCGTAATCTCTTTATGATAATGGAAATTCTGAATATTTGCATGAGCAAGGAATGTAGGGTTTGGACTATCAAAGACAACTATAAGTTAGGAGAGGACATTCAAAGTAAAGTGTTGGCTTTTGCTTTTGGACTGTCAGCAGAGATTGAACGTAACCTTATTAGCCAACGAACAAAAGAAGCCTTAGCACGAAAGAAAATAGAAGGGGTAATATTAGGACGTCCTAAAGGGAAAAAAAGTGCTCCAGAGAAGTACAAACTCCACGATAAGAGGATTCTCATACAAGAACTATTGAAAGCTGAAGTTTCACAACGCAAAATCGCTAAAATTTGTAAAGTGGATAGAAATACGCTCGCTCGATTTATTAAGACTTTTATGGTAGAAGCATAAGGAGCGATTTCGTGCAGCAACAAGGCGTGAAGTGTAACTTTGCAGATTCTATCCCGTGGGTGATATTGTCTCCCATTGAACAAAGTATCAGGCGTAAGATTGAATCTATTGGTACACCACTCAAAGATTGGGATATAAACATTTATCGTGGAGTCCTTACCGGGTATAACGATGCGTTTATCATATCTACCGAAAAGCGTGATGAGATATTGGCGAATTGCCAGACAGAAGGCGAGCGTGTTCGGACGGCTGAACTTATACGACCGATTCTTCGTGGCAGAGATATAAAGAGGTATGGATATGACTGGGCAGGGCAATGGCTAATATATATCCCTTGGCATTTCCCATACCAATTTGATGAATCTATAACTGGTGCTTCTGAAAAGGCAGAAAAAGCGTTTAAAGAACAATATCCTGCTGTATATAACCATATGTTGGAATATAAAGAACCACTTTCTAAACGAAACAAAGCAGAGACAGGAATTCGATATGAGTGGTATGCTATGCAATGTTGGGGGGCCAAGTATTGGGAGGATTTTTCTAAGCCAAAAATCATATGGGGAGAAATATCTGATAAATCAAAATTTGCTTTCGACTTTTTGGGAGAATATATACCAGAAGCAACTTCTTTTTACATGAAAGGCGAGTGTATTGAATACCTTTTGTCTGCTTTAAATTCGTCCGTGTCTGAATGGTTGTTTTCTAAAGTAGGGACAACTACAGGAGTAGGGACTATTAGATGGAAAAAGTATACCATAGAACAGCTTATTGTTGCTAAGCTATCTACTGAACAACTAAATACTCATCTTGCTGCTTTCAATGATTTGAAAGTAGGCAAGATGAGCATTACGGATTTTGAATGTTTTAGCAATAAGTTGATGTATGATGTTTATAAACTTACCTCAGATGAAATTCAATATATTGAAAACCAGCAAATTGTCTAAATAGACTTTCGGAGTGAAGAAACAAATGAATGTAGAAAATTAGTTTCTTCACTCGTGAATCCATATATCATTGAAACCAAACCCTCTATTTTAGAGTCAATAAATGGTAGATTGATATTTTTATTTATTATACTGTTTGCAAGTTCTGCTAATTCAATGAGTTCTATTTTATTGGCATCATAAAAAGGTATAGGGAAAGTCGCTATATTTTGACCTCCAACTTGAACATCTCCAACGCCAGTTTTATTCATATTAGTCACATAGCTATACCATGTTATAGCTTGTGAATTCAATACTGCCAACAGATAATCCAAATGATCGCCTGTCATAATATAACAGGCATTGTTCATTACATAATTGTTGGCATCATATGCAAAAGCCATTTGGTTTCCGATTATTTTCCATACAATTTTTGGCTTAGAAAAATCCTCATATAAGCACAGTTACGAAGGTTATATGGCGTATCTCCTTTGTCTGTTCTTTTCGATATTTTATCCCAATATAAATCTAAATGAGCTTTTATGGCAGGATAATCTTCGATTTTGATGCGAGGTAATTTACCTTTTATACCATTATGAATGTTGATAATCCATAATTCAGCCCATTTATACCCGTATCTCCTAATATCTCTGCCACGCAAAATCGGTCGTATAAGTTCAGCCGTCCGAACACGTTCATCTTCTGTTTGACAATTCGCTAGTATCTCATCACGCTTTTCGGTAGAAATGATAAAAGCATCATTGAAACCAGTTTTTATCCCATAGTTGATTTGGATGTTCCAATCCTTCAAGGGTATTCCCACAGACTCAATCTTCTGCTTGATGCTCTGTTCAATGGGAGACAATATCACCCATGGGATAGAATCTGCAAAGTTACACTTCACGCCTTGTTGCTGCACGAAATCGCTCAAATTATTCAAGCCATTCGAATCTTGTACCAAACAAGCTTGTGTGTTAAAAATATTTGCTGCTTTTTGAGATAAAAGAATATTTGCTTCTACCGTTATTGCATCGAATATTTTTATACCTGCAAAATCTACCAACATAATAGGATTGGTCTTGCTTGCGAAATAACCTCGCAAGGCTTCACCATACCCCGCACGCATCCATTTATTAGACGTGATATAGCAAAGAAAACCATTGGGAGTAAGCAGGTTCATACCCAACTCATAGAAGAGGCAGTAAATATCACCAGTGCGTGCATAAGTTATGTAACCCATGCATTCTAATACATCGGCACTCTTACCCATAGATTGTAACTGAATGTAAGGTGGATTGCCAATGATACAGTCAAATCCCAAGAAGTTGCCTTCGGCATCGAGTACTTCTGGAAACTCTATACGCCATTCGAATGCACCAAGATAAATTTTGTTGGAGCGTATTTCCTCAAATATATTTTCTAAAGTCGCAATTTCTTTCTTTAAATCGGCAATGCGCTTGTCCGACGCTTTCTTTTCCTTTTTTGTCGGTTCAAACAGTTGAGGCGCTTGTAAGTTTGCCAACTCAGAGCGGCGTTTGTTCAATCTAACCAATCGTGCATCCCGGCGGTTGATCTCTGTTTTCAGTTTCGACTTGATTTCTGTTATAAACGTTTCCAAATCCTGCTTTTCGCTTTTACTTTGGGCATTTTTATATTTAGCTACAGCCTCCTTATATTGGCTGATGCTGATACTAGACTCTCGCAGTACGGTCTGAATACTGTCTGTCAAAGCGAATCGGTGAAGCAAAGAATTTCCACATTTGATGTTAATGTCGATATTTGGTAAGGTTTCTAAATAAGTGTAATTACTTTCAGCCGTATAGTAAGCATTCTTCAACAATTCAATCCACAGTCGTAGGCGGCAAATCTTCACAGAGTTGGGGTTAATATCAACGCCAAATAAACAGTTCTCAATGATTTGACGCTTCTCCTTGAAAAGAGTTTCCTGCATGCGGCGACTTTCCGCATTGAGTGGGTTGTAAGCAAATAAATTACCTTCGGTATCGGTAACAATCAGCTCGTCATTTTCAATGGCAAGTTGATAGTCCGCTTTGCGGATACGCTTACCGGTAGCATCTACCAAAATACCTAATTCGTATTTCAAGAGTATCAGTTCATTGAGAGCAGACACAAGAAAGTGACCCGAACCAACAGCTGGATCACACAGTCGCAAACTGTTAATTAGTTCATTAGCTTCGACTATATTGTCAATATGGTTGTATAGTTCTATACGGGTGGTACAATTCCAGCCATAATAACCATTAAACTTTTGCAACACGGTCTTGGTGATTGCTTCACGGCACATGAACATAGTGATAAAGCCTGGAGTGAATACTGAACCATCCTTGTGACCATTTATTTTCTCGAATATAAGCCCTAAAACAGAAGCATTGATGAGTGTTTTAGCCTCTTCTTGCACTTCTTCACTGCCTTCGCTCGCAAAGTTATAAGCGTCGAGAAAAGCAAACAAATATTGCAGGGTGGGTAATGCGTTGACTTGTAGATTGCGTTTTTTATTTCGTAATACGCTACTCGCCAAGACAGGAAGTACCGTACGTTGTGAAAGGCTGTTTATCTTAATTGTTTTACTTTCCAAATCTGTCACCTCGAAAAGAGAACTGTTAAGATAGGGAACGTAAGCAAAATCACGCATAATGGAGTGTGTGCGACTGCCCATGTCACGTGCAAGCACTTGGAAAAAGAGTGTGTTGAGATCATCATAGTCATGAATCTTAGTTATTGAAAGAAATTTATAGATTGCATCTCCATTGTGGTATTTCAACATCTGAGCCTCCAACAGTTTCAAGAAAAGGATACGATTCATCCAAGTAATACACAATTCCATTGCAACATTGAATAACCGTTCCTCATAATCATTCCCATACAAACTACCATTTATGTGACGCAAACAATCTTCTGCATCCAGTTGGTTAATAGTATTCTCTAGTAATGAAGCCTCGTCACGCCGTTCCACAGCTTTGCGTACAATCACGGTTTTATTATTCTCTTTGCGTTCCTCAATACCAATAATGTGTAGCAGCTCAGTGTAGAATCCACGGTTGAGCGAATTGCTGTCATTTTGGAACGATAGCTTCAAAAGATGTGTATCGCTGAATATCTTATAAAGTTCGATAAGTTTGCGTGAAGCGCTACCGTCTGTTCTATCAAGCAGGTGTTGATAGTCTTGTAAGTTGAAGTAAGTGTATTCAAGGCTATCTTTCACCTCCTCAATATAGGTTGTTGCAATTTCAGTATAGAAGAAATCGGTTTTGTTACTGGTTTTGCGTCCATCCACAAAGTCTTGAAACTCACGACGTAATTGTTTGTTCTGATAGAATTTGCGTTCAAACTCATGGGCATCAAAAATAAAGAATTCATGAATATTAGTAGCGATGAGATATTTAATATCATTGTTCTTCTTATTGACACGTTCTTTAAGATAGTATAGCAATAATTCCTGCAAAGCCTTACGATTAAGATTGTCATTAGAAATCATCTCACCTTTGTTGGTGGTACTCTTTACTTCAATCAATAACCCTATATTGGACTTGATAGTTTTATCCAATCGGATAGCCAAATCAATATCTTCTTCGGGAGCCATGTAGTATGGCTTGTAGAACGTTTCACTCAGAAAATTACGTAAATGTTCTTTTTGCGTGTGTTCTCTTTGCCCATCCACAATATTGTCTCTCAATGTGCGAAGGGCATTTTTGAATAAGTCAAAATCTGTTGTTTCAATCGCAACCTGTCTATATGCTTTGTTCAAAACTTGATTCGGTTTGAGTAGTCCCATAATGTTTGGTAAATGAGTTAATAAAATACAAAGGTAGTCTAAAAACTTGATAATAAAGAATGAACGTATTGGTTTAACGAAAGTTTGTTCTACTGCCAGCCATTATCAACAAACAATAGCAGCAGTAGATTTGACATGATTCTACTTATTATATTGTAATAGCCAGCCAAAGTAATCTTTTCACATCCGGATCTATCACAGGTTGGATAAGTTGTTAACCTGAAGGTAACCGACCTGATGGTATAGGAACAGGAAGAAGTCTGTAATCATGGCATTTACCCGGATAGAGAAGCCACATTTTTTATTGCCGGACTTCCGGCATTGCCTCATCCATGTGTGAAAAGGAGTTTTTTCTTTCACCACAACGTTCCTTTCACATACCCAAAGGGGGTAGTGGATCCAGACCTGCTTCGGCTTTCTTTTTCCTTCCCATATGACAAAAACCGACTATCCATGACTATTCCTGCCAGTGTGCCGGTCGTGCTTGCCTCTCATGGTTTCTTCCCTTATATTCGCACTGATATTTAAACGAGTTGAAAATATGGAAATATGCTACATCGAGGCCGGTGTCCTTGAGAGGATGCTGGCGCGCGCCGAGAACCTGTCCGCACGTGTGGACAGATTGTATGAGAGAAACCGCTGTAAGGAACCCGGAGAGTGACTGGACGGCCAGGATGTCTGCCTGCGCCTTGACATCTCGCCGCGTACCCTGCAGACTCTCCGCGATACCGGACGGCTGGCGTTCACCCGCCTCCAGCGCAAGTTCTATTACAAGCCCGGGGATGTGGAGAAGTTGATGGTCTACGTCGGCATCAGACGCAAGGAGAAGGAGGTGAGAGAAAGAAGGAAGAACGGAAACCTTTAAAGAGCGGAAGAGATGGAAGGCATTATCGACAAGGAGAACGAACGTGTCCGCAGGTTCTTTGCCCTGCTGGACGACATGGAGAAAAAAGTGGAACGTCTTGCCCGTGACAACCGTCCTCCCTTCAACGGGGAACGGTTCCTGACCGACAGGGAGCTTTCCGGGATGTTGAAGATCAGCCGCAGGTGCCTGCAGGATTACAGGGACCAAGGACGGATTCCCTATATCCAGCTTGGCGGGAAGATCCTGTACAGGCAGTCGGACATCGAGAGGCTGCTGGAGGAGAACTATCACCCTGCATTGGTATAATATCGTATTTAAGTTTAAGGATTGTCGCCGGAATTGCATTTACGATTCCGGCGGCAGTTTTTATTTAGCCTGCGGCTTCCTTGCCGGCCGCGGGCTTTCTTCTTTCCATCAGCCGGTTCATGTCCGAGGATATCTTCCGGTCGGTGACCTGGGCGTAGACCTGCGTGCTGTCGATGTTCGTGTGGCCCATCATCCTGGCGATGCTCTCTATCGGAATACCTGCGGTCAGTGTCAGGGTTCCGAACGAATGCCGGGCCATGTGGTAGGACAGGTTCTCTTTCATGCCTAATGCCACGCCCATTCCATGTACCTCATACCAGAGGACGTCGCGGACCGGCAGCGGGAATACCGGCCTGTCGTCATCCGTGGTGTTGTAAAGCTCCAGTATCTGTCCGGCTATGGGATGCAGCGGGATGAACGCCTCCACGTCCGTTTTGGCGCGGCGGATGCGGATATACCTTCTTCCTTCCGAAGTCGTTCCGATGTGACGGGGATGGAGAGCCCTCGTATCCGCGTAGGCCAGACCGGTCAGCGAGGAGAAGATGAACGTCCTGCGTGCCAGCTCCATCATCGGGTCGGGCAGCGGGGTTTCCATCATCCGCTTCAGTTCACTGCGGCTGATATGCCTTAGTTTAGGTGTTTCTTTCCTCTCGTATGCCACGTCCTCTATCGGATTGGCTCTTAGTATTTCCCGGTCCACGGCGATGTAGATGAGTCGGTTGAGCCAGCACAGGCAGTGGTTCACGTGTCCGTTCCTGTGTCCCAGCTCCTTCTTGAGAAAGACCTTGAACGATTCGGCGAACTCCTCGGTGATGTCCGAAAAGGCGATGTCCTTCATCCCGCGGGATTCGATGAACTGCCTGAGGTTGAGCTGGGTGGTCTTCGACTGGCGGTAGGTGGAAGTGGAGTTGATCTCCTTGGAGCGGACCCTGAGCCGTTCGCGTTCCACCTCTCCGGCCTGCAGGAGGTATTCCGGTACGGAATTGGCGCCTGACACGGTGGTCTTGAGCAGTTCGGCCGTGACCACTCCCTGGTTCCTCAGCAGGTTCCCGTACGCCTCTTCCAACCGGCTGCGGAAGGCGGCAAGGCGGTTGTTCTCCCTGGCTGTTTTGATTTCACACTTCTTGCTGTCCCAGTCCCCGGGTTTGCAATAGACGCCTGTCGTGACTGCCGATTTCTTTCCGTCGATGCTGATCCGGCAGAGGACGGCGGTCGTGCCGTCCGATTTCACCTTGTTACGGTTGATGTAGAATAAGAGCTTGAATGTACTGCGCATGATAATGATTGTTTAGGGATTAAAGGATAAGTTTCAAATCGCGGGTTGCCTCGACGAACCTGTCCATGTCCTCGAACAGCTTCTTCGGGGTTACGCGCGCGTATATCTGGGTGGTCTTTATGTTGGAGTGTCCCAGCATTTTGCAGATGGTCTCTATCGGCACTCCCTCCTCGAGCGTGACCAGCGAGGCGAAAGAATGCCGTCCCATGTGGTAGACAAGGTCCTGGCTCAGCCCTGCCATCAGGCGCAGGGATTTCATATTGGCCCTGAGCGTGTGGTAGTCCTGCGGCGGGAAAAGAGTCTCGCGGGTATCGTCCCGGTATTTCTCAATCAACGCGACGGCTTCCGGAAGCAGCTTGACACGTCCGAGGTAGTCGGTTTTCTTTCGCTGGTATTTCAGCCAGAGGCTGCCCTCGTCATCCCGGAAGAGGTTCTTCCGGGTGATGCTTACCGCATCGGCATAGGCGGTGCCGGTGTAACAGGCGAAGAGGAAGAGGTCCCGGGTGATGACATGTGACCTGCGTTTTTCCGGTATCTCCAGATCACGCAGCTTCTCGAAATTCTCACGGCTGAGTGCTTTCGGTGTTGTCTCCTTCTGCTTGGGCAGCTTGAAGTGGCAGAAATGGTATTTCTCCGAGTGGCCCTCCTTGTAGGCGATGCGGCAGATCTTTTTCAAGATGGCCAGGTAGCCGCGAAGCGTGTCCACGGCATATCCCTTTTCCAGAAGGATGAAATCCTGATAGTCGCGGATGAACTGCTCGTTGAGCTGCCCGAAGACAAGGTCCGGAACCTTGAATTTCGCCTTGATGAATTCGGAAAGCGTGCGGTAGGTGAAGAGGTAGGTCGAGAGTGTGGTGGGCGCACGGTCCACACCGACACGGGCCTTCATTTCCCCGTTATGCCGGTCGAGAAGTTTGAGCAGGGTCATCTGCATGCCCGCATTGCCCTGGAACATGTCCCTGACCGCGGCGGCATCGAAATCCCTTTTTCTTTCCATGAGGGAATTGAAGGCCGAGTGTACGGCAAGCAGCAGTCTTTCTATTTTTTCATTGGTCTCCACCGCTTCCCGGCTCTTGCCGTTCAGCCGGCTCTCACGCGCGTTCCACAGCCCGGGGGTGCAGGAGAGCTTGCAGCTGAACTGCGCCATCGTGCGGTTGAGGGTGATCCGTCCCATGATCGGGGCTTTGCCGGTCTTGTCCGGCTCGCTCTTTTTCAGGTAGAGCAGCACCTTGAATTTTTCCACTTTCATAACGCTCTTTTTTAGGTTGTAAAAATACTCCTTTGAAAAGCGTCCTTTGGCATGCAAAACATTGAGAAACAGTGAATACAAATCCGCTTTGTTCTTATCGGTAAAAATTCGGTTACCTGCCGTCGTTTCCGAAACAGGCGGCTAACAGTCTGGTAACTGAAACGTCGCAATATTTTGTTTTCTTTTGCAGGTCTGTCTGTTCTGCAATTCTCGCAAAATGCTTAATTATAAACGTTTTACGTTTAATTATCGTCATTCTGTTTTTTATTGCATTTCTAAATATTACTTATTGCGCTCGCCATACGTTCGCCACGACGGTTACGCTGACACAGGGCGTACCGTTGGAGACCGTATCGAAAATGTTGGGGCACAAACATATTACCACGACCCAGATATATGCCAAAATCACCAATGATAAGATAGGCCGGGATATGGATGCGCTGGCGGAAAGGATCGGTGATAGATTCAAGATGGCCCGGTAGGGCGATGCTCGTATAACGAAAGGCGGGGCGCACGGGATTTGGAGGATCCCTAACACGCCTCGCCTTTTTGGTGCATATTTTTAACCTATTTTTTAGTGCGCATTATTTTTAATACATTTGTAGACAATAATGTAGTTATTATGACTTTCTGGGAAATTCTTGATTCTAATTTGTTTCAAACGGTTGCTGTCTTAGTTGGGGCAGGAGTTGCTTGGAGTGTATATCTGTTTGGCAAGAGACGTATGGTGAAAAACATCGCTCGCATATTAGTTTTACAAATTAGAAACATAGAAGAAGCTATTTCATATCTAAAAAGCGAATGCATTTCGACAAATCAGATAATTAACGAAACTCAAATGCATTATTCAAAAATTGTTTATGATGATAATCAATGGATGAAGAATCGCTATTTGATCGTAAAGGAGCTGAAACAGAATGAGTTTGAAACTATCGATCATTTCTATTCCATAGCAACTGAAATAAAAGAGCAACAACTATATATTAGGAATAAAATAATTCAATTATTAGAATACAAGGGAATGCATTATTATAATGCAATCTATACACAAATATCAGATATAGCAATAAAAGAAACCGGGGATATTGCAGCAGATAACGAATTACATGAAATTGCAAAAACACGCATCATAGCCATCCGTAATATCTATAATAATCCAGCATTTACCATCCCTACATTTATACCTTTGGAATTTGGGTTAGGGCTTTCAAAAACTTTGAGCCGATACAAATGCGTAACAGATGGAGTTGCCTACAAAAGACTTCTGAAAATATCTAATAGGTGGTTTTAATAAAAAAGAGCAGAAATTCCTGCTCCTTTTTAAATTAGAAATGGTTTTTGATCGGTTTGTAATTTTCCATCAACATTTCCCGGATGCCCGTTTCCGGATAAAGAATATTACGATCACTGATCATAGTAAATGGTATTTGCCGTCTGTCGCGCAATGTTTGAAGCGTCCGGGATGAAATATGTAGCAAGTCGCAAACTTCTTCGCTCGACAAGTAGTGTTCCGAACCGATCGCGGGCCGGTAATTTTTGTCCGCCAGTTGCAAGGTTTCGACGGATCGGTCGATAGAAGTGAAAAAGACTTTGACCTCTTCGCTTTCCAGTGTTAAATAATCAGATGACATATTATATCTCCTTTTTAGCTGTTCGTGCCTGTAAAAACTCGGTCACGTCTTTTTCGCGGTAATAGTACTTACCACCGACCGTGGAACAGCCCAATAGTCCCTTGTCCCGGTAACTTTGCAGGGTGCGTTTGGTAATTCGTAATGCCTGGCATACCTCTTGTCCGTCCAGTCAGGGGTCGGGAGAGCCGGAATCAAACCGTTTCCGAAGTTGCCGCGACTCCATGTCCAAAGTTTTCAGCCGTTCCGTAAGCGCTCTTCATACGCGCTCATCCATACATAAAATTCCCATAGCATTTTAGGTTTAATAAAACATTAACGAGTGAAATCTGTCTATGTCTGAAATCAACCTCATGCTGATTGATTTCAGCGATTGATTTCAACCTCATACTGAAATCAGCCTCACACTGAAATCAATCATAGTCTGAAATCACCCACATACTGAAATCACCCTGTCGCTGAATAGTGGCAGCCGCAGAAATCATTCTTTCGCTGATTGGTTTCTAACACTGAAATCACTCACGGGCCGAAGATAATACCCCTCTTTGGCGAACCGGACGGCTGGCCGCTCCAGGCCGTTCACGCGTCTTGCAAAGCCTTGAAATCCGTCGTATCATTGCAGTACGAGATGTTACCCGCAGACCTTTGGCATAATGGGGCTTCGCAAGTTGTTCTGCGATTGCGTTTTACCGTCGCGGAGACGGTAGCGAGCTGTACCTTTGTCGGACAAACTGGCGTTTGTCCGACAAAGGTGCTCGCCCTGCGGGGCTGAAATGACGCTTTAAAGTCACGTCATTGAGAAATCAACATATACTTTAAAATCGTAGTAAGCAAAAACGAGAGTCGTTCTTATTGTCTAAAACAAATTAAGTGTCAACAGGCTTACTTAATTTCGGCGGACAACAAGGTCAAACGTGTCCGAGTTTTTCAAATATCTCGTTAGTTTACTTTGATGGCTTTCTATTAATCATGATACGCAAAATACAGTTGTGACAAGCAATCTCATTTTAGCTATCAGACATATTAGAACTGATAGTCACTAAAGCCATAATATTTAAATTAAATTGGGGTAAATATATGGTAACATTTTTTCTGATTCATTTACTAAAGGTGATTTATAATTATTCTCCTTTAACCATTGATTGTATTCTGATATATCTGGATCAGATAGACATATCGAGTATTCTATTCCACATATTGCTAATATAAAATAAATTTCCGCTTCTATCTGGTTATTTTCCTTATGCGTTAATTCCTTCACAAATAATTTCATCTCATGCAAAATTTCATAGGGTTTCTTTTTTGAATCGACAAATAACGCACTTTCAGGATATATTCGACGTTGGCTGTATTGCCAATATTCACCTTTGCCATATCGAGCATATTTCCTAATTGCATCTAATATAGATTTGCCTTCTTTATTTGCCATGAATTCTTGGACACATAAATCAAATTTTTCTTCTCCCATATTGTACAGAAAATATTCATATGCACATTTTGCAAGAAAGCGAGACATTTTTTCATTAGGAAAATCTGGCTCTGGTAAATATGGGGCAATCATTTGATGACAATTTCCAGTCTTAATTTTTTCATATATTTCTTCATCATCAAATGAAGCTAATACTCCATCTGGTGTAGAAAGCATAATGACATCGGTAGCTTTCATTGCCCCCGGAAATATCATATGCTGTTTAACCAGCCTATTTTTCTTGGTAAGAATCTCCTTCCGAAATCGAAGTGATACAAAATATGGTTGTTCTAATAATTCTTTCTCTATTTTCCGGGCAAAATAATTATTACACGCATCACATACATATCCTTTAGGTAATACCCATTTTTTATTCCCAAGTGATTCGGGAATTATATGTTCGAGACTTTTTGACCCAGAGGAATCTTTATGGCAAAAAATACATATACTCATTGGTCAATAACAGACTGGATAAATGACGCTAAGAACTTTTGTTCAGAATGTAGCAACAATCTGTCCGTTCGATCATCCCCGGCAGATTATATCGGCTATAAATCAATATCGTCGAAGAACTTTTCGAGTGTCAGTCCATAATATCGACAGAGGACTTCGAGTGATGTAAGATTAAGATTGATTCTCGCTGCTTCAATATTGCCAATGTTCAGCCCTGTTTCCTTGGCAACATCTTTCTGTTTCAATTCGGCTTTGCGACGAAGTAGTCTAAATTTTGCCGCAATTTTACGCAGGGCATCTTCATTACGTTCCAGATTAATCATATTCAAGCCCTTTGAAAAAATCCTTTAATTTAATTTGATAGGTGTGGCAAAGTTCAACTAATGTCCCGATGGTTATATTCTTGTGACCGTTTTCGATATTCGATAGATGGATATTGGTTTGAAACAACACTTTTTCTTGGGACAACATTTTTGCCTCCCGTATCAGTCGAAGTCTCAAACCGACTGCTTTTATTAGCTTTTCATTGTATCGCTGACTACTCATAGTACAAAGGACAGCAATTACTACTCATCGTTTATTGAATGAAGCATAGCTAATACTATGCTTAATATATATTTGCATAAATTTCTTACATTCAACGAATAAGCCGCCTTTATTGTGACGAATTGTTTATATATTTGAACCGTAAATAGTTGTGTTGCAATAATTATGCAGACATTTTTCTCGAAGAAAAATGTGTTTTTATTGTTGCTAGGATAAAAAAATGACTATATTTGAGGTGCAATCCGTCGCAAGGCGGGGAGCGGTTTGTCGCAATAACTAAACCTGGAAAGTTTTTTAATCCGCGGCAAGCAAAAGACATTCGTAAGAGTGTCGGCCTATGCCCGAAAGGGCGAGGTGTTTATCAGTAAGCATACGACCCCCTAACGGGCGTGGGCTTTTGTGTTATATTGTCGGATTGGGTTTTCCAGGACCTTGTTATTGCGTATAATGCAACTGCCCCTCCGCCCGTTAGTTTTTACGGATAGCATGGATTCCGAGTGTCGGAGTTCATGCTATCTTTATTAACGAGGCAATTTTTCGACGGATGGCATAACCTTAAAACTGAAAGTTATGTTATCTTTGCGTCGTCATACACGGTGGAAACCGTGACATATTAGGGACAATCCTGCTGATCTGAACGTCAAACGCGCGCCCATCTTCGGATGGTGTTTCCCAGTCAGAAAGCAGGCTTGTGTTCCTCGGTTTTACCATAGACTATGGTATGCCGTGGACGCAAGGGCTGTTTTGATTGGTAAGGCTCGCGAGGCCGGACGTTCGAGAATAGTATACCTATGCCCCTTTTTTGGGGATTCTTTCAGTCACCAGCACAACCCCGGTTACAATGTCACGGCAAATCAATCATAAGAAGGAAGCGTTTTTTGCGTCCGTCGGCCCCTGGTCGGCGGGAATTGCCGTGCCGTATGCCGGGATTTCTACTCCAAACCCCGCAAGGGGATCTACCGACTCCCAATCGGAAATTTCTTCCCCGGAGCCGTACGCTCCGCTTGTCGACATTTTGCCGGCTTGTCGCGTTACCACCCCTAAAAATTATGCCCCATTGGAAAACGGGCCGCAGAGTCGGCTGCATAATTTTAGGGTCGGGGCCGCAGGCCCGATCAACCTGCGCCCCGTTTTTTTCTCGAAGTTTTACCCCGGCAATCTGCCACGGCCAATATATTTTAAAAAGGTTAAATTTGAGGTTATTGTAACTTCGGGAGACTGTAAGGAAGCCCGAGCCGCCATGACATTTGCCGGGGTTGTTTGCATAAGGATAGGCGGTGCGGCCCTACGATCTGGTAAACAATGCGACGGCAAACCCCGCCGGCCTATCCTTTCCCGGCATCAAAACCCTAATTTTTTCCAATATTCGTTGTCGAATCCGACCTCAAGAGAGGGTAGAATAAACAGAAAAAATAGGGTCGGGGTGCGGAGGCTCATATCCTCCGTCCCCGTTATCACTGCGGAAACGGGCAGTACGCGGGAGAATCGACGAGATTCAAGCAACACCCCGAACCAACCCTGCGTGAGCAGCCTTTTGCAACCTGAAAATTTCGCTGCCCGTTTCCGCTTTTCATGCTATCCCAAACGGAGTTCTGCCGCCACGTGTGCGGATTACACCTGCTTCCCGGCCGGGAGCAGGCGGCAGACTCCGTTTCTCTCTCTTCCGGCTCCGCTGTGCGGCGTACGGTCTCATTTTCCCGTCCGGTGTAAAGGTGCGTCACTAACACAAGTTTATTCCCCCGGACGGTTCCGGGCCGGCCGCCGCCGTGCACAGTCCCCAATGCGTACGGTCAGCCCCGGCCCGGTTTTTGTCGTTTCACTGCCAAAGTCGGGTAGTGGTTAAACCCGGCTTTTTTTAATGTTTTTCCCCGGTTCGCCGGGTTTTGGTGTCGGGGTTTAGCGGCTCCGGCACCATTCTTAAAAAAGCGAAGACATGAAACACGACCCAAAGAATAACCCCTTGCAGACGACATTGGATTTCCTGCGTGCGCACGATTTTAGGCTGACGCCCGCGGAGCTTCCGGACGAGTTGCTACGCTTGTGGCTGGTTCCCGAACCGCAGATCAGGGAGGGTCGTTACTGCGGCCCGCAGTCGCCCCGCAGTCCGGAGTTTAGGACGTATTACCTTTCGATGTACGTCCTTGTCTTCACCTACATGGAGCACCATCCCGAACTGCCGCCCGCGTCGTCCATCGACGCCATCCCCGACTTCCGCCACCGCTGGCTGGAGTTCCAGCATGTGTTGCGTTACATCGCCTGCGCACGGCGCGACGGGCGTCCGCTTCCGGCGGTGAATATCCTGAACACGGAGCAGTACGACACCATACGGCGGCGTCTGGGGGTCACGGAGTGGTTATTCCGGATGCTGCCCGAAACCGTAAGCTGACATGGGAGCATACACGATCGGATTTCTGGGGCATTTCGCCTACACGGAGCACATATGCGACTACATGGACACACTGATACTACGCACCCTGCAACAACACGGCGAGGTGCGGGTGATGGTGACGCTCCGGCGCGAGGCTGACCGGCTCATGGCCGGGCGCGTGCTGGAGATCGGCAACCTGCTTCCGGGGCTGCGGCTGGTTCCGGTCATCACGGAGCAGGAGGAGCGCATTTACAAGAAAAACAGTCCGAGCCAATCGGCCCGCGAGCGCAAAAGGCGGCTCGACGTCGCAGACGGCTACGAGGTGGTTCCCGACACACTCTCTTCGAACAAGTTACCCGGCTATCATCAGCGGTTCATCGAGCGCTGCGACCAGATCGTCTACTCGACGTTCCGGGTTCCGCAATACATCCGGGACGACTTCGCCCGGAAAGTCCGCATGAAAAAGGGCCGGCAGCCGCTCGTGCGCTACATCATGGAGGGGTTTTCGGTTTCCGCACCCGTGAGCATGGAGCCGATGCTCGACTTGCATCAGAGCATCGAGTACATCCGTCGCAGCGGGTTCCGCGTGATGACGGACAAACTCCCGCAGGAGTTGCTCGACAAGTGGCTCGCAAATGCCGACCTGCCGGGCAATTTCATGGAGTTCGGAGTGCAGGAGGAACTTGCAGACCTGTTCGGCCGACGGGATACGGACAAAGCGCATTACCTGCTTTACAAGGTCTTCACGGCGGCTTATATCGTCTACCACCGTCTGCTGACAGAGCCGGGAAGTGCGGCCTGCGAAGAGATAAACAGCCGCTTCCGGCAATTTCGGCGGCTGCTGAAACTGTTGGCGGTATGCCGCCGCAGAGGGATCGACACCGGATGCTTCGACCTGCTCGACTTCGACAACTACGACAAAATATTCAAACAGTTCGGATGGATGGATCGTCTGGAGAAGCCGGAAACGCGGCTTTGCGATTCGGAGCCGGGAAATACACCTTCAGCGGATGGAAAAGAAGAGTAACGACTGTTGGCAGCGGATCGAAAAGGTGCTGAAGCATGCCGATATGTCGGCAAATTATTTTGCAAAATACATCGGACTGCGGCACGGGGAGAATCTCTATCAGATCAAGCGGGGACGCAACAAAATAAGCCTCGACGTAGCACGCAGGATTCACCGGAAGTTCCCGAAATACTCGATTTCATGGCTGATATGCGGGGAACCCGAAGTGATGGACAATAACAGAGAGGCCTTAACGGTTCTCCCGCTGTACCATGACATGTGGACGATACGGTTTTTGGAGGATGCTGCCGAAGAGCAGTTCATCATTTCCAAGGCGGCCGCGAACGGCGCGCAGTGCGCAGTTCCCTGCAATGGCGGTTCTTTGGAGGTGCCGTTTTTCCTCCGCGATACGATTTTGTTGTTCCGCAGACAGCCGCTCGAAAACGTGGGGACAGGAAGCGGCCTGTATCTGATCGACTACAAAGGGGAACGGTTATTCAGGTTCCTCGAACGAAAAGCCTATATGGACTGTATTCAGATGGTAGGTCTTGTCCCTGAGAACCAAGACCCGGAGCTCGTCGATTGTGCCGCAGTCGAATCACTCTGGAAGGTTTGCGCAACGGTGAAAAGGTGGTAAGGATAGAAATGGGGATTCAACAGAATAAATGTCTAACCATATAACGGATACTATCAGTAACGATAAAAAGGGAATTAATTGCATTTGTTAATTTTTATTATTACCTTTATATCAGTTATTTAATGCTATTAATTTAAAGCAACTGACAGAAAAAAGAACCGTTGCCTAATCGTTACCTCTGCCCAAAAATAAAATTGCAACAGACCGAATAATCAATCTGTTGCAATTATTAAAGGACTGTCCCGATGGGGCTGCTTGCTCTTTTTAACGGCTCATCCGAGCGCTCGTCAAGTTTAATACTCCTCTTCGTTGAAGAAGAAATCGTCTTTCGACGGGTAGTCGGGCCAAATATCTTCGATAGATTCGTAAATCTCACCCTCGTCCTCTATTTCCTGCAGATTTTCGAGCACTTCGAGAGACGCACCCGAACGCACAGCATAGTCAATCAGTTCATCTTTCGTAGCGGGCCAGGGAGCATCTTCCAGCTTCGATGCCAATTCAAGTGTCCAGTACATAGTTCCAAGTTTTTAAGTTCCCAAATATCAGCGGATTAACATCAGGCGACAATCGCTATTCCGCTATCACTGATTTGCAAAAGTATAAAAAAAACGAGAAAAACAAAGAAAAAATTACAAAACATCCGCACGCACATATCAACAAGCTGCCGGACAACGACTTACGGAATCCACAGGGTCTCCTCGACACCGTAATGCTCTGTGAGCGTGCGCCCGAGCAGGTAAAAATAATCGGAAAGGCGGTTCAGCCACATCAGCACCGTGGCATCCGTGCCGTATTTTTCATCGGCACGCAGCGCGGCACGCTCGGCACGTCGGCAGACCGTACGGCACACGTGGCACATCGAAACGACGGCGTTGCCGCCCGGGATCGTGAATTTGTCGATCGGTTTGAGCGCGTCCTGCATCGCGTCGATACGGCCTTCGAGCCAGGTGACGGCCTCGGGAGCCAGCGGCGCAACCTTCCCGCACCCTGTTTTTCCGCATGCCAGCAATGCCTCGACGGTCATCAGGCGTGACAGGATGCGGTTCAGGTCATCGACATAGGGCGACAGCGCAGCTTCCGCACGCATGTTGTCTCCGAGCAAGGCCGCAAAGGCCGCCAATTCGTCCACCGTGCCATAAGCCTCGACCCGTTCATCGGTCTTGAAGACCCGTTCGCCGCCGACAAGGGAGGTCAACCCCTTATCGCCTTTTTTCGTGTATACTTTCATATCCGGAAGTGTTGTTTCGGCAAATTATTATTGAAAACCAGCAGGTAACCGCGGTTGTCCACCGTCGTCGAACGGTGCGCCGCGACGATTTGCAGGCACATGGCCCGGCGTTCACGCCCGTCGTAGGGGGACATGACCGCTACCGTATTCCCGGCGGCGGCCGCATCGCCGACCAGCGCGAGCGTCTCCGCCCGGGACAGTCCGCGCGTCGCTATGCAGAACTCCGCATCCGCACGATTCAGGCCAAAAGAGGCGTAACCGCAATGGATCGCCAGATTTTGCAGCTGCACGGCGCGGCGTTCGGGCACTCCAGCCGCGAGCAGTTCGCGGAACAACGCCCGGTCGCCGGGAAGCAGCGTATCGCGCATGAACACATTACGCACGACGTCGTATACGAAAGGCGAATGCACGCCGTGCCCACGGAAGAAACGGGCCCGGGAGAGCCTGTTACGCAGCTCAGTGACCCGCCCGTAAAATTTCAAACCGAGTTTATGGCCGCCGATCCCCATAACCGTTATTTTTTCAACAGTCCCGCAAGACGCCCCGTCGAAAAGGCGATCTGGAGGTTATAACCGCCCGTATTCGCATCGAGGTCGAGCACTTCGCCCGCGAAATAGAGCCCCCGAACCTTCAGCGATTCCATGGTATAGGGGTTGACCTCGGCGCAGGAAACGCCCCCGGCCGTCACGATGGCGTATTCGAACGGCGCATAGTCCGTGATGGGGAAAGTGAATCCCTTGAGCGTCTTTATAAGGCGGGTTATCTCCTCTTCGGTGAGCTTGCCGACGTAATTCTTGGAATGGATGTCCAGTTCCTGCGCCAGCGGCATCACCAGGGGTTTCGGCACCAGCTTGCGCAGCAGTTCGCCGAAAAACTCCGTGGGTTCCATCCCGGCTATCTCGCGGGCGATACGCTCGTGCAGGATTTCCTCCGTGAGCGCAGGCTTCAGGTCGACGACCAGTTTCACGCGGCGCCCGTCGATCAGTGCGTCGACCGCATCGCGGCTCATGCGCAGCGCCACGGCACCCTCGATGCCGCGCTCGGAGAAGCCCAGTTCGCCGAACTCCTCGCGCACGGGTTCGCCGTCGATATGGAGCACGGCCCTGATGTTTTTCAGCAACAGGCCGTCGAGGTAACCGATCTGCGGATGCGACGAAACGAGCGGCGTCAGCGAAGGGCGCACAGGCTCGACGGTATGTCCCAGGTCGGCCGCAAAGGTGTAGCCGTCGCCCGTGGAACCCGTGGCGGGATAGGAAACGCCGCCCGTGGCGACGATCACCTGCGGACACTCCTCCTTGCGTTCGAAACCGCGCCTGTTGATATAGCGGACGCCGAAGACCTTGTCGCCCAGGGTCATGATCTCCGTCACGCGCGTATTATAAATGATCTTCACGCCGTTCTCGTAGCAATATTCCAACAGCGCATTGGCGATGTCCCACGCCTTGCCGCTCTTGGGAAAGACGCGCTCGCCGCGTTCGATGTCGAGCTTCACCCCGGCCTTTTCGAAGAAACGGATGGCGGCGCGGTTATTGAACTCGGCAAAAGCCTGTCCGAGAAACTCCGCGTTGGTACGCACCTGCGCGGCGAACTCCTCGGCCGGCCGTGCGTTGGTGACGTTGCAGCGCCCTTTGCCCGTGATACGGACTTTACGGCCCGACTTGTCCATCTTCTCAATCAGCAGCACACGCTTGCCGTCGCGCGCCGCCGTACCTGCGGCCATCATGCCCGCTGCCCCCGCCCCGATGACGATCACGTCGTACGGCCGGATTTCTTTTTCTTCGATTTGTTCCATACGGCTGCAAAGATAGACAATAATTCTTTCTTTCCGGAAAAATTTTTCCTATCTTTGCGGCCGAAAAAACCGTTCTAAACAGATATGTTGAGCAGAAGATTACTCCGTATAAAGGTCGTCAAGGCACTGTTCGCCCACCTCAAATCGGGCGCCGACAACATGATGGCATCGGAAAAAACGCTGATGGCGTCCGTAGACAAGGCCTACGACCTCTATTTCCAGATCCTGACCCTCCCCGTGGAACTGACGCGCTACGCCGAACAGCGGCAGGAACTGGCCAAACAGAAAAAACTGCCGACATACGAAGACCTCAACCCCAATACCAAGTTCGTAGACAACCAGGTGATCCGCGTCATCGCCAACAGCGATGCCGTGAACGACCATATCGCCGCCCGCAAGCTGGGCTGGGGCCGCCATCCGGAGCTGATCCGTACGCTCTATACACAGCTCTCGGAAAGCGACTATTTCAAGGATTACATGCTGCGCGAGGAGCGCTCGTTCGCCGACGACCGCAAGCTGCTCGAAGATTTCTTCAAGGAGCTGCAGAGCTGCGAGGCACTGGAAACCGAGCTGGAAGAGATGTCGATCCTCTGGAGCGACGACCTGCCTTACATCGTGATGATGATCCTGCGTTCGCTCTCGGGCCTAAAACCGTCGCACACCGAGCTGAAAGTCCCCTCGAAGTTCAAGAGCGACGAAGACCCCGAATTCGTGAAGACGCTTTTCGAAAAATCGCTGGTCAACTACGATGCCTACCAGGATTACATCGAAAAGTTCACCGCCAACTGGGACGTGGAACGCATCGTGTTCATGGACAACCTGATCATCGGCACGGCCATGGCCGAACTGACCTCGTTCCCGTCGATTCCCGTCAAGGTGACGCTCGACGAGTACATCGAGATTTCGAAATACTACTCGACCCCCGGCAGCAGCACCTTCATCAACGGCGTGCTGGACAAGATCGTCGAATCGCTCACCGCCGAAGGCCGCATCAGGAAAGCCGGCCGCGGCCTTATCTGAGTCCCGATGCTGCGCGAGGTGTTGTTGCTGACGCTGGCCGTGACGACCGCGGCATGCGGCACCCGGCAGGCACGCACCGGCGAGACCGGGCGGAAAGGCCGGATTATCGCCGTCACGGACACGATCCTCGACACGGGCGGCACGGATACCGTGCGTTTCGGACGCATGCACTCGGGGGAGGTGGCCGTGCTCAGGCTCTGGATCGAAAACCGGGCATCGAAGCCCGTAGCCATCACCCGATACGACCGCAGCTGCGGGTGCACGACGCTCGGATATGATGCACAGCCCATTACGCCGGGCGATGCGCAGCAGGTATCGCTCACCTTCGATGCGTGGGGCGAATGGGGCTGGCAGCTCAAGACGCTGGACATCGCATTCGCCGGCGGGCGGAAACCCCTGAGGCTGTTCATCGAGGCCGAAGTGGAATAAACATTTGTGTATTCGACAATATTTCGTATATTTGTTCCGTTAACGGAAATAAACACTTAAAACATAACGACGTATGATTAATTTTCTTCAGGTGCCGCCCGTAGAGCCCCAGCCGGGTTTCATGCAGCAGTACAGTTTCATCATTATGATCGGCCTCATGGTGCTGGTTTTATGGCTCTTCATGTGGCGACCCGAATCCAAGCGCCGCAAGCAGATGCAGGCATTCCGCGAAGGCCTGAAAAAAGGTGACAAGGTAATTACCGCCGGCGGCATTTACGGCACGGTGAAAGAGATCAAGGAGACAACCCTGCTGATCGAGGTGGACGGCAACGTCACGCTGCGCATCGACAAGAACATGGTCGTAGCCGACAACAGCGACCTTCAGCGCCAGTAAAAACCGCTTTCAGATATGAAAAAAGCTGCAAATTTTTGCAGCTTTTTTATTTGCAGGTTCAAATTTTTTATTTTACATTTGCATACCTGTCCGGGAAACCCGGGCACAGTCCCAACAACATTGTCGAGGGGGGGGGGAATTTCTAAGCGCCTCTTACAGATTACCTCTTTCTCGGCAATGTTTTTTTATGCCCGTATGTCTGCAAACGATCCTGCGGGGATTTTGGCCCAAATCCGCGGCCGGCCGGCAAGGCGTCCCCAGAAAATTCGGGACAAAAAATCCTGAACGCGCAAACAAGGCAGCAGATGCAACCGGTTTTATCGTTATATTTGCATCCGGATTCTTCAACGCATACACATGACCCGACACATATCCTACCCTACCCTCGGCACCTGTTCCCGGCAGATCGACATCGAACTGGAAGACGGCATCATCCGCAATGTGACGTTCACGGGCGGCTGCCACGGCAACACGCAGGGCATAGCGGCGCTCGTGCGCGGCATGAAAGCCGCCGACGCGATAGCCCGGCTGGAAGGCATCGACTGCCGCGGCAAGGGCACGTCGTGCCCCGACCAGCTGGCCAAAGCCCTCAGGCAGGCGCTCTGAACCAACGCAGCATCTGTTCGGGAACGGATTTTGCAGACGGAGCATAAGATCAAAACAGAAAAACTATGTATTTCGTATGGTATCTCCTGCTCGGCCTGGCATCCGGATGGATCGCCAACCTCATTGTCAAAGGCAGCGGCTCGGGGCTCATCGTCAACCTCGTCGTAGGGCTGGTAGGCGGCGTGCTCGGCGGCTGGCTCTTTTCGTTCTTCGGGCTGGTTCCGGCAGGCACGCTGGGCAGCCTGGCCACATCGGTCATCGGCGCCGTGGTGCTGCTATGGATTGCCGCGGCCATCTCACACAAGAAAATCCGTTAAACCCGCAACGATTATGGACAACATGAAAAACGGCGGACACGCCGGCACCGCAGAAGCGGAAAATGCGGAGACCATGGATCTCCTGACAGGAATGCTCGATGCCGCAACCCATTGCGGCGACAACGACGGGGACGGCAAGGAGCCGGCAAAAACTGCCGGAACCGCCGACATTCAGGACGGGAATATGCAAAAATAACCGCCAAACCGACCCGGTGCTGTGGCTGTAAAACCGGGAAAGGGGACTCGATAAGTCCCCTTTTTTTGTACCACCTCCCGCACAGCCGGGACGGCAAGCGACACTCCGATTATTCGGTTCAACACACGAATTGCTTCGCATCAGATCAATTAATTTAAAAACACCCCAACAAAACGAATTATTTCGGCATAACAAGGGAATGTTATCAATATATTATTATTTATATCGCACAATGTTTGCAAAATCATTTATTTTTAATTTAATTTGCGATAAGCAAACAACCCAAATACAACCCACTTTTATGAAAACATTTAAAATCATGATGGCCATTGCGGTCGCCATCTTTGCGACTACGTCGCTGATCGTGTCACTGACTTCTCCCATTAAATCCCTGCTGGATGTCAACGTAAAAGCCTTAACTCAAGATGAAGGGGGAACCGGAGGAATCGGGGGAGGCGAAGGTAGTGTGATTGCATATTACGGGCCGAATGGCACATATGAGGTTAAATGCCCAAAGTATCACATGGATCCTTCTGGTCATATAGTAACAGAATTCGACAAAAGAAAAGGTACATATTGTGAACGCACGGATACAACGCCGTGCACGCCCTACTACCCTTGTTCATAATTAGATATCGACGACGTTATGTACAAATCATATATTGCTATATTTTTGCTGTGCAGCCTGTGCCCCTCATGCGGAACCCGGCAGGACACTGCACAGAATACAGATGGGATGACCCGGCTCCTATTGACCAAGGAGACCGAAGCCACGCCTGCCGATTTTATCGCCGATTACCGGTATGTGCCGCTGGGGACAACCCGGCAACCCGTGGGTAATATAGACCAGTTGCTCGTGACCGACGACCGGATCATCGTTGTGGACAAGGAGAGGGCGCAAACAGTTTTTATTTTCGACCTCAACGGTAACCCCTGCGCTGAAATATACAGGCCCGGCCGGGGGCCACAGGAATACAACCATATAGACCATGTGACGCTGACCCCGGGACAGAAGCCGCTACTGGCTGTACTCGATAAAATGGGAAGCAAAGTATTATTCTATGGTTTAGACGGTAAATTCATCCGTTTTTCTCCAATTCCTTTCCGTTTTACAGGTATGGAATATTTAAATAAGAATGAATTACTCTGTTATGCAAATGCCTATATCCAACAAGATCCTATCTTTAAGAAACGTGAAGACACTAACAGGCTGCTCTTTTTTACGGACAATAAGTTCCAGATCAAGGCCAGTGCACTGACCAACCGAGCGAAAAAACGTAAAATCAGCTTTACGGTTCCTTTTGTAAAATGGAACGGCGAAGAAATATTGGTGAATCCGAATATGACCGATACGATTTACCGACTTGATGGGCATGACCTGCAACCGCTTTATTATGTGGATAAGTCCGCATTAGGCCCCGTACTGCCGACAGAGGATCTTACTGACGAGCAGATTTTAGAACTGGGCGTAAAAGCGCCTGTCTTTGGCGGTGATTTCATATCGGGAAAGAATTTTTTATTCGTAGATGTTTCCATGCCACCTACAAAGACTATCGACAGATATTGCTATTCAAAAACGAGCCGGAAACTCTATTTCCTTAAGAATACCCCGAGATCCGGAGACAGGGCCTTGGCTGAAATGGCTTTCGTCGGAATTATGGGTTCTTGGAAGGATCAGTTCATCGCACATGTACCCGCCTATGTAGTCCCGATGGTATACCAGCGGGACGGAACGGACAACCCGGTATTGAAGAATATCGGCGAAGATGCCAATCCCGTGCTGGTTTTCTATACGCTCAAGGAACCCGACCTATGAAATGGGACAGAATATTGACCTACGGTCTGTTATCCCTTCTTTTCATCGTCGACGCGGTATTGTTGGTGCGGGTTTTCAGGCTGCAGGAAGAGATCCTATTGAAAGACCGGATAATCGACAAATTAACCATGTCCCAATACATTGCAGACTGCACGGCCACGAATCTGAATGTAAACTACCGTTACGGCGGATTGCCTGTCGGGGACTGCGAGACCGAAGATTCCGCAGGAATCCGTTGCCCGCTCATGGCAATCGTCCGCCAGCCGACGCTGGTATTCCGCTATTGCGACCGTGCCTGCGGCGAATGCATCTCATTCGGCGCGGATAAACTCGCAAGGGAGTTGGAAGGCTCGAATATTCCGGTCGTATTCCTTGCCCGCTATGACAATATCCAGGAGATGAGGCGGCAGGGGCCGAGGATTAATCCATGGGGGTTCCGGATGTTGAATGTGGAAAAAATACTCGATCTGGATGAAAAACTGCTCCCCTATTACTGCATAATAGACGAACGAGGTGCCGTACACGATATTTTCATTCCGGAGAAATCCCGCCCCTCGACGACAAATCAATATCTGGCCTGTATAAAAGACAAATACGGGAACCGGTAAAACAGCAAATTCCCCGCAATATGATGATTGCGGGGAATTTGCCTTAATTTCGTTGAGCTGCCAGGACTCGAACCTGGAACGACAGAACCAAAATCTGCTGTGTTACCATTACACCACAGCTCAATCCGTTGCTCGAAAGCGGGACAAAGATAAGCAAAAAATCGTAATTTACAATCGGGAAACGGAAAAATGCCCGACTCTTGCAGGTGTGCAAGAAAGAATTTCATTACTTTTGCACGCATGGAGCCGACAAGCCGGACAACGGGCCGGCAGGCGCCCTGCTGAAACTGAACGATTAATACGATAAGATATGATCCTGACAATGATCCTGCTCTTCGTGGTCGGCTACGCCTTCATCGCGCTGGAGCACAAAGTTAAGGTCGACAAATCGGCCATCGCACTGCTGATGTGCGGCGCCATCTGGACGATCTTCAGCCTCTTGGGCCACGACGCGAACATCGGCCACGACATGGTCGACCACCTGGGCGACACGTGCGAGATACTGGTGTTCCTGATCGGCGCCATGACGATCGTCGACCTGATCGACTCGCACGGCGGTTTCAACGTCATCACAGACCACATCAAGACCCGCAACAAGCACAAGCTGATGTGGCTGCTGGCTCTGATCACCTTCTTCATGTCGGCGGCGCTGGACAACATGACCACCACGATCATCATGGTGATGCTCCTGCGGAGGATCATCGCCGACCAGAAGGAGCGCTGGATCTACGCCAGCCTGATCGTCATCGCGGCCAACAGCGGCGGCGCCTGGTCACCGATCGGCGACGTGACGACGATCATGCTGTGGATGCGGGGCAACGTCACCTCGGCAGCGCTGATGGGGACGCTCTTCGTGCCGTGCATCGTCTCGGTCATCATCCCGACGGCAATCGCCACCCGGTATGTCCGCAACGAGGATACGGCCCCGGTGGACGAGAGTACGTTCGAAGCGGAACTGCCCGTGGGCGTGGGCCCGCGCCTGAGCAAATTCATCCTCATCACGGGCGTATTGAGCCTGCTGTTCGTACCGGTATTCAAGGGCATCACGCACCTGCCGCCCTACATGGGCATGATGGTCTCGCTGGGTGTGATGTGGGTTCTGACGGAGATCATCTACGACCGCAAGCGCGGCATCGAGGAGTCGATCAAATGCCGCGTGACGAAGGTGCTCAAGCATATCGACATGCCGACGATCCTCTTCTTCCTGGGAATCCTGATGTCGGTGGCGGCGCTGCAAACCGCAGGCGTGCTGACCGACGTGGCGAACTGGCTCGACAAACAGGTACACGAAGTGTTCACCATAGCGGGTGTCATCGGCATACTGTCGTCGGTGATCGACAACGTGCCGCTGGTCGCCGCCTGCATGGGTATGTACCCCGTGATGGACACGGCGGCGGTGGCCGCGAGCACCGACCCTGCCTACATGCAGTCGTTCGTACAGGACGGCCTGTTCTGGCACCTGCTGACCTACTGCGCCGGGGTGGGCGGAAGCCTGCTGATCATCGGCTCGGCGGCCGGCGTGGTGGCGATGGGGCTCGAAAAGATCAATTTCGGATGGTATTTCAAGAAGATCACCTGGCTGGCCTTCGCAGGCTATGCGTCAGGCATCCTGGTGATCCTGGCCGAACACCTGCTGGTCGGGCTCTGACCGACAGCGGGAAACGGAATAACGGGTGTGGAGGCAATGCTTCCGCGCCCGTTGCGTTTTGCGTAAAACCCCGTCAGCCGGCCGGGTGTCCCCCACCTACGTCAGCGGACTTTGGCCATGAATTTCTCACGATCCACGACGTAGCGGATGTGTACGCCCTCGCCGATCATCCCTTCGGCATCGCGGGCGCCGACGTTGAAGGTCAGCTTGCGCCCCTCGACACCGGTCAACACGGCCGTGGCGGTGATTTCGGCACCCAACCCCGAAGGCTTGATGTGCGTGACGTTCATCTCCGCCCCTACGGTCGTAGCCCCCGCGGGGAGCGCCGCGGCTACGGCCGTCATGGCGGCATGCTCCATAAGCGCCACCATCGAAGGCGTGGCGAAAACCTCGAGGTCGCCCGACCCCATCGTCGCGGCGGTATTTCCGGCCGTCACCGTCGTCCGGCTCTGGGCCGACAATCCTTTTTCCAGCATAATATCCAATTCGCTTTATACGTTTATCCGATAAATAATTACTTTTGCAGTGGCCGTGCAGGCTGCGTACGGAGGAGGGCTCCGGAACCGCCGCCGGGTTTGTCCGCGGCAAAGATAATGCAAACCGGGCTCAAAGGCAAACCCGCGGGCAATGCACAAGGCACGGCCTGCCCCGCGAAAGTCCGCCGTTCGCAAAGATAACGATTTTCACCGAGATGAAAAAGTGGCTCCTGATTCTGGTAATGCTGGCCGCCGTGTCCCCCGGGGTGCGTGCGCAGGGAGGCCGCGGTTTCTGGCATCAGGAATGGGCAGTGGAAAAAGGCGACTCGGTACCGTTGGTACACATCCTGCCGGTCTACGTGTTCAGCCGCCCCGTCGACCTGCGCCGTTACCGCAAGCTGGTCGACGCCGTGAAGAAGGTCTACCCCATCGCCAAGGTCGCGAAAGCCAGGATGGCCGACATGGAAGAGGAATTATGCCGCCTGCCGACCAAAAAGGCGCAGAAGGAGTACATCAGGCAGGTATACCACCAGATCAAGGACGAATATACGCCCGTGCTGAAACACATGACCCGCACGCAGGGCAAGGTGTTGCTCAAGCTGATCGACCGCGAAACCGAATATACGGCCTACGAGGTGCTCAAGGAGTTCCGGGGCGGATTCGTAGCGGGGTTTTGGCAGGGCGTATCGCGGATTTTCGGGCAGAACCTCAAATCGCAGTACGACAAGGACAACGAAGACAAGATGATCGAGCAGATCGTAATTTACTACGAAGCCGGCCTGCTGCGGTAGGCAAACCGGGATAAACCCGATCCGTTACTCGAATTTGTTATAAAGGACGACGGGACGCTCGCGGCGTACGCTCATCGAGGGGAACCAGATGTCACCGGCCGTGAGTCCGCATTTCTCCACCGCCTCGAGCGAGTACTCCAGACGTCCGAAGTCGGCGTCGACGTTGTTGGTGCCGAACGTGAACTTTATTCCGCGCTGCTTGGCCCGGCGGATGATGTCGAAGCTCGGGATACGATAGCGGGCGTTGATCTCCAGGGCGATGCCATAGCGCTCCAGCACATCCAGTACGCGGTCGACGCGCGCGTCAGTCCAATACCTGTCGTAATCGGCCTGCATGTCGTCGGGCAGGTAGGTCGGGTTGGCGTAGATGTCGGCCGGCTCGTTGGTGAGTATCTTCACCGTCTGGTCGACCAGATGATCCATATACTGTTCTTTCGTCACGCCGTCGTAGTGCACCTCCTCGGGCCGGTAGATGCGCGAATTGCGTCCCTTGTGGTCGATGATGGTCATGGCATCCGTGAACAGGTAGTCGAATACACCGAGGGCCTTCTGCGAAAAGGTCGCCGTCCACTTGCGGCCCTCGCCCTGTACGCCACGCAGGAAAGGCATCCGCCTCACTTCATCGAAATAGGCATAGACTTCTCCGTCGTCGGCCAGCATGCGGCCGATACCGCCTTCCCCGGCATTGGGCGCCACACCGTAATTGATACCGTAGTTCATCGACATGGCGTGCGCCTGTTCCTTGGTCAGGCCGCCCTTCAGGTGTACGTGGTAGTCGATGACGGGAAAATCGCGCTGCTGGAAGCGGATCACGCCGTCGGTGCGTTCGTCCACGGGCGGCAGTGTGTCGGCCTCGTTGCGCGCCTGTGCGCCGAGGCGCTCGATTGCAAGGTTGCGGAACGCGACTTCGCCCTGCACGCCGCGCAGCGCGATCGCGCCGTGCCCCAGCAATTGCCGGGCATGTCCTTCGGTGCGGTAGGGATGTTCGGGTTCCGTATAGCAGACCACTTCGGTAGTGTCGATGCGGACGACGATGTTACGGCCGCGCACAGAAACCTCGAAGCCGAACCACTCGCCGTCCTCGGCCAGCGAGCGGTAAAGGTTGCGCACGGAGGCGAGCGAACCGCTCTTGCGCGTCCCGTCGATGGCTCCGTTGCGGAAAACCACCTCGTAGCCCGACTCGCCGTCGGTGTGGAAGAGCAGCGCCGCCTGGGCACCGGGCTGCGTGAGGGCTTCCCCCGTAAGGCGGAAGTTGCCGTAGTCGCCTGCTGCCAGGAGCGTCCGGCCCGCCGTTACGGCTGGGGACGGGGTGCGGATCTCGCGTTCCCCGTCGTGCCACCGGTCGAGCGGCCGGGCAGCGCCGTTGTTTTCGCAGGCGGTGAACGCGGCAAGGGACAAGAGTGCCGCGGCAATCGTAGTCCCGATACGCGGGACAGGGTTCAAATGGCAAAAGAGGTTGCTCATAGCTTGGATTTTGTAATAATGCGGTTCCGGTTCGGACAGGCCGCCCGGCCTATGTGTACGTCAAACTTATCTCAGTCGTTGCTTGCTATCAAATATGCCCATGCAAAAATACACACTTTGTTGGAAAAGTACGGAATGACGCACACCGTTTTATTTCGGACAGCATGAATTTCGGGAATCCCGGCAGCAAATAGGCTCAGAAATTGAACGACAGGCCAACGCCCAGCTCCATGTAGGAACGCCCCGGACGGTAATCTCCGTAGGCAAACCCGAAATTGTCGGTCAGGTAACAATGGTAGGTGAAATCGCCGTAGAGGTTGAACCGCCAGATGGGGATGATAAGCCGCACCCCGAGGTCATAGGTACAGCTGAAACGGTGCTTGACGAGGAAATTTCCGGAGTAGGGCTCGCGGCTGAGCGGGCCCAGCATCATGCCCGGCGTAAAACCCGTATGCGCTTCGAACTGCTTGGGAATGATTGAAAGCAATGCCGCGGCGACCCACGACCCGGCCTCGCCGTCGCCCGGGAAAACCAGCCCCCGGATACGTTCCGTGCGCCAGGTGAATTGCATCGGGATCGAATAATAGTCGCAGACTTCGTCGTCGAAAAACAGGTTCAGCCCCGTGCGGAAACCTATATTATAATAGTTGTACCGGGCGTAGTCGATGCTGATCGCCTCGAATTCCGGGCCACGGCCGTCCCCCATGAAAAGCTGTGCGCTGTACCGCACCCCGATCTCATTGCCGGACGGCAACCCCTTGGGGGTGCGCCACTGGTTCGTATTCTGGGCTGCCCCGCTGACGCAATACAGAAGCGCGAGGAGTGCCGCAAAAACTGGTTTCTTCATAATTTACAGGTTGCTTCTGCCCGCAAAGGTAACAGAATAAGGCCGCCGTCCAAACATTATTGCAGGAAAATGCAGGGCATACGGCCATGCGCCCTGAAAATAGCCGCAACCCTTGCTCTTTGTGAATTATTCGTTATCTTTGTGGGCAAAATTTCGCTGAGCCATGTTTGAAAATTTAACGGATAAACTCGAACGGTCATTCAAAATCCTCAAGGGCGAGGGGCGCATCACCGAGATCAACGTAGCGGAAACGCTCAAGGAGATCCGCCGTGCACTGATCGACGCCGACGTCAACTACAAGGTCGCAAAATCGTTCACCGACCAGGTGAAGCAGAAGGCGCTGGGACAAGACGTGCTCAAGGCGGTGAAGCCCGGGCAGATGATGACCAAGATCGTACGCGACGAGCTGGCCGAACTGATGGGCGGCACGGCCACAGACATCAGGCTGGAGGGCAACCCGGCCGTGATCCTGATCGCGGGTCTGCAAGGCTCGGGTAAGACCACCTTCTCGGGCAAGCTCGCGGCATTCATCAAAAGCAAGAAAGGCCGCCAGGTACTGCTGGTGGCAGGCGACGTATACCGTCCCGCGGCCATCGACCAGCTGAAGGTGCTCGGCGGGCAGGTCGGCGTGGAAGTCTACACCGAGGAGGGGAACAAAAACCCGGTGCAGATCGCCGAGAACGCCATCAAATACGCCCGCCAAAACTCGTTCAACGTCGTAATCGTCGATACGGCGGGCCGTCTGGCCGTGGACGAGGCGATGATGCAGGAGATCACGGCCATCAAGGCGGCCGTGAAGCCTTCGGAGATACTCTTCGTAGTGGACGCCATGACGGGCCAGGACGCCGTGAACACGGCCAAGGAGTTCAACGACCGGCTCGACTTCGACGGCGTGGTACTCACCAAGCTCGACGGCGACACCCGCGGCGGCGCCGCGATCTCGATCCGCTCGGTGGTCAGCAAACCGCTGAAATTCATTTCGAGCGGCGAGAAGATGGACGCCCTGCAGGTGTTCCACCCCGAACGTATGGCCGACCGTATCCTCGGCATGGGCGACGTCGTATCGCTGGTGGAGCGTGCGCAGGAGCAGTTCGACGAAGAGGAGGCACGCCGCCTGAAGAAAAAACTGGTCAAGAACCAGTTCAACTTCAACGATTTCATCGGGCAGATCCAGCAGATCAAAAAGATGGGCAACCTGAAAGACCTCGCGGGAATGCTTCCCGGCGTAGGCAAGATGCTCAAGAACGTGGACATCCCGGACGACGTGTTCAAGCAAACCGAGGCGATCGTCTCGTCGATGACCCCGGCCGAGCGCGAGCATCCCGAAATCATCAACGCACGCCGCCGCGAACGCATCGCCAAGGGCAGCGGTACGACGATGGCCGACGTGAACCGCCTGATGAAGCAGTTCGAGGATACCCGCAAGATGATGAAGGCCGTAGCCGGCGGCAACATGAAGATCCCGAACATGCCCGGAAGACGCCGATAACCAACAGATTGCAAGTAAACCACAATCCCTCATTCGGAATGGGGGATTTTTTATGCGGTAGTTTTTAGGGCCCGATACGAATTTTTCATCACTTTTTCATAGCAAAACAGTTAAAAATTATTACCTTAGTACACGCAATACTTCAAATCTCACTTTTTCTAATTTAATCACACCCACATGATGCAATTATCATTTTGGAAAAGATTACTCTGCGCGGCGCTCACCCTCGCGCTGGGAGTAACACTGGCAGCCTGTTCGGACGACGACACGAAGGACGACAAGCTGATCCCTGAAATCGAGGTTACCCAATCGTTGACGTTCGATTGCACGGAAACCCAGACGAAAAACCTCGAAATCGAGCTTAACGGAAAGCTCAACTGGCAGATCAAAGCCGACGCATGGATCGAGCTGTCGCAAACCAGCGGCAAAGGTTCGGCAACAGTAGCCGTAACCGTCCCCGCGAACGCCACTTCGCGTACGGGTACCATCACCGTAACGGCCACCGGTTACATGGGCGCCACCGACACGGGCACGTGCTCCGTAAGGCAGATCAAGGAAGGTGAAACGAATACGAATGTTGCGGAACTCCGCAGGCTCATCATGGCAACCAACCCCACTGCCGATGGAAAAGAACTGACGGACGCGATCAGAGCCATGACGCTGTGCGGTATCGTAGTCTCGGACAAGGGGGGGGGAAATCAGCAGCCCTTCATCGTAATCCTTGCCGACGATACGCAGGATGCCGGTGCCGGCCTCGCGCTCTCGATCAGCCAGTCTAACAACACCTTCGAGCGCGGCGACATCGTCGAAGTATCGCTCAGCGACGCATCGGCACAACTCTTCAGCGGTCTGCTGCAGGTTTCGACCCACAACGAGCCCATGCTCGTAGGGCAGACCGAACCGCTGGCCCCGATCGCCGTCACCGCAGACAAAATCGCGGAATACGAATCGCAATACGTAAAGATCGAAAACACGCAGCCCGAAGCGTCGGAATCGGGCACCTGGAACAGCGACTCGAACAAGGGCAATGTTTCCATGGAGACCAAGGACGGAAAGTCCTACAAAATCCGCACCCTGCAAACCGCATCCTATGCACAGGATGCCATCCCGACCGACAAGAGCGGTTCCATCGCAGGTATCGCGGGCATCTACAACGGCACACTGCAAATCCTGCCCTGCAACGGTGATGACATCCAGCTTGCCGAAGCTCGTTTCACGGTACAGGGCAACAAGGCTACGCTGGCCGAAGTGCTCGAAGCCGGCGCCGGCTCGGCATTCGAAGTCGAGGGCGTGAGCGTCATCGCCGCCAACGAGCAGGGAGTACTCTTCCAGCAGGACGGTGCACGCATCTACGCATTCAAGGGCGAAGCCCACGACCTGGCCGTCGGCGACGTGGTCACCGTGTCGGGCAAAACCGAGTCGCGCAACGGTCTGCTGCAGTTCGGAAAGGGCTGCAGTTTCACCAAGACCGGCCATCAGGATATCACCCAGCCGCAGCCTGCGGCATTCTCGGCAACGGAAATCGAAGCCTACATGAAAAACCCCGAGGTGAAATACGTGACCTACAAGGGTACTGTACTCGTATCGGGCAGCTACGTCAACGTCGAGATCGACGGCACTTCGGTACAGGGCAGCCTGGATTACATGAGCGACGATTTCAAGGAGAAGTACAACAGCCACAACGTGACCATCACCGGCTGGCTCTTCGGCTCGTACAAGACCTATATGTATACCATCCCCGTGGAGGTCAGGGACGAGGGCGAATTCGAAGAGGAAGTTCCCGACGGGGCGATCTTCTACAGCACCTTCGACAAAGAACTTTCCTCGCAGTCTTTCGACACGAGTTCGGGATGGCCGTACCTCGACCAGTTCGAGGGCTGGATCAACCACAAGGGTTCGGGTATCGCCGCTGTGACCTACGACTACAGCAGCATGTCCGTACGTACGAACCAGTCGTCGAAAGGTTCGCTTTCGCTCTACGACGGTTCGGGCAAGAACAACATCTTCTTCTCGTCCGTTCCCACCTATTTCACGATCCAGAAGATCGCGGTAACGTCGCAGAACCTCAAGCTCTCGTTCGGCGCACAGCGCTATGCACAGGGCGCCACCAACACGTTCATCAAGTCCGACTTCGTGGTGCGCCTTTCTTCCGACGGGCAGCTCTGGTCGCAGGCGCTCGACTACGATTTCGGCAGCGTAGCGGACGAACCGGGTGAGTGGCGTCTCGCAACGGCAGACTTCACCCTGCCGGCAGGCACCAGCACGCTCTACATCAAGTTCGAGGCCAAGATGGGCAGCGTAAACCGTATCGACGACGTATTGCTGATCCCGGGCAACGGCGGGCAGGCGATCGAGTTCGGTAAGGAAGAGGAGACACCGCTTTCGACGATCGCCCAGGTACTGGCCGGCCCCATTGACGATGTCTACAAAGTCGAAGGCCAGGTGATCGGCACCCACTCGAAGGGCTTCCTCGTAAAGGACGCCACGGGTACGATCCTCGTATTCAAGAAGAACCACGGCATGACCGTCGGCGACAAAGTCACCGTCGAAGGCGCAACGTCGGAATACGGCGGCATGAAGCAGTTCGGCGAAACGTCGGAACTCACCAAGAACGGCTCGGGAAGCTATACACAGCCCACCCCGACGGATTTCGGGGCAGCGCAGTTCGACGCCTATGTCAACAACCCGACGATCCGGTATGTAAAATACGAAGGAGACCTCACCTCGTACCAGGACAATATCTACCAGTGGCACTATAATGTCGCCGTGGAGGGTACGAACGTAGTCGGTTCGATCGCCTACCCCAACAGCGACCTCAACATCGCCGGCTTCATCGGCCGCAAGGTCATCATCACGGGCTACACTGTCGGTGTTTCGGGGACGGATACCAAATACCTCAATACGCTGACCACGTCGATCGAATTCGCAGAGCAGGAGACCATGCCCGACGAGAGCCAGGCCATCACGGTCAAGGAACTCAACGCCAAGCTCGCCACGATGAATGCGGGCGATGCGCTGGGCGAACTGGTCGCCGTGAAGGGTTATATCGCAGCCAACAACGAAGGAGGTGCCCTGCACCAGCTTCTCTCGCTGGTGGACAACACCGGCGAAGCCAACACGGGCATCATCATCAAGGGCAACGACTACACCGAGAAAGACCTGCCCGTGGGTACGAAGGTGATTGTCAGCCTCAAATATGCGACCTACGACCTTTACAACGGGCTGCCGCAGCTGAAGATGGCAACGGTTTTCGCCACACAGGAAAAAGCGACGATAAAGGTTCCGGAGATCACGGATGCACAGTGCGGGGACTATCTGGGCCAGTATGTCAAAGTGAAGAACCTCACCCCGGCAACATCGGCGACCACCTGGGTGGTCGCAGGCAAGACCACGACGACCAACTTTACAGGAGAAACCGGCAAAACCATTGCGGCACGAATTACCAAGTATGCGGTTTATGCCGACGAACAGATCGCCCAAAAGACGGCCGACCTGAAGGGTGTGATGCAGATATTCAACGGGACGCATCAGATCTACCCCACCAGCATGGAGGACGTTGCAGGCTTCAAAGTCGAGTAACACGGCACAATCCATCCGTTTGTAAGAAAATCCCTGCGGGCAGCAACCCGCGGGGATTTTCCGTTTCAAAGAGGGGCCGAGGCCGGGGGGGGGCTGAAGATTTAAGGGCGGTTTACAGCATGGAATTGAAAAATAATCGCTAAATTGTACCGATAAACCCAACCCGAGAAACCACATGAAAAAATTATTCCTGCTGTTGCTGGGAATCGCTTCGATCCCGGCCGCCTTCTCCCAGGGCGGGAGCGGCATCGACTGGGCCGCCGACCTGGATTACCTGGCCAGCGAACTGCCCGCGAAACATTGCAACCTCTTTGCGAAATACGACAAAGCGCAGTTCGAGACCGCAATCGGCGCGATCAAGGCTTCGGCCGGGGAGGCCGGAGATTTTGCTACGGCGCTCAAAACCCAGCAGCTGATCGCCAAACTGGGCGATTCGCATACCATGCTGTATTTCCAACAGCTGATAAACCGGCAGCAGATACTGCCGATCGGATTGCTTTGGGTCTCCGACGGGTTGTACGTCATACAGACGACCGACGAAAACAAAGAGTTGCTGGGGCACCGGCTCACAGCGGTCGGCAAGGCACCGGTCGAAACCGTAATCGACAGCCTGAGCACCCTGTTCACGGTCGACAACGAAGCAATGGTAAAATCCATGATTCCCCAATTGTTCCCGTCGTTACAGCTCCTGGAATATTTCGGGTTCGCACACAACGGGCAGGCGGAACTCACGCTGGACGGGGACAAGACCTATACGCTCAAACCGTCCGATCCGCAGCGGGCGGGTCGGGCCGCCTTCCAGCCCGATTCCCTGCCCTTTGCGATCGCGGAAAGGAACGTGCTTTTCACGGATCGCTATTTCCCCGAGGAAAAAATATACTATATCCTCTACAACTCCTGCTGGGGGCGTGAAAGCGAGGCGGAGTTCAAGAGCCGCGAGAAAGCCGCGTCGCTGCCGTCGTTCACGGAGTTCGGCCAAAAGGCGTTCGGCATATTGCAGGGCAACCCCGTCGGGAAGATCATTTTCGACATGAGGAACAACGGCGGGGGGAATTCGGCACAGGGGACGGCATTCATCGAAAGGCTGGCCGGGTTCCTGAAACAGCATCCCGGCATAAAAACCTATGTCGTCATCGGGCGAAGCACATTCTCCTCGGCCATCCTGAATACGATGGATTTCAAGCACCTGACCGATGCGGTCGTAGTCGGCGAGCAGACCGCCGGCAAGCCCAACCACTTCGGCGAGGTACGGAGTTTTCAGCTCCCGGGATCGAAGCTGACGGTCGCCTATTCGACCAAATATTTCCGGCGTACGGACGAAGAGACCGACACGATCACACCCGACGTAAGGATCGAAATGAGTTTTGCGGATTTCACGAAAGGCATCGACCCGGTGTACGAATGGATCAAGGCACAGTAGGCAGCGCAATTTGGTGAGGATAACATCCCGGCTCCCGGCCCGCAACCCGGCGCGGAGGCCACGCACTCCCGGGACAGCGGCATCGCCCCCTACTGCGCGGCACACGAAACAATATACGACGAAAAGTCCCCGGCACACAATCCGGGAAGGGGCATCGCACTCCCGGCGCAGAGGCCCCGTCCCCCGATACGAAGGCATAGCCCCCCACCGCACGGCGCACGGACAATATACGACAGGAAAGCCCCCGAGCCCTGCGGGCCGGGGTGCCCCGTATCATCCGGGAGGGAGCTACTCCGCCCAGCCGTTATACCGGACGTTGGCCGGATTCCACTTCTGCTTGGGTGCCGGATTGTCCGCAGGATAGCCCACCGGAATCAGGTTCAGCGGGACGACATCGGCGGGAAGCCCCAGCACGCGCCGCACGGCCTCTACCCGTTCGTCGCGGGGATAAACCCCAGTCCATACGGCTCCCAAACCCAGGGCATGGGCCGCAAGGAGCAGGTTTTCCGAGGCCGCCGAAGCATCCATCACCCACCAGTCGCCGGAAGCCCCCGGATTGCGCGACAAGTCGCCGCAGACGACCACGGCCAGGGGTGCATGGGCGGCCATCTTCGCAAAAGGCAGCGCCCCGGAGAGCTCGCGCAGCAGTTCCCGGTCGTCTACGACGACGAAAGCCCACGGCTGGCGGTTCACAGCCGAGGGCGCGGCCATCGCAGCCCGCAGCAGCAGTTCGACCGTATCGGCGCCGACCGGGCAATCCCGGTAGGCCCGGATGCTCGTCCGGGTCATAATCACATCGAGGGGGCTCAGCTTGCCGGACTCCCCGGCCGGGGTGCGCTCCCCGGCCGACAGCCACCACACCAGCAACGCGGCCAGCACGGCACCGGCGCAGAAAAAGAGGATTTTCGACCTGTTCATAATTTTTCCGTTATATCGTGTCCCGACAAATATAAAAGAAAAATCGCAAAAAGCGCCGCACGCCGGCGAAACGACCGTATCGGCGGGTAAATTAATCGCCCGGGCGTTTGCAGGGGTCTATTTTTATCGCTACCTTTGTCCGGTGTCTACATTAAGCCGCCCTTTTTCTACCGCATCGCCGACCGGGGAGACGCGCTTGCGCGACGCCGGGTACGACAGCGGAAACGGCGGGCGGTGCCGGAAAGGGAAGATGTAGCGGGATTGTCAATACGGGATGCCGTCGCTTGAGACGGCATAATGTGAGTCCGGCGTATTCCATATTGACAGAAGCCGACGGGAAATTACAGACGCACATACGCCAGGCTCGCTTTAACTATGCACAAATCGGGTTTTGTAAATATCATCGGGAATCCCAACGTCGGCAAATCGACACTCATGAACGCATTGGTCGGCGAAAAGTTGTCGATCATCACGTCGAAGGCGCAGACAACGCGCCACCGGATCATGGGCATCGTCTCGGGCGAGGATTTCCAGATCGTCTATTCCGATACGCCGGGCATTCTGAAACCCAGCTACAAATTACAGGAGTCGATGATGAAATTCGTGACGGGCGCCGTAGCCGACGCCGACGTCATACTCTATGTCACCGACACCGTGGAGCGGGGGGAACGCTCGGCCGGAATCATCGACCGCATCCGCCAGAGCGGCGTCCCGGCCATCGTGGTCATCAACAAGATCGACCTCACGACGCCCGAGGCACTCGAGGCACTGGTCGACAAATGGCAGGGGGAGTTGCCCGAGGCTCGCATCGTACCGGCATCGGCCAAGGAGAATTTCAACATCGAAGGGTTGTTCAAAACCATCCTCGACCTGCTGCCCGAAGGCCCGGCCTTCTATCCGAAGGATACGCTCACGGACAAGACGCTGCGGTTTTTCGCCTCGGAAATCATCCGCGAGAAAATCCTCAGGTTCTATGACAAGGAGATCCCCTACTGCTGCGAAATCGAGATCGAAAGCTACAAGGAGGAGCCGGCGATCGACCGCATCGCCGCAACGATCTATGTCGCCCGCGACTCGCAGAAAGGCATCCTGATCGGGCATAAGGGCGAGAAACTCAAACGGGTCGGGCAGGCCGCGCGCGAGGACATGGAGCAGTTCCTCGGCAAGAAGGTTTTCCTGCAACTGTTCGTTAAAGTGAACGACGACTGGCGCAACAACGAACGCCAACTGCGCCGTTTCGGGTACGAATCGGAATAAACCGGAATAATAAACCGCCCGAAAAGGACGTTAATGGGACAAGTGAGTCGGAAATTGAAAAAATACATCTTCGGGATCGTCCTGGGCATCGCGCTGATGTGCGGGATGAAATCGTATGCGCAGTACAACCGGGAATATTTCTTCTGGGTGGGACGTTCGTGCATGATGAACAACGATTACCAGGAGGCCATCCGGACGCTCAACACCCTGCTGCGGTTCGACGAGGATGCCTTCGAAGGCTATTTCCTGCGCGGCATCGCAAAATACAACCTCGACGACCTGCTGGGCGCCGAGGCCGATTTCTCGACCGCCATCCGGCTCAACCCCGTATACACACAAGCCTATACCTACCGTGCGATCACGCGTTCGCGGCTGGGTAATTACGATGACGCCCTGCAGGACTTCCGCGAGGCGATCGACCTGCGCCCGGATCTGCCGGGTCCCTATTACAGCCGCGGCGTGACACGGCTGCTGAACCAGCAGTTCAAGGAGGCCATCGACGATTTCGACAAGTTCATCCGCCAGGAGAACAAAGTCGCCGACGCCTTCATCTGCCGGGGCCTGAGCTACCTGCACCTGAAGGATACGGTACGCGCCTACGACAATTTCAACACCGCCATCCGCACGAACCGCGAGAACCCCAGCGGGTACAACCGCCGCGGCGGGCTCTACATGGAGCAGAAACGCTTTGCGGAAGCCGAAGCCGATTTCAACAAGGCCATCGAATGCGATTCGGCCTACCTGCTTTCGTATTTCAACCGCGCACTGGTCTACTCGGACACCAACCGTCCGATGCTGGCCCTCGCGGATTTCGACAAGGTGATCCAGCTCGACTCGACCAATTCGCTGACCTACTTCAACCGAGCCATGCTGCGCACGCAGATCGGCGACTACAACCGTGCGCTGGACGACTACGACAAGGTGGCGCTCTATTCGCCGAACAACGTGCTGGTCTACTACAACCGTGCGGGGGTTTATGCCCAGCTGGGCGAATTGGAAAAGGCCGTCGCGGACTACTCCTCGGCCATCAAGCTCTACCCCGACTTCGCCAACGCCTATATTTACCGCAGCCGCCTGCGCGAGCTGCTGCGCGACCCGCAGGGCGCGAAGAAAGACCGCGACACGGCCCAGAAGAAGATTTCGGAGTACCGCTCCCGCCTGAGCGACAGCACTTACTCGATCTATGCCGACACGACGCAGCGTTTCGACCGCCTGTTGTCGTTCGACAGCAAATTCTCGGGCGGCAGCTTCGACCGCATCACGGGCCACAACGGCGGCCACGAGGAGATGCGCCTGCTGCCGCTGTTCAAGTTCACGCTGATGCGTCCCGACACCGTGCCGACCGTGGAGCGCTACCACGTACAGCGCGTCGAGGACTTCAGGAAGCGGGTGGACAACGAATACCTCACGCTTTCGTGGCGCGAAAGCAATATCCCGGCCGACACGCTCGTGATGCTCGACAAGCAATACGTCGAGGAACTCAAGTCGGATCGGGCATCGTGGACGGTGCTCTTCGAACGGGGTGTCACGCAGTCGCTCATCAAGCAGTATACCAATGCTGTAAATACCTTCTCAGCGGCCATCGAGCAGAATCCGAGCAACCCGTTCCTCTACCTGAACCGCTCGACGACGCGCGCCGAGATGATCGACTTCATCTCGTCGATCGACAACTCCTACCAGCGCATCACGATCGACTCGGATCCGGCCAACCGGCTGAACAACAACAGCAAGCGCACGTACAGTTACGACGAGGCGGTGGCCGACCTGAACAAGGCCATCAAGCTCTTCCCCGACCTGGCGTACAGCTATTACAACCGCGCCAACCTCAAGGCCCTGTCGGGAAGCCTGCCCGAAGCGTTCGAGGATTACTCGAAGGCCATCGAACAGAACCCCAATTTCGCCGAGGCGTATTACAACCGCGGCATCATACAGATATTCATGAAGGACACGCGCAAAGGGTGTCTCGACATTTCGAAGGCCGGCGAGCTGGGTATCGTCGAGGCTTACGAGGTGCTGAAACGATACGCGCCGTTAGAAAAGTAAGCTAACTCAAAAACAAATAATTATGACGGAAATTATCCAACGGAAACTCAACGACTCGGCCTGGGTGCGGTGGACGGCGCTCATCCTGATCGCACTGACGATGTTCTTCGGCTACATGTTCGTGGACATGATGTCGCCCCTGCAGAGCATGATCGAGGCACAGCGCGGCTGGACGCCCGACGTGTTCGGCATGTACGGAAGTTCGGAGTTCATCTTCAATGTCTTCGGATTCCTGATCCTGGCAGGTATCATCCTCGACAAAATGGGCGTACGTTTCACGGGGATGCTCTCGGCATCCCTGATGTTTATCGGCGCCTGCATCAAATATTACGGCGTGAGCGACGCCTTCATCGGCACAGGCGCCGAGGCTTGGCTCAACAGCTGGTGGGTATCGTTTCCGGCCAGTGCCAAACTCGCATCGCTCGGGTTCATGATATTCGGATGCGGCATGGAGATGGCCGGCATCACCGTTTCGAAGACCATCGCCAAATGGTTCGAAGGCAAGGAAATGGCCCTCGCAATGGGGCTGGAAATGGCCATCGCCCGCGTGGGTGTCTTCGCCGTTTTCTCCATCTCGCCGTGGCTCGCCAACATGGCTCCCGCAACGGTCGTGCGCCCGGTGGCGTTCTGTACCCTGCTGTTGCTGATCGGACTGCTCACCTACGCGGTATTCACTTTCATGGATCGCAAACTGGACAAACAGCTCGGGCTGGATTCCCGCGGCAACAACAGTTCCGAAGAGGAATTCCGCATCAGCGACCTGGGCAAGATATTCAGCAGCAAGGTGTTCTGGATCGTAGCCATACTCTGCGTGCTCTACTATTCGGCGATCTTCCCCTTCCAGCGCTTCGCCACGAACATGCTGGAAAGCAACCTCGGCGTCACGGCACAAACGGCCGCCGACATCTTCCGCTGGTTCCCGATGGGCGCCGCAGCCATCACGCCGCTGCTGGGCAGCTACCTCGACCACAAGGGCAAGGGCGCCACGATGCTGATCTTCGGGGCCATCCTGATGACGGTGTGCCACCTGATCTTCGCCTTCGTGCTCCCGGCCTATCCGAGTACGCTCATCGCTTACGGCGCCATCATCATCCTGGGAATCTCGTTCTCGCTGGTACCCGCAGCGCTGTGGCCCTCGGTTCCCAAGATCATGGAGACCCGCTACCTGGGTTCGGCCTACTCGCTGATCTTCTGGATCCAGAACATCGGCCTCTGCCTCTTCCCGGCAGTCATCGGCTACGCCCTCAAATTCAGTAACCCGGGACATGTGGACGGCACGGCCTACAACTATACGCTCCCGATGGTGATTTTCGCCAGCTGCGGCATTGCCGCGATGCTTCTGGGACTATGGCTCAAAGCGGAAGACCGGAAAAAGAAATACGGGCTCGAACTGCCCAATATAAAGAAGTAGCCAAACTACGACGAATAAATGAAGCGAAAGGGCTGCCGTGCGATGCACGGCAGCCCTTTGTAATTTCGTCCGTGCAGACAGGCCGGCGGCGAATGTCCGGAAAAAACCGATTACAGCGGGAACGGTAGGAATTCACGGGATTTTTCACTAACATTGTAACGGAATCCCGAAAAACACCTCTATGATGCGTCCCCTGCTCCTTCCGCTCCTGTTGCTGACAGCGTCATGCGGCAACCGCACGACCAAAGCCCCTGCCCCTGCCGCCGACACGAACGGCGCCGGTATGCAAACCGTCGTCGCCGACACGCTTCCGCCGCTCACAACCGGCGAACAAAGACTCAAAAGCGACATTTTCGGCCCGGAAATAGCGCTGACGGGCCGGACAATCGAAACCGACGATATTTTCCAAATAAGCGAAGTGTGTGCGATATGCAAAGATTCGCTACTGATAATCAATACACTGCAAAAATCCGGCGCGCCGCTGCGCATCTACTCGCTACCGACAATGAAACTCGATACGACCATGGGGCGTTTCGGCCGGGGCCCGGAAGAATACATCTATCCCAAAATCTATCCCTACGCATCGCCCGGTTACCTGGCCCTGCTGATCGACAACATCAAGGAGGACGGCAAAATGCGACGCATTACCTCAGACGGACGCATCGAGACCTTTGCCACACGCATCCCTGTCCCGTATTTCAAATACTCCTACACACGGGATTTCGCAGCGCAGGACGAACGGCACATGGTCTTTACATTCGGATCGAAAATTTATCGTTACGACGACAATCCCACCCTGCCCGCCGACTCGACCGTCCGGCCGGTCGCCGACCTGCGGTTCGGGAGATCGGGGCGCAACTCGACCCGTTACATGGGGTCGCTGGGGGTCAATTTCAAGTACAAACGCATTGCATGGGCATACAAATACGATAAAAGGCTGCTGATTGCCGACTTCGAAGGACATGTGCGTACGTTGCAGTTCGACAATCCGGGCAATGCAGTCGCCGAGGGCATGTCGATGGATGCCAACACCACGCATTATTGGAAACTCTATCCCGGGGAGAATTACCTCTACCTGTATTACAGCGGCAGAACGCCGATGGAAGTAGGCGCCGAACAGCGGCACGGCAAGTACTACGCATTCATCGAACAGTTCGATTGGAACGGCAATCCCGTCAGGCGGTACCGAATCGACAATTGGGGCTATTTTGCCGTGGACGAATCCCGCAAGGCGTTATACGTCATCTCGACCACGGACGAGTTTCCGTTCGTGAAATACGAGTTGCAATAACCTTCGCAGGCAAGCCTTATGTAAGGCAATCCTTCAGCGTACCATTTCGTACAACTCGGCGATGCGCGTGCACATCTCCTCCCAGGAGAAACGTTTGCGCTCCTCGATGCAGTTCAGGCGGAAGCGTTCGATCGTATCCCCGTCGTACATCCTGGCGACAGCATCGGCCACGCCCTGCACCGTAGGCTCGCAGACATACCCTACGCGACCGTCGGGTACGATCTCCGAAAGACCGCCGACATCGGTGACGACCATCGGCACGCAGAACTGGTAGGCGATCTGTGTCACGCCGCTCTGCGTCGCGGTTCTATACGGCTGGACGACGAAGTCAGCGGCCGAGAAGTAATATTTCACCTGTTCGTCGGGAATGAACCGGTCGTGGAGGATTACCTCGTCCTGCAGGCCGTTGTCGGCAATCTGCCGCAGGTAACGCTCCTTGGGGGTGTAGAACTCTCCGGCAACGATCAGCCTGCGCCCCGCCGTAAGTCCCCGGCGGCGCAATTCCGCCCAGGCGTCGAGCAGCAAATCGAGCCCTTTGTAGTCGCGGATCAGCCCGAAGAAAAGCACGTAATCGACCGTCGGCTCCAGGCCCAGACGGACGCAAGCCTCGTTGCGGGTGACCCGCTCCCCGAAGTTCTCGAAAAGCGGATGCGGGGAAAACAACGCCGGGGCGTTGCTGTATGCCTTCAGCTCGCCGTGCACCTGCTCGGACATGTAAACGAACCCATCCACGACGCTCAGGTAATAACGGTTGAAGGGTTTGTCGGTCAGGTGGTGTTCGTGGGGTTCGACATTGTCGATCTGGCAGAGCACCTTCGTATGGCCGTTGCGGCGGGCGAAACGGGCAATGGTGCCGAAACAGGGCGCCATGAAGGGTGTCCAGTACTTCATCAGCACGAAATCTGGACGTTCGCGGCATATCCGGCGTCCGATACGCACCCAGTTGAAGGGGTTGACCGTATTGATGCACCGGCAGATGTGAAGGTCGGCCGGAGGCGGCGTGGATACGGTCTGGCTCTTACCCGGAAAGAGCAGCGAAGGGTATTGCAGCGTGAAAGTCTTTATGTCGACCTCGTTGCCCCGGCGCTGAAAGGTGCGGGCCATGATCTCCATGATCGAAGCCAATCCGCCCCGGTACGGGTGCGCAGGGCCTAAAATCGCAATCTTCATAGGATGCAAAGTTAATATTAAAAAGCGGGACGGAGCTAACGCGGCCCAGGATTCGGGACGTATCGCCCGGAACCCATGTTCCGGCTCCTCGGCCCGAATTTATTCCCCGGTGGCGTAATACACCCTCTCCCTTACTTGGGTCAGGTGGTTTTCGAGGTTTTCCACGGCCCGGGTTCCCATGAACCACAGGGGATGCCCGCCACGGCGGTGATCCGCGAGGGTTCCGGGGTTTTCGGCCAATTCCAGAAACCCGTTCCGCTTGTAGAAACAAAGCCTGCGTGCCGTAATCGCGTCATACGGGATTTCGGCTTCCAGAAATACGGGCCGGTGCAGGTGCTCCCCAACCCAGTCCAGGATATGCTGGCCGATCTTGTGGTTGCGCTTTTCGGGGTAGACGGCAATAAAATGAATGTAGTAGCTATCCCCCAAGTCCCAATAGACGAACAAACCCGCCAGTTCGCCCTTTTCGTAGACGGCGTTGAAGTACATCGACCGTTCGTGATCGATCATGTTCGCCATCAGCGGCGTATCGCAAAACCTTTCGTACTCGGGAAAGGTTTCCCGATGCAGTGCGATAAGTTTTTCCGCATCCGGGGTGCGGCTGTCCGCGATTCGTTTCAATTCCATAATTCATAGTATCAGAATACACAAAGATACGAAATTATCGTCCCGGACTGCCGCCGCAGCTGTTTTTTTGTCGGCAGAGCGGCCCGGATACCGCCCGGGCATTAAAAAAACGGGGCCCTGCATGCAGGGCCCCGGCACTTTCCGGAAGGAGAAATTATTCGCCGTCGTCGGTATGCTTGAAACTCTTGGCGGTATGCTTGCTGCCCGCTGCGGACTGCAGTGCCAGGTACTCCTCGCCGTAGTCGAGCATATGCTGCAATTCGGTGCGGAACGTATCGAGGTGTTCCTCTTCCTCGACGATAATGTCCTGGAACATCTTGTGTGTCACGGCGTCCTTGTGTTCGGCGGCGATGCGCGACGCCTCGTTATAGGAGTCGATCGTGCTCTGCTCCAGCTGCATGGCCAGGCGGAGCATCTCCTTGACGTCGGTCACCTGCTTGGTGCGGAACGAGGCGTTCATGTCGACGTCGCCCTGCAGGAACATGATGCGGTCGGAGAACTCCTCGATATGGCGCATCTCGGCGATCGAGATCTCGCGCATGATCTTCGAAAGGTACTGGTAGCGGTCGTCTTCGAAATGGGTGTGGAAATACATGTACTGGAGCGATGTGGCGATCTCCTTACCTACGGCATCGTTCAGCAGGTCGATGCTCACCTGATACTTGTTCTGTGTTTTGACTGCGGTTTCCATAATGAAAAAAGGTTTTGCAGCCCTACCTGCAAAACCCGTTCCACGAAGTGCCGGCAGGACGTTCCCCGCAGGCCTATTTCCACTCGATAGAGGCACGTACGGCCGCCGTACCGGCATCGTTGCGAATCTCGAACAGCGCCGTACGGCCGCGTTGTTCATAACCGACGGCAAGCGTCTGTCCGTAACGGCATTCGCGCAGGAAATGGATATCGAAGCGCACGGGCGCCTCCTGCATCAGCATCTCCAGAGGCAGCATGTCGATCATCATTTCTATATAGCGCATCGTATTGACATGGCGGTTGAAATCTATATCGCTGTAAACGACCTTGTGCATGACCGTCTGCGCCGGGTCGACATCGCGGATCTTGCGCGGCTTGTCGGTCGGCGAAGGGGCATCGACGATGGCGTCGGCATGGGCATCGCCCACCCACGACAGGTCGAGCGCCGAACGGCTCTTGAGGTCGATCATCGCCCACTGCGTCACCGCACGCCCGAATTCGTTGCCCGCGGCGTCGGTCAGCGTGAAATTACGCGTCGAGAGCACCCGCCCGTATTCATTGATCCACGTAGCGATCGTATAGTCGGTATACTGCCTGGGCTGGCAGTCGAATTCCACGGCCATGCGCGAGAGCACCCACGAATGGTTGTCGGCATTGAGGGCATCGACCCCGAAACCCTTGCCGTGGGCGTCTATGCCCGCCGTATTGAGGATCGCCGAGCCCAGCGACGGGATCGTGGCCCGGAGCGTAAAGTCCACATCCTGCGGTTCGACACGGTAGTTATAATGCGATTTTTCTCCCATGTAATTGATTTTTAGCGTTGCGTGACAGCAAAGATAAGAATTTTTCGTATATTTGGTTAAATATTAACCCTCATTAAAATCGTTAGTTATGGAAATGAAGAAACTCGACTTCGCGGAAACCCTGAAGGATTCGATCGAAATCGGCGTCAAGAACGCCCCGTCGATCGTCGTGGCAGTGATCCTGTGGCTGGTAACCATCTGGATCCCCTACATAAACATCGGGACGACCATCGCCATCAAATTATTACCCGTCGAACTGGCCAAAGGCAACGTAATCAATCCGCTCTCGATCTTCGACAGCAAATACCGCCGCTATATGGGCGAATTCCTCATCACATGGGGGCTGATGCTGATCCCGATCTATATCGCCACCCTGTTCCTTGTCGTCCCGGGCATCGTGCTGTCCCTGTCCTGGACGCTCTCGTTCTATTTCCTGCTCGACAAGGGCAAGAACCCGATTGAAGCCATCAAGGCGTCGAACGACGCGACATACGGCAGCAAGTGGACGATGTTTTTCGTCATACTGGTATTCAGCATCATCATGGGTATCGTGTACGGGATTTTCCTGTTCGTCTGCGAGGCCATCGACGTCGCGTTCATTACCTTCGTCGTGATGTTCATCCTCCTCGTGCTGGCGGCTTCGATCGCAATGGCCATCGACGCCTCGTTCTGGAAACAGCTGAAAGACAACGTGGAATAAATACGCCCCACGACAACCGAAGGACGGCACCGGAGCCGTCCTTTTTTATCCGCGACCAATTATTTTATCGAAAAACGATAAATATTATTTGTTTTTCGAAAATAAATACTAATTTTGCACTATCGAAACTCAAAAACAAACAACATGCAGAACAAAAAAAGACTGCACAAACATTTACTGCTGATCTACATCATCTACTTCGCGGCGCTGATCGTAGGTTTCGCTGCGAGCTTCGTCCCGGATTTCTCGCGCGGATGGCGCGATGCGCAGGACACGCTGGAGATCGAGATCCCGCAGGGCGGCATACGCTCCTATTACGTCTCCGCCCCGGTAGTGCGCAAGGCCGGCGAGCCGATCGTGATCGAGGGGCTGCCCGCCACCGTCGAACCGACGATCAGCCGGATAGACCTGCGCGTACAGGTGGACGAAGCCTATACGCTGCTCAATGCATTCAAGGTGATGGGTAACAACGTCTACTGCTACCTGCTGATGGTGATAACCGGCCTCTCATACCTGACGATCCTCGTACTGATCGCCCTGATAATCAATTCGCTCCGCAAGTCGATCCGCGACGAACAGCCGCTGCGCCACAGCAATATCCTGCGTACGCGCGCCATCGGCATCCTGATCCTCGTAGCGGAACTGAGCGAGGCCCTGATGAAATACATCAGCAATACCGAGGCGGCACGACTGCTCGAAGGCACCTCTTTCGAGGTCGTGGGGACATTTCCGCTGAGCTACTGGAATGTGATCGTCGGTATTTTGTTCCTCTTCATGGCCGAGGTTTTCTCCCTCGGGACGCAACTGAGCGAAGAACAGAAACTGACTATCTAAAATAAGTAACATAGCATGGCAACGATACAGACAATTAAAGGGGGGGGGACGACATTATGGCTATAATAATCAATATAGACGTCATGATGGCCAAGCGCAAGATGTCACTCGGCGAACTGGCCGAGCGGGTAGATATTACGCCCGCCAACCTCTCGATACTCAAGAACGGGAAAGCGAAGGCCATCCGGTTCTCGACGCTCGAAGCGATCTGTCGCGAGCTCGACTGCCAGCCGGGGGACATCATCGAATACCGCCCCGACCTGCCCGCTGAAGAAGAATAACACAAAAACCCTAATACGATCGATTATGAAAAAATTAACAATGCTGGTTGCAGCCGCTTTCGCAATGACGAGCGCAATGGCCCAGCTCAACCCGATGGAGCCGATCCCGGCGGACAAGGATGTCCGGACGGGTAAACTCGAAAACGGAATGACCTATTACATCCGCCACAACGAAAAGCCGAAAGGACAGGCGGATTTCCACATCCTGCACGACGTGGGAGCCATCCAGGAGAACGACTCGCAGCAGGGCCTCGCCCACTTCCTCGAGCACATGGCCTTCAACGGCACGAAGAACCTCCCCGGCAAGCAGATGATCGAATACCTGGAGAAGATAGGCGTGAAGTTCGGCGCCAACCTCAACGCCGGTACCAGCTGGGACATGACTTCGTACATGATGAAGGATGTCCCGACCTCGCGCGAGGGCATCATCGACAGTGCGCTGCTGATCCTGCACGACTGGTCGCACTTCATCGCCCTCCAGCCCGAGGAGATCGACTCGGAGCGCGGCGTGATCATGGAGGAGCTCCGCACCCGCGACGGCGCTTCGTGGCGTTCGACCATGAAGATGCTCCAGGCGCTGGGCAAGGGCACGAAATACGAGCACCGCAACCTGATCGGCTATCTCGACGGACTGAAAGGCTTCCAGCACAAGGAACTGGAGGATTTCTACAACACGTGGTACCGCCCCGACTACCAGGCGGTCGTGATCGTGGGTGACATCGACGTCGATGCCGTCGAAAACAAGCTCAAAACGCTGATGAGCGACATTCCGGCCCCCGCCGCAGATGCCGCACAGAAAGAAGTAATCACGGTACCCGACAACGAAGAACCGATCATCAGCATCTACACCGACCCCGAAATGCAGGGTTCCCGCGTGCAGGTGTTCGTAAAGCGCCCTGCCGTACCCGAACAGTACAACAACCTGGTATACGGTGAGATGCTCGACGTGGTACAGGCTTACATGACCACGATGGAGAATGCCCGCCTGCAGGAGATTTCGATGCAGCCCGACGCCCCGTTCCTGGGTGCAGGCATGAACTCGGGCAGCATCGGTGTAATCCCGACGCTCGAGGCCACGACCTTCGTCGCCATGACGCAGGACGGCAAACTGGCACAGGGTTTCGAAGCCCTCTACACGGAGATGGAGAAGGTGCGCCGCTACGGCTTCACGCAGGGTGAGTTCGAGCGCGCACAGAACGACCTGATGCGCCGCGCCGAGCGTTCGTACACGAACCGCAACGACCGTCGCAACGCCGAATTCGTGCAGACATACCTGGACAACTACCAGCAGAATACGCCCATGCCCGACGCCGAAACCGAATGGCAGCTGGACAGCATGCTGATCAAGGCGCTCAACGTCGAAGCGGTCAACGCATTCGCACAGCAGGCGATCTACCCCAACAACCAGGTGATCGTCATCACGGCGCCTGAAAAGGAGGGTGTCGTAAACCCGACGGCCGAGGAGATTCTCGCCATCCGCGACAAGGTCGCCGCGGCCGAGATCGGAGCATATGAGGACAACACGGTCAAAGAGCCGCTGATCCCCGAAGGAACCGCCCTAAACGGTTCGCCCGTGAAGAAAACCGCACAGAACGCCGAGTACGGCGCAACGGAATGGACGCTGGCCAACGGCGTGAAGGTCATCGTGAAGCCCACGACCTACAAAGCCGACGAGGTACGCATGTACGCCCAGGCCAAGGGCGGCCTGTCGATCCTCACGGACGAGGAGTTCTACATGGGCGAGATGATGCCGGCATTCAACTCGATGTCGGGCGTAGGCAAGTTCTCGGCCACCGACCTCAAAAAGCAGCTTTCGGGCAAATCGGCGTCTGTACAGCCTTCGGTGGAGAACTACGCCAGCGAGATGAACGGCTTCTGCTCGCCCAAAGACCTGGAGACGATGTTCCAGCTGCTCTACCTCAACTTCACGCAGCCGCGCTTCGATGAGAACGACTACAACACGCTCATGAAGATGCTGCGCGCACAGTTAGAGAACGTCAAGTCGAACCCCGACTACCTGATGGAAGACAAGTTCATCGACGTGGTATACGGCAACAACCCGCGCCGCCAGATGGTGTCGACCGAGATCATCGACAAGTTCAGCTTCGAAGCGCTGCCGGCCATCTACAAGAAACTCTATCCGGATGCCAACAGCTTCGTGTTCAAGTTCGTGGGCAACGTCGACCTCGAAACGCTCAAGCCGCTCGTGGAAAAATACATCGGATCGCTCCCGACCTCGAAGAAACCGATGACGTTCGTGGATGACAAATGCGCTCCCGTGAAGGGCGAAGTGACCGAGGATTTCACGGCTTCGATGCAGCAGCCCAAGGTTTCGGTACGTTACAGGTTCTCCGGCGAAATGCCCTACACGCTCAAGAACAAGGCTGCGCTGACATTCCTCACGCAGGCGCTCAACTCGCGCTACCTGGTTTCGATCCGCGAGGAGAAGGGCGGCACGTACGGCGTACAGGTGTCTGGTTCGACGGAATACATCCCGAGCGAGACCTACGACATGACTATTTCGTTCGACACCAACGAGGAGATGGCCGACGAACTGCGCGAGATCGTAATGAAGGAGATCGAAGAGATCGCCGCCAACGGCCCCAAGAGCGAGGACATCGAGAAAAACCGCGAGTTCATGCTCAAGAGCTGGAAAAACAGCCTCGAACAGAATGCCGGCTGGATGAACTACCTCAACAGCAAATACGGCTCGGGGCTCGACTACCTGGCCGATTACGAGGAGGTGCTCAAGACGCTGACCAACGCCGACGTACAGGCCATGGCCAAGAAGGTGCTCGCCGACGGCAACCTCGTGAAAGTCATCATGCGCCCCGCGAAGGAAGAGGCGAAATAAGCCCCCATCCGACAAAATGAAAGGCAGCCGTTTTCACGGCTGCCTTTTTGCTTGCAACAGGGATGGGGCAATATCATTTCACCACCACGTCCTTGTCGGTGTTGAGCGTCAATTGGTAGGTCGCATAATTGCCCGAGCCGTTGGTAAACTTGGTATAGATGGCCGTCAGGTCAACGACCGAACCGGATACGGGGATTTTGTTGTCGCGGAACTGGCTGTAACCGCTCGTGCGCACCACATAGTTGCCCGGGGCGGCATTGGTGCCCGTACCGGCAGCCTGCGCGTCGTAGGTGAACCAGGCCGAGCCGTAGAAAAACGCGTCGGCATTCGTACCGGGGAGCTTACGCATGGTCGCCCAGGTAGCCCATTGGTCGATATCCTCCCACCCGGGGGAATTCACGTCGTAGGAGATGGAATTGGCGAAATAATTGGGAAAGGTGTTCTTATAGCCCCACGGCGCCGTACCGAAGCGGCTCTCGACCCCTTCGAAACGAACCAGGCGCCCGAGGTCGTCGTCCGACAGCACAGTCAGGTAGTTGTCGCGCGTGACGACCAGCGTATCTGACTTCAGCATCGGCTGCTGTTCGCCCGAAAAGATGTGCTCGTCCTGCATGATCTTGCTCTCGATATTGTCGTTCGAATAGCTCGCATTGTAGGAGGTCGTACCGATGCTGACCATGCCGCGGTAGTTCCCCAGCACGAGCCCTTCGAGGTCGACGTAGACGATCTGCCCGACGGGATGGAACAGGTAGTTGCCCGTGTTGAGCTTGAGCTCGATGGCCGACTCGGAGGCCTCGTCGTAGAGGTATACCGACTTGTAGACATTGCCGAAGCGGTCGGTCGAAATGACCTTGCCCGAGGTGAACAGCGGCTCATCGACCGTCCACGACGCCACGGTACCGTCGTTCATACCCGCATTCTCAGCCCGGAAGCGCGCCTTCAGCTCCCCGACGGAAATGTATTCCAGTCCCTTCGCCTCGAAATCGGCGCGGGTATAGACCCTGGCCGGCCCCGGATTCAGGTAATCGCTGTAACAGCCTGTGAAAAACAGGGCTGCGGCAGCCGCCAGTAACAATTTGAATAATTTATCCATAGCATTCATGTTTTATTCGTCCAGCCGTCAGAAACGGAAATAGAGATTGAGGTAATAGGTCGTACCGAACATGTAAAAATACTTCGAGTCGAAAGCCTGGTAGGTCGTCACGGTGGTCTCGGTATTTTTCGAGAGGCGTGTCTGCTCATAGCCGCCGGTCTTGATGTCCTGATTGTTCAGGATGTTCTTGACGTCGAGGCTGAATCCCAGCGTATACTTGCGGTGGATATACCAGTTCTTGCCGATACTGGCATTGAGCGTATAGGCCGAGTCGAACTTCTCCTGGCGTCGCAGGTGTTCGATGTCGCCGGGCGCCATGCCGCCCGTGATTACGGCGTCGGTACGGTAGATCGGGCTCATCGAGAGATACATGTTGTTGTAATAGTTGAAGTCGGCCGAGAGGTAGATGTTGTTGTTCGAGCGCCACGACAGGCCGACGTTGACGGCCGTCTGGGGTGTGCTCTCGACCCGGAAATCCTTCCAGTAGACATAACCGTCGGAGACGATATCGCCGCTGTTGTCCTGCGTTTGCAGGTAATAGGGGTTCGAATCGTAGGTATATTGTCCCCAGCTCACGGCGCCGTTCAGGGCGAGCGTGTGGTAGATCGGGATCGAGACGGCCGCCTCGAGGCCGAAATGCACCTTGTCGATGCCGCTCATGGCGAAATTGGTGAAGGTGGCGGCCACGTCGTCGTAATAGGAGATCACCTTCGACTGGTCGTAGATGCGGGTATAATAGCCCGAAATGCGCGCCTTGAAATCGCCGTAGCGCAGGTTGTACGACGCATCCACGCCGAGGACGCGCTCGGCCGAAAGCCCCGGTGTCGTGGTGTTGCGCGTACGGGGCGAAACGAACGAGGACTGGAACTCGGGCGCTTCCTGCATGTAGACGACGTTCGCCTCGACGGCATGCGCCGCGGAGAAGCGGTATGAGAAGTTACCCTTGGCCTTGTAGGTCAGGTAATCCAGTTTTCGGGAGTCGCCCTTCGAATTGTCGGGGAAGAGCCCCTTGCGCCACAAACCCTCGCGCCAAAGTTTCGCATAGCCCACTTCGCCGCCCACGGTGATGCCCAAGCCGCCGACGTTGAAGCCGTACGATGCCCACGCCCGGGTGCTGAGCACGTGGGCATAGTAATCGTAGCTGTACTTATCGCCCACCTTGGCGGCATGCGCATGGCCGTACTTGTTGTAATAGTCGAGGTTGTTCTGGTAGGCCTGCGTATTCGAACCGAAATCGCGTTCGGCGAATTTGTCGATGTCGGCCCAATAGTCTCCCCCCAGGAGGTCTTTCACCTGCGAGTAGTACTCCGTACGGTTACGGCGCAGCGAAAGTCCGCCGTTGATCCTGGAATCGTCGCGGAAGATATGCGAAAAACTGGCCACGAGGTTCCAGTCCAGTTGGTCGGTATGGCGCTCCTCGACCATGTAGTTAGACCGCCGGCCGGGGCCGTAGATCTGCTCGTCGAGGGGATCGTTCTGATTATAGTTGGTCTGGTACATCTGCTCCCAGTCGAAATGGCGGATGTTCTGGTAGTTGGCCTGCCAGTAGACCTGCTGCCATGCGGCACCGACATAGTTCTTGTCGAGTGCGAAATAGCTCGGCAGGTAACGATAGTAGTCGGGGCGCGGGTCTGGGCCGTTCTGCCACGTCAGTGCCGAGTAGCCGTTCCTGCCGAAGCGCAGCGCCGTGGCCAGCTCCAGCTTCGAACGGTCGGAGATGTCGAACGTGTAGTTGAGCATCACGATGGGTTCGTGGTTGTTACGCACGCGGGCATTGCGCTTCTTGCCGTCCTGCCAGCCCCAGTTGGGGTTGTAATAGTTGTTGCCTACCAGGTCGTAGGCCTCCTGCGTGGCGGCCTGTTGCGCACCGCGTTCGGTGGGGGCACCCAACAGGGTCAGCGCCAGGCGGTGGCGCTGGCCGAACTGCTTTTCGACGGCGGCGAAATAACCGAACGCATTGTAGTAAACGCCGTCGACATAGGAGTTGCCGCCCTGGCGGGTCGAAACCGAAAAGGCATACGACCAGCCGTTGTCCTGATAGCCCGAGGCATAGGTGACCATTGCACGGAAACGGTACATCGAATTGCCGTTCACGAGGCTGGCACGCAACCCCTTGCGCATCTGCGACGGGCTGGTGATGATGTTGGTCGTACCGCCGATGCCGCCCAGCCCGACGTCCGAGGCCACGATACCCGACGTCACCTCCTGGTTACGTGTGGCGTCGTTCAGGCCGCTCCACAGCGACCACGGCGTATAGCCCGTGAGGGCGTCGTTGAGCCGGATGCCGTTCATGTAGACGTCCTGGTACTGCGAATCGTAACCGCGGACGTTGAAGCGCATCTCACTGAACTTGTAGGACGCGATGTTGTTGAAGATGTCCTTAGAGGCCGAGAGCGACGTAGGCAATGCCTGCGCATCGTCGACGGTCTCCATGTCGAACTCCGCGAACACGGCGTCGTCGATCATCTGCCGGGGCACGTCGGGCACCAACACGACCGCATTGATGTCGCGCACCTGCGAACCCACGCGCACGGCGATGGCGAGGGGTTCGAACTCGGGGGTCTCGAACTGCAGCGAGTATTCGCCCGCAGGGACATTCTCGATGAGGAAATTACCCCGCTCATCGGACATCACGATCACGTCGCCCGGCGTCATCGTAACCTTCACGCCGTCGAGGGCCACACGCCCCGCACGCGAAACGACCCTGCCCCTGACGCCGCCGTCCTGTGCAAAGGCGGTCAGCGTGGTGACGGAGAGTACTAAAATCAGTAGAATTTTGACTTTCATAGACTATGTAGCTAAATTATTTGGCAAAATAGATATACACCGGGAAGTGGTCGCTGTAACCGCCCTGGAAGTTGTTTCCCACATAGGTACGCAGCGGATAACCTTTGTACTGCCCCTCCCGCTGCACCATGTAATGCCTGCGGAAGATGTTGCCGTAGTACTTCGAACCGGGAGCCTTGCGCAGTTGCATACCGTCGTCACCCGAGACCATGTTCCCCGAGACCACGATGTTGTCGAAGAGGTTCCAGGCGTCGCCGTAGGCGAGCGTACCGATCCCCGCACGCAGCATGTCCCCGAAGGGATTGTAGAAATCGCCGGGTTCGAGCTCCTTCATGCGCGTTCGGGCACCCAGGCCTTCGGCCATGCTCGGATCCGTCGGGTCGTCGTTGAAGTCGCCCATGGCAACGATCCGGGTCGCGGGGTCGGCTTTCAGCACCGAATCGGCGATCCGGCGCATCTGCTCCCCGACGGCGATGCGTTTGAATTCCGAAGCGTCCTTGCCGCCCAGCCGCGAAGGCCAGTGCGCCACCATGAAGAAGAAGGGTTCGTCGTCGATCCTTCCCCACATCGTCAGGATGTCGCGGGTCTTGAAATTAGGGAGCGACGGCACGACGGTTTTCACCGGATAGCTGCCCTCCAGTTTGAAGACTTCGGGGCGGTAGAGAAAAGCCACGTCGACGCCGCGCGCCTCGGGCGAATCGTAGTGCACGATACGATAATCGGCTGGCGCCAGTTTGGGCGCCGCCACGATATCCTCGAGCACGGAGCGGTTTTCGACCTCCGACACGCCGATCACGGCAGGATAGACCTTGTCGGCAGCCGCAAGGTCGAACAATACCCGTTCGATGTTGCCCAGCTTGCGGTTGTACTTGGCCGAGTTCCACTGTTTGGGCCCTTCGGGGGTGAACTCGTCGTCGAGCACCTCGGGGTCGTTGATCGTATCGAAGAAATTCTCCAGGTTGTAGAACATCACCTTGTAGGGCTTCTGCGCGAAGCACGCCACAATGAATGCCGCCAGCAACAGGGTGAATATCAATCGTTTTTTCATCATTCTGAAATTTTAAGGTTTTACAATCCCCACGAGGCGGCGTCTTTCTGCGCCTTGACGGCGGCGGGCACCGAAGGGAAGAATTCGAAACCCGTGAGGCTTTCGACCTCCGAAACGCTTTTCACCCAGCTCCTTGCAGTCCCCTGTCCGCCCGCATTCTCGACCCAGAACCCGATGGACTTCAGCTGGTCGGCCGGATAGTCGCCCAGCCGGTCGCCCGCCTGGCGGACATTGCCCTTGACCGTGCGGACGAACACCTTGAAATAGTAGTTCGGCACGGGGCACTGCTTGCCGTCGATATCGGGCGTTGCAAAGGTGCTGCCGGGATTCCAATAGGCGCCCGTGACGACATAGAGCGTATCGGAGCACATCCAGTTATCGCGCGCCATCTTCTCGAGCGCCGCCCAGGGATTCTGGTTCAGGCTGTAATTCTGGGGCGTCATATTCGAGAAATAGAAGGTCTGTGCCTGCATCGTGGCATTCCCGCTGCGGTCGGCGTTGGGGATCTGGTGCCCGCGGTCGAAATTCCGTGCCGGATAGCTTTTGGTCAGGTTGGCCTGGTACTCGGCGGCGATCTTGGGGTCGTATGCCCAGGTTTCGACACGCCCCGAACCCGTGTAAGCGCTGTGGAGCGGATAGGCCACCCACCAGGCGGCGAACTTGGTCTTGTCGAAGCACATCGTAAAGTTGCGGGCGTTGTAGGTTACACCCGTATTCTGGTTGCGCAACAAGGCGAAATGCGTCACATAGACATACGCATCGTCGGATTTCCGGGCCGGGATTTCCGGCCAGACAAGGTTATGGCCCGTCTGGTAGACATCGTCGGCTGCCGAGGTGCTGTATTGTGTGAGTTCCAGTTCGAGGGGCGCCTGCCCGTCGAACGTGAAGCGGATCATGGCATGCCGCTCTCCCCGGGTGTCGTTCGGCCAGTAATAGACATACTGGTTGCGGGCGGCGAGGCCCGTTCCGGCAATTCCGGTCTTGACGGTCTGCCCGCCCGGAGCCGTACGGTTGAACGAAACCCAGTCGGCGCCCGCCGTGATCTCGGCCCTCCACGATGTCCCCTCGCGGCCGTCCACGATCAGCACGGCAGCGCCCTCCCGGTCGGGGTGCACGGTCTTGGTGGGATCCCACTCCACGCGGAAGACCCCGGAACCCGAATCGGAGTCGTCGCTGCAGGAGGTGGCGGCGAAACCCGCCGCCACGACCGCAGCAACCCCGAGGAGCGTTCGTATCAGATATTTACGCATCCTCTTCATATCAATAGACCTGTACGCCCAGCACGATGGCACGCCCCGTATTGCGATCCGATGCCGCCGTGAAGTCGGGCGACGTGGAGATCGTCACGGTCGATGCGGCAGTCAGCCCCGTGAGCTGGAAGGTGTAGTAATCGGAATCGGTCACGTCAGTGAAGGTGAAGTCGTTGCCCGCCCCCGTGGCACCGGCGCTGGCCGTGATCGCATGGCTGCCGTCACCGCTCACCGCACCGCCGTTGTTGACCCGGATGTAGACCGTGGCGGCCTTGCCCGTCCATGCCACGGCATAGAACGACAGTTTCTTATCGCCCGTGAGCGATGCCCCCAGCGCCTCGGAGGTGAATACGCCGGCAAGGCTGCTCGTCCCGAGCTTGAAACCCGTAGCGGGCTGGCCGTCGATCGTCGAGTTGGAAGGATAGTAACGGTCGGTCGTGCTGGTGGCAGCCGGGATGAACTGGCTCATGGAGGTATAGATGCCCTTGGTATCGCCGCCCGACCCGGCCGCGAACTGCGTGAGCGTAACCTCGCGGCTGTTACCGCCCGCAACCGAGACGGTCATCGTGCGCACGATGTCGTCGGAGGTCGTGTTGGGAGCCGGAGGCGTGACGGTAACGGTGGTACCGTTGACTACGGCCGTGAAGGGCGCAATCGCATCGTTATCGACCGTCAGGGCGTTCGACCCGAGGTTGACGACCGTAACCTCAACATCCTTGGTTACCGTCTCCTCGGCACCCCAGGTCAGCGATGCGGGGTCGACCTCCGTAATTACGGGCGTCGAAGCATCGACCTTGAAGTCGGCGACATCCGCCGCGGACTGCGGGTAGAGCTGCGCCGCACCGTCGTAGACTTCGGCCACGCCGGTCAGCGAACCGGTCGTCACGGTCGACGAGATCAACTCGCCGCCCCATGCGACGGTCTTGTAGGTACGCACAGCCAGGTCGCCGCTCCCATCGGTAAACAGGCGGGTCGAATAGTTGGCCGTACCGCTGTACCACATCTCGCCGGCCTCGCCCTTGAATGCGAGCCCCGTGACCTTCACGTTCATACCCATATAATCGTTCGAATTGAACTGCGCGAGGGTGACGGACGGCACGACCATCTGCACGGGCGACGAGTTGTCGACCGCGGTCGTTACCTTATTGATCTTATACAGGCCATAGGAGTTGTAGACCGTACTCGTCGCATCGAGGGTCAGCGTGATCCGGGCGCCGACCGGGTAGTCGGCGACGGTTTCGTACGCCGCATCGCCGAGCAGGATACCCGAACCGGCATCCCCGGTGTTATCCACGACGGAGATCATCTGGTAAAGGTTGCCGCCCGCGTCGTTGGCGGCGATATATCCCTGAACGGTCTGTCCCGTCCACTCGCCGAGCGAAGCCTCGGCACCCGAAGCAGGTGCCAGCCCCTTGACGAAGGCAACGAATTCGGCAACTGTCTTGGGCTCGGCACTCGGCTTGGCGGCCTGCGCGACACGCAGGGTCAGCGGCGTGACGCCCTCGCCCGAGAAGGTGATGCTGCCCAGGTCTTTCGATGCGGAGGTTTCATTGGCTGCGGTCGCCGTGACGGTGACCGTACCGTTGTTATCCCCGCCCTGGGGTGAGATCGTGAAGCCGTCGCCGCTCATGGTGGCCGTCCACGCGATGTTGGCCGTGACGGTCACGGTCGCCGTAGCGCCCGACGTCGAAGCCAGCACGAGGTTATCCTCTGGTGAGATGCCGAGCGAAGCCCCCGAAGCGACGAATGCGGCCACATCCGAAGGCGTGGTCGGGATGACCTGTATGTTCTTGAAATTCTGTTCGGCGGTACCGAGCAGGGCGCCCGTCTTGTCGGCGATCGTGATCGCGGCGAAACCGGCGGCATCAGTTGCCGTAGCCATATAGCTCTGGACAGTCTCGCCTCCGGCGGCATCGAAGCGCACGACGCGCTTGGCGGAAGTCGCCCACGCCTCGCCGACGAACGACGACTGCGGCGTGAGGTTCGTGACCCGGACATACTGCCCCTGATAATTGCCCTCGTTGAGCGTCGCGGCCGAAAGCGTCGGCACGGCCACCTCGACGGCGGGATCGTCGGAGACGGTCACCACGACGTTCTTCAGCTCGCGCAGATTGCCGTAGGGCGCATACTGGGCAGCCGACAAGTCGAGCGTGACCTTCTTGCCGACGGGATATTTCGCGCTGTTATCGCGGGTAAACTCGGTCGTGCTGTAAAGGATGATGGCCGAGTTGGGCAGCGTGATGTTGTCGCCGACATAGAGCTTGCCGAAATTGTTGCCGCCCTCGTTGTTGGCGAGGATCACGGCGGGGATCGTCTTTTGGCTGTAATTCAGCTCTTCGGTACCGCTTTCAAGGCTCGGCCACGTGTTCTTGATGTAGGCCACCAGCGCGCTCACCTCACCGGCCTTGGGTGCCTCGCCCTGCTCGATGGTGACCTCTTTCGTCCAATAGGCGCCATAGGCGTTCTTCAGGTTGAACGAGAGCTTGGCGATACGGCCCACGTTGCTCGCGGGGATGGTGAATTCGACGGTGCCGTCGCCCGAACCCTGCGTCGCGGAGGGTGTAACCCAGTCGCTGCCCTCCAGGACTTCGAGCGTCCAGGGGCGGTTACTCTTTACGGTGAATGCGGAGGCGCCTTCCGGGGCACCGTCGGCATTGAACGTAAGCACATCGGGGGTGACTTCGAGATAAGGCATCCCCTTGTCGTCGTTATCGTCCACACATGAGGCCAGGGCCACGGCGGCAAAGAACGCCGTGCCGGACAATAACTTCCAAAAGTTCGATTTTTTCATAGAAGCGTTTATTTTAGACAGGAATGAATGAATTTCCTAATTTCCTGTATATCCGCTTCAAATCGAATGCCAAGGAATGCCTTTCAACCGCCGGATGGCTCCGGCAGGCATAAAAAAATATATCCCGCAAGCGGGATATATTCAGCGGACGGGCCGATTGATGCCACGTCCGGTCGTATGGTGCGCGTCAACGTATTCTATCGGCGGCACGCACCATCAGTTCGTCGCGGAAAACAGCCCGTGCAGCGAGGTAGGCGAACAGCAGGCACACGAGCGGCAGTGCGATGGCGGGCCGGAAACCCTGCGTATGGAACGAAAGTTCGGAAAAGACCCGCCAACTGAGGAAATAATAGGCCGCTTCCATAACCGCAGAACCGATCAGCAGCACGATCTCCACGACACAGAGCCGGATCTGGAGCAGGCGGCGTTTGAACAGGAAGATCGTAATGAAAGGCAGCACGCAGGCCAGTGCCAGCACGACGCCCATGTAGACGGTCGACTGTACGGCCTCTCCGGCCGAGGTCTGCAGGGAAAAGGCATAGAGCCAGAACTCACCCGCATCGCCCGCGAACCAAGCCAGCGGGGCAAAGAGCGTAACGGCCATGAGCGCCGTGACGATGAGCAGATGGAGTGTTTGGATTCGTTGTATCATAATTATTTACAAAGTTTTATCAATCAGGTATTTATTCCTGTCCGACGAACCCCGGTTGATGAGCTCGCCCAGGAACCCCGCCAGGAACAACTGCACGCCGAGGATTACGGCGAGGATCGCCAGGTAAAAGAGCGGCTGGTCGGTGACCGGACGCAGCGACAGCCCGTGCATCTGTTTCCAGATCTTTGCGGCGATGATCCACACCGTAGTCCCGCCGCCGATAAGGAACATGAGCGTTCCCAGACTGCCGAAGAAATACATCGGCGAGCGGCCGAAATGCGTCATGAACAGCACGGTGATCAGATCCAGGTAGCCTTTCACGGTACGTTCGAGGCCGAACTTCGAACAGCCGTATTTGCGGGCGTGGTGCTCGACGGCCTTTTCGCCGATACGGCGGAACCCGGCCTGCTTCGCCAGAATCGGAATGAAACGGTGCATTTCACCGTAGACCTCGATCGACTTGACGACCTTGCGGCGGTAGGCCTTCAGCCCGCAGTTGAAATCGTGGAGTTTGATACCGGAGACCCGGCGTGCCGTCCAGTTGAAGAATTTGCTCGGCCAGCGTTTGCCGACCGGGTCGCGGCGCTTCTTCTTCCAGCCGGATACCAGGTCGTACCCTTCTTCGAGGATCATGCGGCGCAGTTCGGGGATTTCGTCGGGCGAATCCTGCAGGTCGGCATCCATCGTGATGACGACCTCGCCTTCGGCTGCGGCGAAACCGCAGTACAGGGCTGCCGACTTGCCGTAATTGCGGGCGAAGCCGATGCCGCGGATCGCCGGGTACTTCTCCCTGAGCGACTCGACAACCTCCCAGGAGCCGTCGGACGAACCGTCGTCCACGAGGATCACCTCGTAGGCATAGCCATGCGACACGGCAACGCGGTCGATCCATGCCACCAGTTCGGGCAGGGACTCGGCCTCATTGTAGAGCGGTACTACGACGGATATGTCCAGTTTATTATTCACGGTATGCCTCTATTCGCTCAGCGGGGTGTCAAACGGTTTGGGCGCACGCGACAACACGCCTGCAATGATAAGGCCGAAAACGGCACCGAACAGGATGCTCAGGAAAGTTACAGCCCACAGGGTTCTTAAAAAGGAGGGTTCGGGGGTATTCTGCATCTGGTCGAACATCTGCGACAGCATGGATTCCATGTTGGCCGGCACCCCGCCGTTCCGCCCTATATAATCGGATAATGCGGCTGTGGTACGCTCCGTATAGTTGGCGTAACCGATGAAAAAGTGCATGTAAAGGTATTGCACGATACCGACGATGAGCCCCGCAACGGTCGAGACGGAGAGGATGTAAGCGTATCCCTGACCGAAGGAGAAACCCTCCTCGGCGGTATACATCATCGAATACCGGCGCGTGAAACGGTGCAGCAGATAGTAATGCAGTACGACGACGGCAATCCATTCGATTGCGTACAGGCCGAAACTGGCCGAAATCTGCAATCGGGTTTCCAACATGAACGAGACGGCCAGCAGGGCGCCTATGATCGCGCCGTACTTGGCGACATCTTTCCAGAAATTCGTTTTTTCCATATACAGTTTATATTTGATCTCATTGCAGTTCCCCCTTGCCTTCGCGCAGGATTTCGGGCTCGTCGCCCGTAAGGTCTACGACCGTCGTGGGGATGTTGTCCCCCATGCCGCCGTCGATCACGAGTGCCACGTCGCGGCCATAGCGCTCATGGATCAGTTCGGGATCGGTGGTATACTCCACGACCTGGTCGTCGTCCTTCACCGACGTGGTGACGAGCGGGCAGCCCAGCGCGGCGACGATGGCGCGGGATATGGCGTTGTCCGGAATACGGATACCGATCGTACGGCGCTTTTCAAGCGCCTTGTCGGGCACGCGCGAGGATGCCGTGAGCACGAACGTGAAGGGCCCCGGCAGGTTCCGTTTCAGGATCCGGAACGCCGTGTTGTCCACGCGGCAATACTCCGCCACCTGGGCGATATCCCCGAAGACCACCGAAAAGGCCTCGGCATCCTTACCCTTCATCCGCCGCAGGCGTTCGATGGCCTTGGGCGAATGGAGCGAACAGCCGAAAGCATAGACGCTGTCGGTCGGATAGATGACGATCCCGTCGTGGACGAGCACGTCGACCACCTTCTGCAATTCCCGCTCCGAGGGGTTCTGTTCGTAGATCTTCGTAAGCATTAGGACAAATGTACGAAAAATTATTTAATCTTGCGCCGGTTCAGTTCGGCGCTGTAAGCCCGGGCATTGGCATTGTGCTCGCGGAGCGTCCGTGCGAAGTTGTGGTAGCCGTCGAACGTCGCCCGCGCACAGAAGAAAAGGTAGTCATGCTCCTCGAAATTGAGCACGGCGTCGATGGCGTCGATGCCGGGCATGCAGATCGGCGAAGGCGGCAGCCCCTTGTTGCGGTAGGTATTGTAGGGCGACTCGTATTTCAGGTGTTTGTGCAGGATGCGCCGCAGTCCGAAGTCCTGCATGGCATACTTGACCGTCGGATCGGCCTGCAGGGGCATCCCCTTGCGCAGGCGGTTGACGTACACCCCTGCGATACGGGGCATCTCGTCGGTCTTGCGGGTCTCCTCGTAGACGATCGATGCGAGGGTCATGACCTCGAGCCGGCTCAGACCGCTGCGTTCGCGCAGGGCGTCGCGCCCGGGCGTCCAGAAACGGTCGTACTCGCGCTTCATGCGCTGCACGAACTCTTCGGGGGTCACCGTCCAGTAGAACTCGTAGGTGTTGGGGATGAACATCGAAAAGAGCGTCACGCTGTCGAAACCGACACTCCGTGCCACTTCGGGCGAAGTCAGCACCCGCATGATCGCCGTGGAGTCGGCGTCGATCTGCCGGGCGAGTTTCTGCGCGAGCTGCGCCGGGATGCGGGCATTGTTGATCGAAACCCGCACGGGGGTTTGAAGCCCCAGTTTGAGCATCCGCGCCACCCGGATCACGCTCATCCCGGGTTCCAGCACGTAATGGCCGGGCTTGAACGTCTCCGGCAGATTGATGCGCCGGGCATAGAGGCCGAAAGCCCAATGGTGCCTGAGCCGGGGCAGCAAGGAATCGGTGAGGCTTTGGTAGTCGGCACGGCTGCCGATATAGAGGTCGCGCTCCGCGCGTACGGCATTCCCGTAAAATTGCTGCCGCAGGACAACCCCCGCGACAAGCAGGCAGGCAAGGCAGGCGAAAAGGATATAGCGAAAAGTTTTTTTACGCATCGGGCCGAAATTTTTTGCAAAGATATAAAAAATTCCTACTTTTGTGCCCGGGTGAGTCTTATACGACCAGCTCCTACAGAATCCCCCAGGCGAGGAATCGAGCAAGGGTATGTGGTCGTAGCGGTGCGATGTAAGTAGCTCACCCATTTTGCATAACGGCGCTGTAACTCAATTAGTTACAACGCCGTTTTTTTTATAGATATCTTTTTAGTAACTCGAACTTCGCAACATGCTGCGTTGCTTTAATATGACAAACACCCCTGCTGTATAAAGCCACTCAAAACATACCACGTCCCCCGCTATCATCATCGCAAAAGCATATCCCCCACCCTGCTATTGGCAATAAGGCGCAAGAAAGGACTGGCCGAGGATAAGGCCGGACGGCCCTGCGGCGGCGGTGCCATTGCACGTTCCGACGAAACCCGGAAAGCCGGCAGAGAAATAGGCAGCCCTGCTTTCAGATCAAGCAACTCGCCCGTTGCGGCACCGGTCTTGGGGAGACGAATCCGTACTTTCCCCGACCTCAAATTTACAAGCGCTTACGCACCAGATCGGCCAGGGAAACCGGCAGGCAGACAAGGAATGCAGTGAGCATGCACACGGCCAACAGTCCGGCAAGCGACACCCGGAACAGGGTGCCTATACAACCCCGGAACACGACCGCCGGAGACCTGCGGCGGCATTTTCTTTTCGGACGGGGCTGTCTGGACATGTATTCCTGGGTTATTCAATTCGGATAGTAAATTTATATCTACTTATTGCCTCCCCGTGTCGCCCGATACCATGCCGAACGGCGGTAAGCCTCGTTAAGGTCGGGGAAGGCATCCTGCTCGACGTAGGTCGTAAGCCCCGAGTGACGGCGGATGGCAAAACCGTTATACCCGTTCATGAAAGTTTCCGTCGCGGCCTTCCACACGACCGTCCGTTCCAGCTGGGCCCGGAGGGCCGCATAGCCGGCCGGAGCGACCCGCAGTTCCGCCCACTCGCCGAGGTCGAAGAAGCGCGGCAAAGCCGGAGAATCCCCATAGCTGCCCGGACGATCAAAATGTTGAAGACGGGATAGATCGGGCGCCTCGGCTGAGTGAGTCCGAAGCGCTGCCTGCATCCGGGCAGCCAGTGGGGATATTTCACGTATATCGGTCAGGCTCAGGGTCGCCGAACGGCGTGCCCCCGTATAGTTTGCCACAACATAATCCATGTATGCCCGCCCGAAGCCTTCGAGCGCCGTCCGCATCTCCACGGACGTGTCGCACAACAGCCGCAGTGCCGACGGATAAACGGGTGTAAAACCCGGCGAGATGATCTCTGCCGAAGAAGCCAGCATGTAATCCGACTTCCCGCGCAGTTCGTAAGCAACTTCCACACCTGCGGTAAGGCAGGTTTCAAAAACAATGAAATCGAACATCCCGCCGGGTATCGCTGCCGCAAACTCGGCAATATCCATCTCGGCATGTCCCGCGTCCCCGTCGTCCACCCCGACCGAACGGGATCGGGGCGCCGGGTTCTGCAAAGCGCCAGCCGGCAACCAGCCACTGGCGTGCGAGAAGAAGATCAATCCGTAGCTGTCGGCCGGATATTCGGCGGCAACCTCTCGCAGCACCCGGGCGAAAGTCTCCGCCGAGGCCGAGTTTTCCGCACCGTACTCCCGCACGGTCTCCACATAGGGCGTCGGCGTCGTCCGGCAGCCCCCGCGCAGGCGCAGCAGACGGGCCCCGTCGCGGGAATCCTGATAGATCAGGCACTTGTTCCCGGTGTAAGTCCATCCCTGCCGCAGGGCCTCGATCTTGCGCCCAGTCTCCTCCGAGAGGTTGTTGTCGCCGCCCAGGTAGACGATGATCGTCCGCGTGGGCAGATCCGGATCGGGGCCGGCGTACTCCTCGTTGATACAGGAGCCGCAGAGGAGCACCGCCAGCAGGATCGCCGTTATGTAACCGATTCTGTTCATGCAGGAGTTGTTCTTATTCCTTCACGACATGTGCCGGGAAGCCGTAGGAGCGGTAGTAGTTGTACCAGGGGTGAACCTGCGATTCGTAGAAATAGAGGCCCATACCGTAGCTCAGGTTATAGGGAACGGCCGTCCAGCAGTAGCCGCTGCTGCCGATATTGAACACGGAGCCCGACGTATAATCGCGGAAACCCGAAGCCTGACAGAAGATCGTACCGCCGGAAGGATCGAAACTGCTCATTCCGAACATTCTGTTGCAATAGAACTCCCAACCCGAATTGGCCGTAAATTCCGCAGCGGAGTTGTACGGCGAGTTGTACCGTGAACCGTAATAATCGCCTATAACGACCTGACCGTTGTAGGTATACCCCGTGAAGGCATTCGACGCAGGCATGCAAAACCCGACGGGCGAAGGGTCGTAGACCGTCTTGACGACCTTGTTGTCGTTGCCGGTCGTCAGCGTATTATCGGCGCTCCAGACGTTGTAATAGGAGGTCGCACACCAGTCGAGTATCCCCGTACCGCCGTAATTGAAAAACACATGCGGATTACGGATGGCCCCTCCCAGGGAAACTTTACCCTGACCGGATTTATAGAACATATATTTAATGTCGTCATAATAAGCGCTCTTGTCCAAGATGTCTCCCGAAGCGGTGCGGACGCCCGGCAGCATCGGATCCTTGCGCCCGAACTGGAAATAGGGCTGATTGCCGGAATACGACACGCTGTGAGGCTGCTGAGCCATCGTGAAATCACGCGCCAGACCCGTGCGGGTCTGCGTAAAGCGCACCTTAATGCTGCGGGCATCGTACGTCAGGGTTTCGGGATCGCACCAACCGACGTACACCGGCAGTAAATCGTATTTATAACCCTGGTAGTTGGTCACCTTTTTCAAGCCGTCGCCCGGCACGTAATCCGTCACCCAGATATGCCAGCTCCACATGATCATACCCGAAGCGTCGAGTACGGCGACGACGGCATTGCCCTGCCGGATCGTCGAATGATCGACATCGAACCTGAGGTATTTACCGTCCGGGGTGAGTTCGACCGAGGTAACCAGCGAGTAAGCATCCTGCCATACGAGACAGGCGCCGGCGGGAGTACAGCCCGCATTGTTGTAAATATACGGATCGGTGATCCGCGCGTCGAGATGGTTGACGAAATTCGTTATGATATAGTTTCCGCTGACAGCCGAGGTATAGGCCGCCGAATGGATGCCGCCGTTCTTGACGGCATTGCCGTAGACCAGCGGCAGCGTGTAGGTGCCCGGGGCATTGACCACATAACAGTTCGCCGTATTCATCGGCTCCGTGCCGCCTTTGGTCGAAAGGTCGTAGACGCCGATTTCGGGTTTTGCCGCGGCCAGGGCTTCGTTATGGGAATTGTCGGACACACCGGTCTGTGTCAAGACGTTGAACTTGTAATCGGCCGGATAGGCCGCGAGGTTACGGGGATCCGCCCCAGCTCCCTTCGCGGGGAAACGGGACAACATACTGGATTGCGACGCAGTCCATGTCACGCCGCCGTCGGTCGAGAACTCCGCCGTCCACGGACAGGGGGCGTAACTATCGGTACGGGCATCGTAATAGTGGCTCTGCACCTGCAAACTCCGGTCGGTCGCTCCGGCGTACGAAAAAGTGGTCGTAGGTATCGTCACGTCAAAAGTCAGGGGCAAAAGCGGCACGTAATGCTCGACATTGCCGTAGCGCACCCTGGCATACACGGCCTCATCCGGCAGGGAGGAGCCCGAAAGGTATTTCAACAGATAACCTTCGTCGGGAATGATTTCGCCCGAAAAGTCGAATGTATTGCCCGCCGCAGGCGTGCCGTCGCTTTTGCAAAGCTGGAGTTTCGATACGGACACAGGCGTTTTCCGATCCGCGCCGACCAGCGTCACGGTGCGCGTTTCGACCGAACCGGGCAGGTCGCCGCCCGGTTTCTGCCCGGCGTCGGGCATTTGGCAGGCGAATCTCAGCAGTTCAGCCGCCGTGGCTATGTTCTTCACCACCAAGACCGAATCCCGGTCGCTTTTGACCAGATACTGGCCATTGCTCGTGGAGCTTATCCACTTAGAGTCCGACACCGTGACCGTGTATTCGATATTGCTTCCGGGATTTTTCCACGCCTCGGCGGCAGAGAGGTAACCGCCGCTCTTCACGCTCGTGATCCGGAAGGTATAATGCGTATTGGGTTCGATGTCGATGTATTCGTTCGAAGCATCGCCCGTGATCGAGGTCGAAGAGAGCTGCCGGGAGAAATCCAGCCGGTAGTACTCTTTCGCATCGGCCGCATCGGTAGCGCATAAGATCAGCGCCGTGCGTCTCTTGTCGAACGTATTGAGGTCGGCCGCCGCGCCGCCTGCCACGCCCGAGAGCGGATAGGCGGCGGAATAAGTCGCCTCCGACAACGAGATCATGCCGCCGGCATCGATGGCCGTACTCCATGCCCCGCCGATCCCGGCGGCGTCGGGAATTTCGTATTTGTCGGCAGACGTATCGTAGCGAACCTCCATGCTCGTCTTTTCCGGAGCGCCCGCCAGGATATACGTGACGGTCTTCCCGGCAAAAACGGCGGAGTTCTCCGTCTCGATGGAAACTTTGGCCAGCGAACGCACCAGCGAGCAGGTGTTCGAACCCGCCGACCAGACGACCGATCCGTACATCGGCTGCGCCTCCGAGGCCGGCACGACCCGTCCGCAGGCAGGATTGTCGTAAACGAGCAGCGACGCAAGTCCGCTTTCGGCACTGCCGTCCGCAAGCCCCTGCAACGAGGTTCCGACCGACGCCGGATAGTTCGCCGCGACGCAGACCTTGTCGTTCGCCCGCAGGCTGTAGTACAGGTCGACGAAGGGCTGTGCCGTACCGTTCCCCGATACCGCCGCCGCTGCGAACGCCTGCTTGTGAGCGAGCACGCCACCGCGGTAGACCAGCACATAAAGACTGCCGATCCGGCATTCGGCCGCCGTGGCGGCACGCGTGACGGCCACCTGCTGCGGCTCGGGCAGTTGCAGGGTCAGCCTGTCGCCGCCGCGCAGGGCGGGGGCCGCGGCTTCGTCCTTGATGCAGCCGGCCGTCAGCACGGCAGCCGCCAGCAGGTATAAACCGTATATGAGTATCTTCTTCATAGCTCCGTAATTCAAAAATTTCATTGTTCCAGAATGGGGCGTATCACGTGACCGGAGGAACGGTACTGGTGATTTATCATGTCAATCTGCCCCGAAGTAATGCTCATGTTGCGTCCGAGGGTAGTGTTAGCCGGAATCGCGGTCCAATAGCGGCCGTACATCCCGTAAAGGCCCAATCCCCCACTACTGTAGCGAAAGCCCGATGCCGGGAAGAAAATCGTACCGCCGGCGGGATCGAAAACACCCTCCCCGTTCATCTTGTTGCAATAGAAGTGGAGGCCCTGGCCGGCCCGGTATTCGGCCATGGACTGGCACGGAGAATTGATCTGTGTACCGTAGCCGATCCCGTTGCTGTTGAAAATAGAGGTTCCGTTATATAGAAATCCCGTGAACACGGCCGACGGCGGAACGCAGTACCCGACGGGCGACGGATCGTAAACTGTCTTGACGACCCGTTCGTTATTGACCGTCGTCAGTGTATTGTCGGCGCTCCACAGGTTGTAGTACTGCCCGTCCATACCGGAACCCGTATTGCAGCAATGCGGATTCCGGATATATTCGTTGACCGCAGCGGTATTCAGGGTCGTTTTGCCGAAGGCGTATTCGGGTTTGTCGCTGTCGGTATAACAGCCCTTATCCATGGTCGAGGTTCCATCTGCCTGGTATACGCCCGGAAGCATCGGATCCTTACGCCCCCACTGGTAATAGGTATTGTTGCCTAATCCGACGATCTTTTGCTCGGGCTGGTCGAGAGTAAAGACCAGGCTCAGTCCGGTTCCGGCCTGCGTCAGTTTCACCATTACGCTGCGTCCGGCATAGTCGGTCGTGTCGCCGTCGCACCAACCCAGGTTGACAGGCATGAAATAGTACTGAACGGACTGGAAATTCGTCACTGCACGCAGGTCGCTGTCCAGCTTGTAATCCGTCACCCAAATATGCCAGCTCCACATGATCGTCCCCGCAGCGTCGCGTACGGCGACGATGGCGTTGCCCTGGCGGATCGTGGCCTTCGGCACCTCGAACGAAATGTTCTGTTTATCGGCGGTCAGGGAGACATTTTGTACCAGCCCCTCGGCGTCCTGCCAGACGAGGCAGGCGTCGGCGGGCGTGCAGCCCGGATTGTTGTAGATATACGGATCGCTGATCCCGTTGTCCAGGTGATTGACAAACCCGGTCAGAATGTTCGTTCCGATCTTGGTCGAGGTATAGGCCGCCGGATTAGGATCGCCGTTCTTGACGGCATTGCCGTAAACCAGCGGTAGCAGATAGGTTCCGGAGCCATTGACCACGTAGCAATTGGCCGTATTGCGGCTCCCCTTCGCCATCGAAAGATCGAAATCAGTCACCGGAGTAGCTTCCAGCAAGGCCTCCCGGGACGCCTGCGTGGTGACTCCGGTTGCCGCCTCAATCCGTGCATCGAACGACGCCGGGGCCGTGCTGCCCGAATTCGTATCGGTGAACTGCGTCAGCCATGCGGGTTTCGACGTCGTCCAGGTTCCGCCTTCGTCGACCGAAAACTCCGCCGTCCAGGCTGCCGGAACCTTCGTACCGGCATCGTCGCCGAGGTCGACATAACTCGTCACCCGATAAGGCTTGGTTTCCCCCGAATAGAGAAACTCCACAACCTCGTCGCCCACCACCAACACGGGTTCTCCGTCGACACGCAACAACACGTCGCGGCGGATATTGCCGGCTGCGACAACCATCGTGTATTCCGGCCCTACGGGAAAGGCGAGCGGGCCCTTGACGGGAATTTCGGCGGCGCCGTCGACGACATCGAGTTCCAGCACCCCGGTTCGGGGATCGGCGCCGTCCAGCGAATAGCCGGCCGCGGCCGCGGCATCGGAAAGCTTCGCCGCGACCTTCGCGGCCTTGCTGCGAACAGGGACGGGAGTGTTGACGCCCGCATTCACCAGCACGAGCGAGTCCACGACCAGCGACGATCCCTGTACGTCGCCGTTCACCGATTTTTCGAACCATTCGAGAATATCCGCCGCAACCGTGACGCTCTGCCGGCCGAGCGCCACGTCGACCTTGTAGACCTTGTTCGCGGTGATGTCCAGGGACAGATTTTCGTTATTGGCCGTATTCCCGCCGAGCGCCCCGCTGTTGATGTAGACGGGCAGCGTGTAATCCGTACCGTCGATGCTGAGCGCCAGTTTCAGGCAGGCTGCTTTCGGCGCACCGGTGCGCGGCAGGGTGTAGAACGAGGTGACGGCGGTATAACTCGTCGTACTCGCGCCGATCGTGACGTTTCCGTGGCTGTTCACACACACGGCATCGGCACCCGTGCTTTCGACCGCCGGGGCGAAGGCATGAGCCGTTTCGCGGCGGTTTTCGAGCGTCGTGCTCTTGACCACGACGGCCGCTCCGACAAGGTCGGCTTTGCGGCGCAGGCTCAGGTCGATGCGTGCATAGCGGCGCTCCACGGGAACCGTCGCCATCGAAGCGGCTGAGGTGACGTTCGTGCTCAGCTTGCCGCTCATCAGCATCCCGCTGCTCCCCGCAGCCAGAAAATCCGCCGGGAAATTCGCCGGATCGGTCATCAGCGTTTCCAGCTCCGTTTTCGAATAGGGATTGTAGGAGGCCAGATCGACTGCCGTACCGCTGCGCGTCAGGTGTCCGGCATTGAGCAGCACGTAAATATCCTTCCGTCCCACGGTGACGCGCCACGTATCGTTCAGCCGGCCGCTCCCGTCGGCGGCAGAGCCCGAAGGCGCCGGCAGGACAGCGGTTTTGCCGGGATTTTCGAGCGCCCCGTGTTCGTTGAAAATATAGACCCACGCCGATCCGACCGTGACTTCGTTCGCCAAGGCATTCGGATCGTCGCCCGCCGCATAGGTGTTCAGTGCAAGTTTAAGGTCTACCATCCCGGCTCCGCCATCGGTATTGTCCTCGGCACAGCCGTACAGAAAGGCCGATAGCAGGAGAGGCAGGGCCCAGTTCCGCAGTACATTATATTTTCTCATCGCTCAATCTTTCTTTTTACTATATTTCGGGATCCGTAGTGCCCGAGCTCCAGTCGGGAATCGTAATCGAGACGCCCAGATCGGTGAATTCGATCAGCATCTCGACGGCCGCTTCGTGAAGGCCGTCCACGGAAATAGCGTTCTTCTCCATGTATTCCCGAAGATCCACCGCAACCTTGACCGCACGGCCCGGCGCAGGTTCGCGGACAGTTACCGTTACGGGATTGTCGTCGGCGAAACGCAGCACCTGGAAGCAGGCCGCCAGTGCCTTTTTTCCGTCGTCCCGCGCCAGCGCAGGATAATACGTCGCGCCGAAAGGCTGTACGGCATTCATCCGTATATCGTATTGGGGCATCAGGTTCCCGATTTCGAGCTCCGGCCACGCGGACGGATCGGACAACCCGTTCACGCCCTTGATGTAGATGCGCATGTCAATATGTGCGCTTCGGAACGGGATGTCTCCCGTCACCTTTCCCGACGCATTCGCGGTCGTCGGAACCGTTATGTCGCACTCACCGTAATAGAGGTGGTCGTTGGTGGCGATTTTTTCGCCCTTACCGTAGGCAGGCGCATGCACGCGGCTTTCGGAGAGACTGCCCGAAAGCAGCTCCGTGTCGTCGAAGGCATTGCCCCAGCAGACGATCCGGTAATCGCCCGCAGGCAGATAGAGTTCTGTTCCCTGAAACCGGCTCAGGTCGGCCTGCACGACCGTTTTATCCAGCACACGCTCTCCGCCGGCCCTATCGAAAACGACAAGCGTCACCCCGACGATCATCCGGGAGAACATTGCCGGTTCCTGCCGATCGCCGGAGTAGCTGAAAGTAAGCTCCGTGTTGTACGGGGGCGGGCAATCGCTCATATCCTCATTGATGCACCCCGCGGGCAATGCCAGCGTAATCAGGATACAAAGGGTTTTCGATAGTTTTTTCATGTGTTGCTTTTTGGGGTAAAGACCGGAGGGAAGAAGCTCTCCCCTCCGGGTAATTCGGCAAAACTTAAATTTCGGGGGTGACGTTGGCTGTCGTCCAGTCGGCGACCGTAATGGCTGCGATCAGGTCTATCTTGGCCTTCTCGGGCTTGTCGGTGATCTTGTCGGGAGTGATCTCGATACCGCCGTCCTCCAGCCCCAGCTTGTAGATCTTGTGGGGTTCGGTAGCTGAGAGCAGCGTGCCGCTTTCACGGAAGCCTTTCACGGTGATATACTTCCCGGTAAAAGGGGTCGGATTATCCGCGTCTCCCGTACCGTCGGCGAGCTTGTAACCGGCCGAAACCGTACCGCTAACCTTGTAAATGATATGGGGAACCACGTTGCCGCTGAAAACCTGATAAGCATAAGCTTTCGTGCCTGTTGCGGAAGTCACGGCTGCATTATAGCTGTCGGTCGCCCATGCAGGAGTGAACGTTGCGGGCCAAGTAATTTCGTTGTAATTCTGGATGGTGCTATTGAGGGCGCCACCGTTGAAGTTCAGGAAATTGTTGACGTAAACAGCCTCTACGGTCAGTGCATCCAGACCCGTCCCTTTTTTCACGGTTCCTATCTCAAAGCGGGATACTATCGAGCTGAGTTCCACGGACGCCTTCTTCAGCGTGTGACCGTCATCTGACGTTTCCATCGTGAAGACAGACTGCTCACCGGCAAGCATCACCTGCTGCACGGAATTGTAAGTGCCGGCCGCATTGCCATTGGCGTCCTCGACCGCAAGGGTTCTGGCAATCTGGTTATGGTCAACCACGCTGCTTTTCATCATCGCGGCCGTGAGTTCGCTGAGCGGAACGGTTCCGGTCGGCAAGATGGCGCTTCCCGAATTCACGATAACGAGCACTTGCGCCGGTTCCGTGATCTGTTCGAAACGCTTTTGCTTTGCCTTGATTTCGTCGTTGGTCCAGGCGTAATACGTCGCATTGCCGCCGGCATCCACCAGATAAACCGTAACATTGTCGTAGTAGGGCGTGATCTGGCCTGCGGCCTGCGGATCTTCGACACCATAGGTCTCCAGTGCGCCCGGAAGGGATACCTCGAAGTTAGTTTTCGCGGCAGGGATCTGAGCGCCCGAATCGGCGTCCTTGTCACAAGCCGCCAGCAATGCCAGAGCGGTCAGGATGCAAAGACTTTTCGTCAATTTTTCCATAGATCATTCAATAAAAACCGGAGGAGAGGGCTTCCCCTCCCCCGGGGTAATTCGATAAAATTTAAATTTCAGGAGTAACGTTGGCCACTGTCCAGTCGGCGACCGAGACGGCAACGATCAGGTCGATCTTGGCCTTCTCGGGCTTGTCGGTGATCTTGTCGGGAGTGATCTCGATACCGCTATCCGCCAGGCCCATCTTGTAGATCTTGTGGGCTTCGATCGCCGAAATCAGGCTGCCGCTGTCACGGAAACCTTTCACCGTGATGTACTTGCCGGTAAAGGAGGTCGAGTTATCCGCATCGCCCGTTCCGTCGGCGAGTTTGTAACCGGCCGAAACCGTACCGCTAACCTTGTAGATAATGTGCGGAATCAGACTGCCGGCGAACACCTGATAGGTATAGGCTTTCGTTCCGGTCTGCGAGGTCACGGCCGCATTGGCGGCGTCGGTAGCCCACGCGGGCGTATAGGTCACGGGCCAGGTCAGTTCAGAGAAATTCTGACTGGAGGTCTGCCCGTAGTCGTTATAGAAGAAATTGACGTAAACGGCCTCGACGGTCAGCGCGTCCAGGCCGGTTCCGGCCTTCACGGTGCCCACTTCGAAACGCGACACCAGCGATTTGAGCTCCACGGCGGCTTTCTTCAGCGTGTGGCCGTCGGTCGGCGTCTCGGAGGTGAACGTCGTCTGCTCACCGTAGAGCGCTACCTGCTGTACCGAAAGATAGTCGCCGGCAGCGTTGCCTTTGACGTCAGAGGCACCGATGGTCTTGACTGCCCGGTTCTGATCGGCAACGGCCAGGTTTTTCAGCCCGTTCTCGATACTTGCAAGCGACGTGGGCCCCGTCAGCAGGGACGTGCTGCCCGTATTCGCAACGACAATGACCTTGGCAGGCTCGACGACCTGCTCGAAACGCTTCTGCTTCGCCGAAATCTCGGCGTCGGTCCAGGAATAACCCATCGCATTGTTGCCGGCATCGACCAGATAGACCACGACGTTCTCATAGTACGGTGCGATCTGGCCTGCGGCCTGTGGGTCTTCGACACCATAGGTCTCCAGGGCACCCGGAAGAGATACCGAGAAATTGGTCTTCGCGGCAGGGGGCGGCGCCCCCGTTTCGGCGTCCTTGCTGCATGCAGCCAGCGTCATCGTCGCCAGAGCGGCGACAAAATAAGTTTTCATCTTCATAGTTTTGAAATTTAAATAATAAAAAGGCGTCAATTTTTTAATGGATTGTATGAAAGTCATCTGTCCCCGTTTTTCAGTTCCGCGGTTTTAATCTCGTCGAGATTTCGGCGCAGGCGGTCAATCTCGTCAAGGTTCTGCTGCGCGGCTTTCAGACCCGCCGCCCGGGCGGCTTCGAAATAGGGCGCAGCGCGGTCATAATCCTGGTCGCGCAGCATCAGCAGCAGGCCCCAGGCATTGTCGCATTCGGGAATCCGATCCGGAGACTTCACGCTCCGGAGGTATCTTTCGGCACCGACGAAATCCCGCCGTTCCAGCGCCGCGACAGCTGCGTTGACGGTCGCGGTCACACTTTCGGGATAGAGCCTCACCGCAGTCTCGAACAGGCTGTTGAAATCCTCCGAACCCGGTTCGTATGTGTTGGCGACCAGATACAGTTCGTTCAGGCTGAGGTTCTGGGGGTGGGTCTTCACCACGGCCTTCGCCTCTTCGGCGTCGAAATTCCGCACGTCGTAATCCACGGTGACCGTCACCTTACGCAGGGAGGGGAACATCTCCCGGAGCATGTAGCGCCACGGAGTGCCGCCTTTCAGGGCCATCAGCTTCGCTTCGCGGCCCCCGATGATCGAATATCGGTCGATAATATCCAGCACGGCCTGTTTGTCGGGCATGTCGGAGGTCTGAACGGCCTCCACGAGGTCATCCCAGTTCTCACCGCCGAAACGGATCGAGTAGAGCGACCCCGGAATCGCCGGATAACGGCTTTGCAGATAATCCCGGAGGGCTTTCGCACGCCCCTCGGAGAGGCGTTCGTTCATCGCCAGCGAACCCTCGGGAGAGGCGTAGCCCACGATGACGATACGTTTGATCGTCAAGTCCTTGTCGTCCTGCACGAGGTCGATCATCCGGCGGATCTTTTCCAGTTCCGCGGCATTGCGGCCGAACTCGGGGTTGACGGACGTCTTCCCGACGGCGAAGTCGAGGAACGACTCGCCCTGTTCGGCACGGCTCTTCACCGCCTCGGCTTCGGGACGAATATAGGCCAGATGAGGCTCGATGCGGTAGCGCTCGATGACGATCACCTCTTCCAGCGACACCTTGCCGGCCAGCAGGCGCACGTCCGTAACGCTGGATTTTCCGCAGCCGCAGTCGATCCGTTGAAGGGTCAGCTGCGCCGAGGACATCCACGCTTCGTAAGGCAGCGCCAGCCGGTAATCCATCCGACTGTCGCCCTTGTAATCGGGTACGACGTAATAAGGAGCGGATTTTTCATAGGCGCCGCGCTCCTTCGCGCTCATCAGCGCCAACGCGCGGCGGTGATTCCTGTAACTGTTGCGCCCCATAAGCGAAACGGCAGGCAGGGCAAGCGAACGTTCGCCGGAGACGAGCACCGGCGTAAAGTCCGCGCTCATCCGCGAGGGGACGTTGCGTCCTTCGGTCGTCACGGCCATATCGACGTACAGCGAATCGCCCCGCTGCGCGAGTTCGTTCACCTGCACGGTGACGCTGCCCTGCCGCACCTGAGCCATGCTGCCCGGAACCGGGCAGAACAGCGCCGGACAAGCCGCCAACAAGATCATGCGTATTTTCTTCATAGTCGAGGGATCCAAATTATTTGATCATGAATATCAGGGTGATGCCCGCTTTGGTGGGGCCGAAATAGTGTTCGGAGGCGCTGCCGATTTTCCGGCCGCATTTCGCACACGGATATTTGTCGTAATCGAGGTAAGCGTAACCCACGCCGACCGTCGCCTCGAGGCCCCAGCGGTTGCCCAGCACCCAGTGGTAGCCGTAGCTGACGCCCGCGCCGGCCAGCCACCCTTCGTAGCGGTAATTGCGGATGCCGGCTCCCGGGCGGATCGCCCACGGCAGCATCCCGCCCCAGTTGTAGCCGCCGCCGTGCGCATGGACACCCACGAAATGCCCCGAAAAACGGGTACAGCTCCACCAGCGAACCTCGGGCTGCACGAGCCAGTGCTTCATCTTACGGTTCCCGGAAAATGTCCACGGATTATAGTTGCCCGAGACGTCCAGCGTCCACCGATGCCCCAGACCGAACTCCACACCCAGGTTCAGCGTCGAAGTCGCATCATAAAGCAGGTTGGTCTTGACCGCCGCTTTCTGAGCATACGACACGTAACAGCCGAAACATACCGTCACAAGGAGCAGTATCAAAGCTTTTCTCATTGTTTTCTCGTATTGTTTTACTGCGTCTTCTATCCCACGTGCGAACGCACGCTGCGGAAACCCGTCTTCCGGAAAAGTCGCTCCATAAGCAAAGAGAGCCGGAACTTCGTTTTGTCCCAAGAATTTTTCGACTATTTTTTCCTCCGATCGGGGCGAAAATTTATTTTATCATAAAAATCAGGGTGAAGCCCGCTTTGGTGGGGCCGAAATAGTGTTCGGAGGCGCTGCCGATTTTCCGGCCGCATTTCGCACACGGATATTTGTCGTAATCGAGGTAAGCGTAACCCACGCCGACCGTCGCCTCGAGGCCCCAGCGGTTGCCCAGCACCCAATGGTAGCCGTAGCTGACGCCCGCGCCGGCCAGCCACCCTTCGTAGCGGTAATTGCGGATGCCGGCTCCCGGGCGGATCGCCCACGGCAGCATCCCGCCCCAGTTGTAGCCGCCGCCGTAGGCATGGAGGCCCACGAAGTGCCCCGAAAAACGGGTGCAACTCCACCAGCGAACCTCGGGCTGCACGAGCCAGTGCTTCATTTTGCGGTTCCCGGAAAATGTCCACGGATTATAGTTGCCCGAGATGTCCAGCGTCCACCGATGCCCCAGACCGAACTCCACACCCAGGTTCAGCGTCGAAGTCGCGTCGTAAAGCAGGTTGGTCTTCACGGCCCATTTCGCAACGGGCAGGGACGACGGCCCCGAAATGCCCGAAGGAGCAGGCGTCCACAACGGCAGCAGCCTGGCATACGGAAAATGCAGCTGTGGAGCAAGCTGCACGGGAACCGTCAGGACTGGAGGATATGCAGCCGTATATACCGGTGCCGGGGGTATTTCCGGTACAGGGACTGGAACCGGCCGCGAAGCGGGCCGCGGGTTCCGGGTCGGCGGCCCGTATTTCTTATAAATATAATAACCGCCGTCCAGCTCTTTATATGCCAGATCCGTTCCGGCAAGCCAGCGTGCCAGTACGACCGGGGTATCCCCGGTCGAAATGCTGTCCTTCACAATGACAGGATCGGTCACGACATGGCTGAAGGCGATCTTGACATCGCGCCGGTGCAACAGCTCGTTCAACAGGCTCGTCAGGTTCGGCGGCTGCACCGCCCATGAAATCCGGCAAACGGACAACAGGAAGACGAGTATAAAAATATATCTTACAGATTTCATTATTTCAGCAGGATTTCGGTTCCCGAGATTTCATAAGGAATCCCGCACGAATGAAAAACCGCCTCGAGCGTCCCATCCATGTCCGAAGTTATGATGAACCCGGTAAAGACCAGGTCACCGTATTTTTCCTTCCCAGATACGGATACGCCGAAGATCGCCTCGATGTCCCGGATTACCTCCCTGAGCGGGACGGCCTGGAACGGGATAAAAGGCGGCAACGGTTCGGGAATATCCGTCAGCGTGATGGCAACCGTATCGCATGCGGCTTTCTGTCCGGCGACGAGCACACGCTTTCCGACCGGGGTTTCGACCAATACGAAACCCTCGTAGCAGAAAACCTGCATATCCTGCCGGTGTTGTTTTACCCGGAACTGCGTCCCGAGGACGGTAATCCGTCCCGCCGGTGTCCCGACACGGAATCTCCCGCCATGCACGACGGAGAATACGGCTTCGCCTTTGAGCGAGACCCTGCGCCGGAGTGTCCAGGTAAAACTGTTGTACGACAACTCGGAATGCGGCATGACCACCACCCCCGAACCATCGGGCAGCGTATATGCCAGCTCCCGGTCGCCGCTCACGAGCACGTGCTCCGAGAAATGCCACAGGCTGCCGGCAACCAACATCACCACAACAGAAGCCGCCATGCACCACTGCACCAACTTGTGGCGGAAAGTTTCATGGCGGCGGATAACCGCGCGCCTGCGCGCCAGCAACTCTCCGATCTCTTCGATACGGGAGTTAACCGGAGTCTTGTATTCGATCCTGGTCAGCAATTTATCCAGGCCGCTCCGCGCCATGTCCTTTTCATTTCTATCCATGATTTTGAACCCCGTAATTAATTAAAAACAACAAACTGTGGATCAGTTGTACATGTTCTTCAGCGTTTTGTCCTGCCGTAACCGGGAAAGTGCCGTGGAAGCCACATTGCGGATGGTCTTGTCGGCATATCCCGTAACTTCGGCAATGCCCTTGTTGTCCATTCCTTCGTAGTATTTCAGGTAGATGATCTCCCGCTGCATGTTGGTAAGTTCTCCGAGGGCGGCCTGGAGCTTGCGGATTGTCAGTTCGGAACATTCCGCACGCACCATCGAGGCCTCGACATCAATCTCCAGCGCGAAATCGCTACCGGTATGGCGCAATTCATCTATCGACAGGAAATCCGTCCGCCTTTTCCCCAATTCCTTGAGGATGAGGCGGCGCAGGGAACTGGCCAGATAGGCATACAGGGAGATGGGGACGGAGAGTTTCTTCCGCCGTTCAAAGAGGTATGTGAACAATGTCTGAATGGCATTGTTCACCAGTTCTTCGTCATGCGAGATCCCTATCCCGTACCGGAATAACCTGTCTTCGTACAGACTATACAATGTCCTGAAGGCCTGTTCGTCACCTTCCCTGATCAAATCCCAATATTGATGATCCATATACTTCTATTTACTTAGAGTTGTCCCCGGGCGATTTGTCCCAAGAAAAATTTAAAATTGTTGCCTCGGCATAAGGCTCCCGTCGCATGCCAGGCACGGACACAGGAACAGCCAGGCCATGCAGCCGGCAACGGGCTCAGACATGACTCATACACATAAATTACTATACAACAGCAATTTACAAATGCACGTAATAAGACACAGGAAGAATATTCCGGCAATACGCAAGTTGCCGGGAACAGGAGCATAGACACACTCCACCGAGAAGAATCGGGAAAGGGAACGAATAAGCAATTCGGGGATCCGGCCGCTGAATTCGGACGCAATATTATTCAGCGGCAGCCGTGGGACTCCCCGTACCGGCCGGAATACCCGCATACAGGATATACCGGGCCATGTTCACCCCGGTCGCAAAAGGGGCCGGGAATAGATGTATCGCGGAAAAGCTCCGCACGGGTCAGCTTGTAAAGAGGATTTTTTTGGAAAGGTGCGTGTTCGGAAGGGATGCTATGCACCGTAATAAATGGCCCGAAGGGAAGGAGAGGTAAGCGGGCGTGTTACACGTCAGATATGGTAACTCGAAATAAGAACATCCGTCTTGTCGCAAAACCCGGGGTATCCGGATACGTCAAGGATGGCAAACGGTCTTTCGGCCGATCGCAGAAAGGATGGCAGTGATCGCAGATCAACCGGTTCATACTTTCCGTCTGATATATAAACGGCTCATCGGCCGATTCATTGCCCGGAAACGGCCACGACATTTCCAACAGAAATGCACATCATTAATTTCCAATAAGTTATCAGATAAAAAAAGTTAGTAAAGAAGATGCATCCGGTTGCTATCGCTGGGCGCCGGTTCCGTGAAGGCACAAAAAAAGCGGGACAAAGAAGTCCCGCGCGGCATGATATCCGGTATTTTATTTCGAATAGGCGATCAGCAACTGGTTGACGACGCTGACGAAAACATAGCAGATGACAAAGATGGAAATCCCGCGCCACCCCTTCATATTGGCCGAGACGAGGTAGGCGAAACAGCCCCAGACCATCGACCAGGCCATCGAGACCGACAGCAGGATCACGATCAGGTTATACCCTGCGAGCTTCATCACTTCGCAGGCGCTGCGGGGCTCGCAGACAAGCCCTCCCAGCCATTTCGAAGGCACGCTCAGCACCCCGAGTATGACGATCGTGGGCAACATGGCAAAAAGGTTCGTGGCAAAGATATCGACTGCGCGGATACGCGACGGCGAGAAGAGCAGGGCCAGCACGTAGAGCAACAGCGAAAGGGGAATCCACAAAAGCAGGTTCGAAGAGAGGATCGTGACGATCTTCGACAGATCGTCCCCGACAGGCCAGCTCACCGCCGTCAGCAGGCAGATGGAAAAAAGAGTCCCGGCAAGGCCCCAGCCGAGCGCTTTCCCGGTAGAAAGGTATTCAAACGGGTTAAGAATCCTGTTCATCGCCTTCGAATTGATTAAGTTGAGCAATTATGTCGTCCAAACGGTTGCGTACCGTAGGGTAACTGAGCCCTAATTTCTGCGCCATCTCCTTCAGGGAGCCGCTGCTTTTTACGAAATCGAGCACGAATTGCTGGTCGGGAGCCGAAAGCTGCATCATCACCGGGAGGTTGTAGTCGCCTTCGATATGCGTATCGCATCCGTTGCAATGCATCGCTTGTACGCTCAATCGTTTACCGCAGGAGGGGCATATCTTGGGGAGGTTCTTCAGTGCCATATAAGTTCAAAAAGTTGTATTTATGCCATATCAGGTTTCACAAAATTAATATATTTTTTCAATATATCACACAAATGTGCAAATTCCTGCAAAAACCGACGGCAACAGCAACAGCTGCGCGTCACAGACCGGAGGTGGGATTTCAGAAGTTGGCTTTCACCCCGACCGTGAAATTTGCCCCGTATTCCGGATACCACGGGTATTGGTACAGGCGGCGGTTGATCAGGTTACGGCCCTCGGCGAAGAGCGTAATGCGTCCCGAAACCTTCCAGTCGAAATTGACCCGCAGGTCGGCGGCAAAGGGCACTTCGACACTGCCGAAACTCTCCGCCCCGGATGCTGCATCCAGCTGGTAATCGGACCATTTACGAGTGCTTTGCAGCCAGATACCCGCACCGAACGAAATCTTGCGGCCGTCGTAGTGGGCGGAAAAATTGCCATCGAAAGCCGGGGCACCGTTATGGAGTTTGGTCTCGTCGTCGTTATAGATATAGCCGTGCACGCCCAATTCCGTCCGGAAACTGCTCGCGGGACGCCACGTCACCTCGCCGTTGAACGACAAGACGGTTTGGCGGGCCATCGACGGCAGCATGGTCAGCCCGGCGGCAAGAATATCGCTCCCCTGCACGACATCGGCACTATACCAGTAAAGGTGGTTGTCACGGATCGAGAACCCGGCATAGGCCCGGTAGTCGAACTTCCCGCGCCAGATACTGCCCCCGATACCGAAGCGGCCGTTGTAATCGACCGAACTCTTAGTCCCGAATACGGGATTCAGCAAATAGGGATTCAGCTTCGTAAGCGAGCGGTAGCTGTTGTCGTCGACGCTCCCGTCCATCTCGAAGAACGGGCACAACCCGTCCGTACCGAGGTTCAGGTTCAGCCGCACGAAGGGGAGGATGTAGTTCTCCGCCTCGACGGATTTAATCTTGTCGTGGTAATAGTCCGCACCCGCTTCGAGGCGTACTACCCCACCCTCGATACCGTAACGCAGCGCGGCATGTATCCGTTGCTGGTTATATTCGTCGAGGGCCTTCTGTCCCGCAAGGCGCTCGTAGCCCACTTCGGCAGCCAGGCGGTGACGCCCGAAACCGCGGGCGATCTTCGCATGGGTTTCCAGTGTGGTCTGGCGGGCCTTGTCGTTATAGTCCGGCCACTCGGAATGGTCGAAAAACATGCCGCCCCGGATGGCGATTTCGAAATTCACGCGGCTCAGATCCTGGAAATCGTCGCCGAAGCGCACCGCGATGTTCGCATCGCCGTAATCGGCCATCGAACCGGGTACGGCATCGGCAGAGATGTCCGGCGCGAGGTACATACCGTAGCGGTGGTACATGCGGTTCTCGTAGGAGAGGTCGCCCTCGAGCACGTGACGGCCGAAATATTTACCCGCAGCGGCGCCGATGCGGTTGAGCATCCGCGTCGAATTGTTCTTGACGCCAAAGTCGTTCCCGATCTTGGAATAGCGCCCCTCGTGGTTGACATAGCCCACCACATACCCCGTCCCGGGGTTCTGGCTCGAAGCATAGAAATCCAACACCGAATTGAACGGGTAGCCCATCCCGGCCTTGAGGTAGAAAGGCAGCGGGCGGTTGAATTCCCAGTAGGTTACCGTCGCAGGGCGGATCGGCCGCGTGGCGAGGGTGGTCTGCAACGACAGCGGTGTGATCGTATAGTCGATCTCGGGACGCATCTTCACCGTGTCGGTCATGTCGGGCACGACGGCGAGTTTCGACGCCCCCTCCACACTCGGCACATAGGCCTTGGTCACTTCGACCCGTTTCTCGACCTGCGCGCTCGCGCCCCAGGGCAATGCCGCCATCAGCGCGGCTACAAACAACATGCGTTTCATCGTCAGTTCAGTTTTGCGATCCGTTCCTTGGCTTCGTCCACGATCCCGTCGTCGGCAGGCGAATAGCCGTCCGCGACGCTCTGGTAGGTCGCCCGCGCCTGGAAATTGTCTCCCTTGCGGACATAGACGTCGCCCAGCAGGATGAAGGCCTTGGCCAGCCAGTAGGCCTGGGGTTCCCGTTCGGAATAGGCGAATATCGCCTTCTCGGTCTTGTCCATATCGCCCTTTTCGAAGATGTCCTCCAGCACGTAATAGGCAGCGGCGGAACCCTCCTTCGAGCGGACGTCCGCGGCCAGTTCCCTGTAAAGCTTCACAGCATCGGCACGGCGATCCTGCTGCCGCAGCAACTCCGCCCATGCGAATTTCGATTCGCGCAGCGCCACGGCCCCGGCATCGGGATGCGCGGCGACATCGGCAGCCATCGCCTCGATTTTCGAAGCGTCGCCCCCGGCCAGCGTGGCGCGCACGTAGCCCGTCATGGCATCCTCGCGCCCGGCCACCGTCGTCGTGACGTCGTACAGCTTGCGGAATGCGGCGGCGGCCTCGTCGTAACGCTTGTCCTCATAGGTCAGCTCCGAAAGTTTTTCGAGTACCGTGACCGAATACTGGTTCGTACCCTGCCCGGCCAGTTCGGTGAGGGTTTCGATGGCATCGCCGCGCTCGCCCGTGCGGAGGTAACAGTCGCTCAGGAAATAGAGGGCATCGTTCAGGTAATACCCCTTGGGGTAGCTCCTGACATAACTGCGCAGCGACTTGGCGGCAGCGTCGGTCTGCCCGGCCAGGTAAAGTTTCTGGGCGGCGGCGAACGACAGCGAGTCGCGCGACACGGCTGTCAGGTCGCTCTCCATGCCCACCCTGGCGGCATAATCGAAATAGTCGTCGACCTTGCCGTCCGAGACATAGATCTCGCGGATACCCTGCATGGCCCCTTTGGCTTCGGACGACTGCGGGGCCGTCTCGACCACCATGTCGTAATATTTCAGCGACTTTTCCTTGTCCCCCAGGTTGAGGTAGGCGAGCCCCAGGTCGGCAAGCGCCTGTGCACGGCGCGGCGACGAGGGATAGTCGGCAATGAACCGTTCCAATTGTCCGGCACCTTCGGCATAGCGTTCCTGCGCGATATAGGAACGGCCGAGCTCGTACGAGGCGGCATCGACATAGTCGCCCTGCCCTGCGGCAACGATCTGCCGCAGCGCCTGCAGCTTGGACTCCGTGCGCCCGAGGATGCCGAGCGTCACGGCGCGTTTATACTGTGCGTAATAGCGTTCGGGGGTGTTCAGCGCAACGGCACGGTCGTAATCCCCTACGGCCGCTTCGAATTCGCGGTCGGAATAGCGGATATCGCCCAGCCGGTTGTAGGCATCGGCGCGGTAGCGGTCGCGGGCCGGATAGGCTTCGAGGAACTTCTCGAACGAACTGCGCGCCCCGGCCATGTCCTTGCGCGAGAAATCGCAGTAGCCGAGGTTGTAGAGCGCCATGGCATATTCGTCCTCGCTGCGGGGGGCACGCTTCAGGTAGGCGTTGTATTTGGCCGCAGCGACCGTATAGTCGCCCTGTGCGAAGGCGATTTCGCCCTGCCAGAAGGAGTTGAGCGCACTGTATTTGGGGCTGACATTGATGGCCGCGGATTCGGCCAGGTAACGCTGCGCGGCACGCATGTCACCGGCGCTGTACGCCTCCAGACCGCGGAAATAGGTGATCTTTTGCAATGCGGCACGGATGTCGGCATCCTGTGTCGGGAAGGATTTGATGGCCCGGTAAGCCGCGTCGTAATCGTTCGAATTGTAGTAGGCCGCGATCAGCAGCGAACGGGCTTCGCCCACGCGCGGAGAATCGGGATATTGTCCGACATAGCGCGTCAGCACGTTGATCGCGCCGTTGAAGGCACCGCCGCCCAGCTCGTATTGCAGTTTGCCGTAGTTGAACAGCGCGTCTTCGGCAATGGCCGGATCGAGCTTGTCGTCCGCTGCCATGGCGAACGACTGCATGGCCGCCTGTTTATCCCCGGCACGCAGGTAACAGTCTGCCAGGTGGTACGAGGCATTCTGCGTCAGTGCATCCTCGGCACCGCAGGCCTTGCGCAGAAACTCCACGGCCTCGGGATAGCGTGCCGTGCGGTAAAGCGAGAAGCCCATCAGGTAGCTGCCGTCACGGTCGAGTTCGCCGCCGGCAGCCGTAAAGGCGTCCAGGTGCCCGATGGTCTTGTTATAGTCGCCCAGGTGAAACCACGATTCGGCGATGATACGCTCCAGTTCCTGCCGGCGTTCGGGCACGGCACGGCGCGCCAGTTCGTCGCCGTGTTCGACGACATAGCGGTAGTTTCCGTCGCGGAATTCGATCTGCAGGAGGTAATACGGCACCACGGCGCGGTAGGCATCGCTGCGCTGCAAGGCCGTGAAGCCCTGCTTCGCACGCCCGTAGCGCCCCTGGGCATAGTCGATATAGGATTTGTAATAGAGTGCGTGGTCGGCATACTCGCTCTGGGGGCCGATGCGGTCGAAATAACCGAACGCCTTGTCGTAATTGCCTTCGGTGAACTCGACATAGCCCATGCGAATGTCGTACTGTTCCTTGCGCGACCGGCTCAGCGCCTTGTAATCGGTCTTTGCGAAAGCCTCGCGGGCACGCCTCATATCGCCCTCGGCGCAATAGAGCGACCCCAGCGAAAACCGCACGTCGTTGGCGTAGACCGAACCGGGATAACGCGCCTCGAAATCGCGGAGCGCCCCTTCGGCATCGCGGCTGCCCAGTTCGACGGCACAGGCCGCCAGGTAGAAATCGACCGTCTGCGCCGCGACACGGTCGGAAGGCGCGAGCACGTCCCGGGCCCGGAGGAACTCATGCCGGGCATCGCTCCAGCGGCCATAGTCGAACAACGACCGTCCGCGCTCGATAAAGGTCTCACTTTCGGGCACCCCGGCCTGCACCCGCAGGGTGCATACCGCGCACAGCGCGAGGGTCAGCAACAAGCTCAGTTTTTTCCGCATACGCACATAAATTCTTACAAAGGGCAAATATACGAAAATTTGCCTTCCCCGCATACCCCTGCCCCAAATATACCGGTATAAAACCGGAACCGACACCCCGGCGGCGCCCGGGAAGGTTTGCATCTGTCGAAAATTATCCATACCTTAGCCGGGCCGTTACGTCCTTAACTCACTCAAAATGAAATTGCGTCTCTTCCACCGTAACAAGCCCGCCGGAATACAGGTTCCGGCCGTATGCGACACGCTCAGCCGGGTTTCCGTCGCCTGCATCGAACTGACGCCCGAAGGGGAATTAACGGATATCAACATGCAGGCATACAAGGTACTCCGCCTCGGGGGGGGGATTTTTCCCATCCGCTGAGGATTTCCGACCTGTTCTCCGTCTGCCAATACCAAAAAGACCTTTTGCCCGCTATTTTCGAGGGGCTGCAGCAACACAGGGACTGCGGCGACCTGCCGCCGCGGACGTACATCCGGCTCCGCAGGCACCAGCTGAAATTCCACATCGAAGGCCGCTTCGTCGGCCAATACGACCGGCACAGGAAGTTGCGCCGGGTCGTGTTCCTGTTCCGGGACACCGAGGAGGAAATATCCCGGAAGTTCATCCTCGACACGGCGTTGTCGCAGACGAAAATCTTTCCGTGGTCCTTCGACCCTGACAGCAACCTGCTGACCATCGACCGACGCTGGTTCGCATACCTGGGGCTCCCGAATGACGGCGACACGATCAGTGCCGAAACATTTTTCAGCCTCGTCCACCCCGACGACCGGAAAGCGCTGTCGCAGGCTTTCGCCAACCGACTCGCCGGCGAACCTGCCCCCCAAACAGTCACCTACCGGCTGCGCCGCGGGGACGGGACTTGGGAATGGTTCGAGGAGCAGTCCGTCTCCCCGGGCCGGGCCGCCGACGGTTTACCCTACCGCATCGCAGGCATCTGCCAGAGCATCCAGGCCCACAAGGAGGTCGAAGGACGCCTGCGCGAAGCGCGCGACAAGGCCCGCGAAAACGACCGGCTCAAATCGGCGTTCCTGGCCAACATGAGCCATGAAATCCGGACGCCGCTCAACGCCATCATCGGCTTCGCCAACCTCTTGACGTGCGACGACGTCCCCTTCAGCGAAACGGAAAGACAGGAGTACAGCCGCCTGATCACGGCCAACGGCGACCAGTTGCTGCGTCTGATATCGGACATCCTCGACCTTTCGAAGATCGAGTCGAACACCATGGAGTTCTGTTTCGGGGAGCATTCGCTGCACACGCTGCTGTCGGACATCTACCAGTCCCAACTGCTCACCATGCCCCCGCAGGTCGAACTGAGGCTCGAACTCCCGCAGGCCGACACGACAATCCGCACCGATGCCTCGCGGCTGAAACAGGTCGTCAACAACCTGATAAACAACGCCGCGAAATTTACCGACAAGGGCAACATTACGTTCGGGTACCGCACGGCCGACGGTGCGGGAGAGGTCGAACTGTTCGTCAGGGATACGGGGAAAGGCATTTCGCAAGAGCACCTGAGCCGAATCTTCGAGCGATTCTACAAGGCCGATTCCTATGTAAAAGGCGTCGGGCTGGGGCTTTCCATCTGCCGTACGATCACCGAACTACTCGGCGGCGAGATATCGGTCGTCTCCGCGCCGGGCGAGGGCACCTGCTTTAAGATCGTGCACCCCGTCCGCCGTACGGAAACGGCGGCGGAAACCGCGGGGGCATACCGGTAAGGTACGATTCTTGCCCCGCTTGCAGCGTTCAACATAAATTCTGTGACTTATGATCGAAAAAGTAACGCTGCAACTCTCCGGGGATGCGGACTTCACGTCCGAAGGCGGGCCCCGCTGCGAAGAGATGAACCCCAAGACACTGCTGCTCTATGCCGCGGCGAAATGCGTCGGCAAGACAGCCCTGATGATTATGGACAAGGAACGTTTCCGCCCCAAACGCTTCGAGATCGGCATTTCGGGCGAGCTCTCGGACGAAACGCCCCAATCCGAAAGCACCTTCAAATCGTTCCACGTAGTCTACAACATCGAATGCGACACCGAGGACGACCAGGCCAAAGTGAGCCGTGCGGTGACGCTGGCGCACGAAAAGTACTGCGGCATGATGCAGATGCTGCGCAAGGTCGCACCCGTATCGCACGAAATCGCGGTGGTCAGCACCGAGCCTGCGAAAGCCTGAAACGACAGGCAAGGGATACGAAAAACGGGGATTTTCAGGAAAAATCCCCGTTTTTTGTGCCCCGCCGGCAGGAAACCGGCGGCGGCGTCCCGAAGAGGCGGTCTCGGCCATGCGGTTTCCGCAGCCGGAACAGGCATCCCCGCCGCGACGGCCTGCCGGGCAGGGCCTGCCTGCCGCCGCTCACTGCGCCGTGATGCGCAGGTAGTCCGACACCGCCACGGCATAGTTGTAATGAGCCTTTATCGCATTGGTGTAAAGCTGTATCCAGCTCAGCTGCGCCTGCAACACATCGAGGATCGTAGAGAGCCCCTCGCCGTAGGAATAGGTGCTGATGTCGAGGTTTTCGCCGGCGATGCGCAGGCTCTGCTCCGTGGCATCGACCTGTGCCCGGCTGTTGACCAGCGCCGTCCAGCCGTTCATCTCGTCGCGCACGATATTGTCGTGCAGCAGCGCGGTGTTCCACTCGCTCTGCCGCTGGACGGCACGTGCCGCACCCGTGGCGCGGCGGCGTTCGCCCCAGTGGAAAATCGGGAGCGTGAGTTTCACGAACACAGAGCCGTCGACCGTCGTGGCGCCCGTCCGGTTGGGATAATACGGCTGCCACGAGCCGCCGATGCCCACGCTCACCTGCGGATTGAACGGCGCGCGCGCCGCCCGGATACCCGCGTCGGCCTGTTCGCTGCGCAACCGGGCCGCCATATAGTCCGGACGGCGCCCCAGCACCTCGTCGGGCAGCAGGCGCGCAGGCTGCGGCAGCGAATCGCGGATGCCCTGGGCAAGTTCCACCGCAAGGTCGGGATCCGTGCCGCGCAGGATGTTGAAATTGTGCAGCGCGACGGTATAGTTCCGCTCGGCACTCACCAGCCCGTACTGCGCTTCGCTCAGACGGGCATCGATCATCAGCACGTCGCCCTTGGCAATGTAGCCCTCGGCGAAACGGCGGTCGACGACCTCCTTGAGCGAGCGGATTATGTTGACATACTGGCGCATGGATGCGGCATACAACTCCATGGCGGAGAGGTTCCAGTAGGTATACTCGGCCGCATAACGCACATCGAGCTGCGTGAATTCCTCGTCGCAGAGGGCGATGTCGTTGCCCAGCTCGGCCTGTTTGTAGGCCGCACGTACGGCCCCGCCGCCGTAGACGGTCTGCACGAGTTGCGGAAGGACGCTGAAATTCCACCGCTCCAACCCGTCGTAGTGGTGTACCGTGGCGGTGAAACTGCCGTCGAGCGACAGCCGTGGCAGGTATCCCGTACGAGCCTGTCCCATGGTCTCGGAAGCCGCATCGCTCTTCGATGCGGCGACCTTCAGTTCCCAGCTGTATTCGGTCACGGCCTGCCGGTAGTCGCCGAGCGAGGTCTGGGCGGCGACGGGCACGAAGGCCAACAGTGCGGATAGGATCAGATAATTCTTCATGACTTGCGGATATTGTAGAAAATGGCATAGACGACCGGCAGCACGCAGACCGTCAGCAGCGTGGCGACGAGCAGGCCGCCCATGATCGTGGCGGCCATGGCGCCGAACATCGAGTCGAACAACAGGGGCAGCATACCGAGGATCGTGGTACCCGAAGCCATCGCCACGGGGACGATTCGGCTGCGCGTAGCCGCCGTGAGGGCTTCGTAGGCACCCTTGCCTTCGGAGCGCAGCACGCCGATCTGCTCGACCAGCACCACGGCGTTCTTGATGTTCATGCCCACCAACCCCAGCAGTCCCAGCAGGGAGAAGAAGTTGAAAACCTTGCCCGTGACGGCCAGTCCGAGCACCACGCCGATGAAGATCAGCGGGATCATCAGCAGGATAACGGTCGGCTCGCGGTAGTTGCGGAAAAGCAGGAGCAGCACGATGAAGATGAGCACCATCGTCAGGGGCATATACCTGGCCAGGGCCGAGTTGGATTCCTGCTGGCTCTCCTGCTCGCCGAAAACCTTCATCGAATACCCTTCGGGGAGCACCACGCCGCGCAGAACCGAATCCCGCAGCGCAGCGTAGAGCCGCATGGTGTTGACCCCGCGGCCGGGGTCGCACTGCGCCTTCATGACCCGCTGACGGTTGTAGCGTTTCACCACTCCGACGCGGTATTCGAAGCGGAAGCCGTCGGTCGCCTGCTCGATGGAGTAGACCTTGCCGGCGGGGGTGAAAATCGGCAGTGCCTGCAGGTTGGTGAGGTTGTAGGTGTCGATATTCTCGTCCTTCAGAAGGATCGGCATGAACTGGTCGCCCTCGCGGTATTCGCCGAGGCGGTAACCCTGCGTGGCGATGGTGATGCCCTGCGCCATCTGGCTGCGGGTGACGCCGATACGCTGCCCCTTCATCTGCGAGTAGAGCGGCAGCCATGTCGGGACGCGGTTGCCCCAGCTGTTGCGGATGTTGACCGTGCCTGCCGTCCGCCACATGATCTCTTCGGCGGCCTGCGTCAGGCGGCGGAGCGTGTCGATATCGTCGCCGATAAACCCGAATTCGATCGCCGCATCGGGCACGGGCGAGAGTTTGAAAAGCGACGAGCGCAGCCACACGTCGGGGCACATCGCCCGGACATAGGCGTTGAAACGCGCCTCGACAGCTTCGGTCTGCCCTTTGTCGTGCAGTTCGACGAGGATGTTCCCGAAATTGGGGCGCAGCGAAACGCTGCTGCTGGCCAGGTAGTAGCGCGGCGGCGTGGAACCCATCGTCACCGAGACGGTCTTCACCTCGGGCTGCGCATGAAGCCACTCCTCCATCGTGCGCAGGTTGCGTTCCGTGTCCCGGATATTGTACCCCTCGGGCAGCAGCACGTCGGCACGGAAATAGGGCTTGTCGAGCGACGGGAAGAAATTCTGGGGCATAAGACCCATTACCGCCAATGCCGCCGCAAAGAGCGCCACGACGCCTGCCACGACGCCCCACCGCCATCGCAGCAGGGCAGCCAGCAGGCGGTCGAAAGCGCGGTAAAATTTCGTATCGTAGGGATCGTGCGCGGCAGGGTTCACGCGGAGCATGAAGTCGCCGAAAAGCGGCGTCTGCGTCAGGGCCAGCACCCAGCTCAGCAACAGCGACAAGGCCAGCACGACGAACAGCGGCTTGACGATCTCGGCCACGGACGACGGCGCCAGGTAGAGCGGCAGGAACGAGAAAATGGCGATCAGCGTCGCGCCGAGCAGGCTCCAGCGCGGGGCATTCGCCCCGTCGACGACCGCACGGCGCCGCGCGACACCCCGCAGCATGGCCTGCTGCGCGTTATCGGTCACCACGATGGCATTGTCCACGAGCATACCCATGGCGATGATGAACCCGGCGAGCGACGTACGGTTGAGCCCCTCGCCCAGGAACTGCATCAGCAGCAGCGTACCCCCGATGGAGAACAGCAGCGAGCTGCCGATCAGCACCCCGGCGCGGAAACCCATGACGAGCATGATGATCAGGATGACGATGGCCACCGACTCGGCGAGGTTCAGCACGAAGGTCGCATTGGCCTGCTGCGCGATGCGGTTCTCGGGATAAAGCACCGTAAGATCCATGCCGACGGGCATCTGGCGCGTAAGGCCGTCGAGCACGCGGATGATCTTCTCCCCGGTTTTCACCACGTCGACCTGCGCCTCGGTCGAAATGCCGATGCCCACGGCACGGCGGCCGTCGACGCGCATGAGCGTCTGCGGCGGGTCGGCATAGCCCCGTTCGACGCGGGCGATGTCGCCCAGGCGGTATTGTTTGCCCGAGGCAGCGGTCAGCATCTGGTTTGAGATATCGTCGAGGCCCTTGTAGGTTCCGGCCTCGAGAATCTGTATCTGGAGCGCCCCGGCCTGTTTCTCGCCGCTGTTGACGATGGTGTTCTGCTGGCCGATGGTCGCCACGATCGTTTCGGGGCGGATAGCGAAGTTGGCGAGCGCGGCAAGGTTGACATAGACGTTCACGACGGGCGTCTGCTCGCCGAAAAGGCTCACCTTCTGCACGCCGTCGACCGTCACGAGCGCCGTCTTGATCCGCTGTGCCCAGTCGCGCAGCTCCGCCCAGGTGAAACCCCCGTCGACCGACAGGCCGTAATAGATACCGTAGACGTCGCCGAAATCGTCGGCCACGGTCACGGGCGAAGCCCCGGCAGGCAGCCGGGGCTGGATGTTGAGCACCTTGCGCCGCAGTTCATCCCACAACTGGGGTATCTCGGAAGCACGGGTCGCAGGGTCGAGTTCGACCAGCACCTTCGACAGCCCGTAATAGGATTCGGACGTGATTTTATGCACGAGGCGCATCGACTGCACCTCGCGCTCGATGGGTTCGGTCACGAGCTGTTCGACTTCGAGCGGCGTGGCGCCCGGGTAGGAGCAGACCAGCGACGCACTCTTGATGACGAATACCGAGTCCTCCTTCTTGCCCAGCGTAACGAAGCCCAGGGCTCCGCCCGCCAGCAGGACGAAAAGGAAAAACCAAACGACTTTCCTGTTCTTCAATGAATATTCGGGCAGGCTCATCGTCGTGTCAGTTTAAGATTCTCACCCGTTCGCCCTGCCGAAGCTGGTAAACCCCGGCCGTGACAACCCGCTCACCGGGTTCCACCCCGCTGTCGACCACGACCCGGTCACGGCCGTACAACTCGCCCAGGGTCACGGCCCGGCGCTCGACACGGTCGCCGCCGGTCACCACCCAGACGTAAGTGCCGCCTTCGGCCGGGGCATAAACGGCCGAGACAGGCAGGGATACCGCATCCGTAACGGGATCGGCACTCTGCATCGTGACCATGCACGACATACCGGGCGAAATCGAATAGCGCCCGGTATCGACATCCGTAAGGCGCAGCGACACGGGGAACCCCGAAGCATCGGACGATGTCTTGGCATAGTCCTTCAGCACGGCGGGGAACCTGACGCCCCGGTAGTTGTCGAACTCGACTTCGAAGCGGGTCGAAGGCGACGACAGGAGCGACAGGCCGCTTTCGGGCATGGTGAACTGCACCTTGGTCGTCACCGGGTTCACGACGCGGACGATGGACTGCCCGGCCTGCACGCGTTCGTAGTTGTCGACGAACTTGCGTTCCACGACGCTGGCGAAAGGCGCACGGAGCTTGGTCTCCTTGAGCAGGCCGAGGGAGTTCTCATAGGCGGACTTGACTTGTGCGTAACGGGTCTGGGCGCTTTCGAACTCCTGGCGGGATACGGCTTCGTGCTCCAACAACCGCTGCATACGCTGCATCTGCGAACGGGCCTCCTCGAAAGCCGACCGGTCGGCCGAAACCTGTAATTCGATATCCCGGGGATCGAGTTCGGCCAGCAGCGCCCCCTTTTTGACGCTTTCGCCCTGCGCGACGGGGACATCGAGCACCTGCCCCGGAAGCTTGAAGGCGAGGTTCACGGCGTCATCGGGCGTCGCCAGCCCTGCGAAGTCCTTGTCGATGACCGCCGCACCGGCTGCCGTGGTAACTTTGACGGGACGCACGGTCTCGGGCACAGGCTGGCGCCGGGCGCAAGCGCCCAGGAGAAAGACTACGATTAAAACATGGAAAGTTCGCATAATAAGAAAGTTGACTCCGTTCCCGGGGTCAACTTTCATACCACATGCCGCAAAATGTCCCTACGGACGAATATCGCGACAATTCTTTTTAGCACGGATCACGCCGTCCTCCAGCACCACCATGCCGTTGTTGGCGCGCAGCATGGTCTTCATGGTCGAAGCGTCTATGTTATAGCACCGTACATCCCCCGAACCGAAATCGTGGTAAGTGACCCCGTACAACGGCTGCGGGGTAAGGCAGACGACGCGGGCACCCTCCTCCGCGGCCCGCCGCACGACCTTGGCGAACCGCTTGGCGCAACCGCGCGGCAGGCGGTCGAACGACGTAACGCAGAGCATATACACGCGCCCGGGAGCGGTCACGATCTCCTCGGTCGCATCCCCTTCGGCATCGCGCAGGGAGAATTCGCTCATGAGCGGGCGAATGGCGGGCATCTCGTCCGTAGTCCGGGTATCGACCCACTCCCATTTTTCGGCATCCTGCCAGGCCGTGTCGTCGAGCGAAAACTCGCGCAGCTTGCCCGTCTTGATGTTGCGGTAGACAAGTACGGTCTCCGTTTCGCCGGGCTTGACGACCGGGGCGTGCATCCCCTCCCAGATATTGACCCCGACCTTATAGGGCAGGAAGTCGATCAGCGGCAGGTGGCGGTAGCAATAGTATCCCAGATACATCGAAAGGAAGAAAAAAGTGACGGTAAGCACGATTTCCAGGGGGTTGAAGGCGAAGATCTTGTCGGGGCGGTAACGCCACCAGACCACCAGGGCCATCGGCAGCAGCGCCAGGTTCTTGTAGAAAGTCTGCCACGGCGTCAGCTTCAGCGCCTCGCCGAAACAACCGCAGTCCTCGACGGGGATTACCGTAGCGCTGAGCAGGGTGAGGGCGGTAAAAAAGAGCATGGACAGCACGGCGAAGATTGAGATCAGGCGGATACGTACCTTGAACAGGAGCATACAGCCCATCATCATCTCGGCACCGCACAACCAGATCGAAAAGGCCATGCTCGCCCCCTGGAGGGATTCCATGCCGTAGATGGAGAGGTACTCGTTGACCTTCATGGCGGTGCCCCACGGGTCGATGACCTTCGAGAAACCCGACACGATGAACGTGCAGGCAAGGATCAGCCGGCAGACGTTGGCCAGCAGTTTAAAGGCCCTGGACTTCCGCATCGGCTTCGAGTATTGGTGCCAGCTGGGCACATATTTTAGCAAAAATACCCTCCGGGGAATCCATCGCCCCCGAGGGGTCGCAGCAATCGACGACCCGCAGCGCGGGGTCTTTGGCCGCGGCTTCGAGGTAGACGCTGCGCACAGCCCGCTGCAGGGCGAGCGACGCCTCGTGGATGTCCTGTCCGCCCTGCAGGTACTCGCGGTCGTCGCCCTCGCGCAGCTCGGAGAGTTTGCACTCGGTAAAGGTGAACGGCACGTCGAGGAACAAAGACAGGTCGGGACGCGGCAGGCCGTTATGACAGAATTCGAGGTATATGATCCATTCGGCCAACCGGTTGCGTTCTTCTCCGGCGGGCAGCTTGGCGCACTGGAAACCCACGTTCGAATAAACATAGCGGTCGAGGATGACCGCCTTGCCCTGCGCGAGCCACTCCCTGATCCGAGGGGCGGCATCGGCACGGTCTCCCGCGAAGAGCAGCGCCACGAGGTAGGGGTCGACCTCACCCACGCCGCCGAATTCGCCGCGCAGGAAACGGGCTATCAGCTCGCCGTAGACGGGCGAATCGAAACGCGGGAAGTGCACATACTCGCTCTCGACGCCCCTGTCGGCAAAAAAACGGCGCAACATGCGGATTTGGGTCGATTTACCGGCCCCGTCCAATCCTTCGAGTACTATGAACATAGGTTAATTCCTGATTATTTAAGTTTTTATCCTTCAATAAGTCGGCCGGCCCGCTATCCGCGCAGCATCCGCACCGCGCGTTCCACGCCGTCGGCCAGCGCATCGGCCTCGGCCAGCGTATTGTAGAGCGCGAACGAAGCGCGGCACATCCCCGTCGTGGAGAAATGCGTCATGGTGGGTTCGGCACAGTGCTGCCCGGTACGGACGGCGATGCCCAGCTTGTCGAGGATCATGCCCATGTCGTAGGGATGCACACCCTCGACGTTGAACGACACGATGGCACACTTGCCGGGCGTCGTACCGTAAATCCGCAGCCCGTCGACGGCCGTAAGCCGTTCGGTCGCACGGTGCAGCAGTGCCGCCTCGTGCGCTTCGACCTCGGCCGGGTCGAAACGCCCGACGAATTTCACGGCTTCGCCCAGGGCGATGGCCCCGGTGAAATTGGCCGTACCGGCTTCGAACTTGAGCGGCACGGGCGCATAGGTGGTCTTGGCGAAGGTCACGGTATCGACCATATCGCCCCCGCCGAGGAACGGCGGCATGGCTTCGAGCAGCGCACGTTTGCCATACAGCACGCCGATGCCCGTCGGGCCGAAGAGCTTATGCCCCGAGAAGGCATAGAAGTCGCAATCCAAAGCCTGCACGTCGACACCGCCGTGCACGACACCCTGGCATCCGTCCACCACGGCGATCGCCCCCACGGCATGTGCCGCATCGATGACGGGCCGCAGGTCGGGACGCGTTCCGAGCGTATTCGAAGCCTGCGTAACGGCGACGATGCGGGTCTTGTCATCCAGCAGCGACGGCAGCAGTTCGGTGCACAGGCGCCCCTCGTCGTCGAAGGGCAGGACGCGGATTTCCGCCCCCTTGCGTTCGGCGAGCATCTGCCAGGGCACGATATTGGAGTGGTGCTCCATCTCGCTGACAAGGATATTGTCGCCCGCACGGACGAACTTTTCACCCCAGGCATAGGCCACCGTATTGAGCGAAGCCGTAGCGCCGGCCGTAAAGACGACCTCTTCCTTTTCGGCCGCGCCGATAAAGGCGCCAATACGCTCGCGTGCCGCCTCGTAAAGCGTCGTGGCCTCCTCCGAAAGGTAGTGCACCCCGCGATGTATATTGGCGTTGAGTCCGCGCTGCAGGTAATCGACCATCTCGATCACGGCCAGCGGTTTCTGCGCCGTGGCGCCGCTGTCGAGGTAAACCAGCGGCTTGCCGTAGACCTCGCGCCCCAGAATAGGGAACTCCCCGCGTATTTTTTCAACGTCGAACATCGTTATGATTTTTCCAGTTTGGCAACCACCGCCTCCATCGCCGCCTCGCACAGCGGTTCGATGCCGCAGCGGCGTACGACATCGCCCACGAAGCCCTCGATCTGCAACCCCCGCGCCTGGGCTTCGCTCAGGCCGCGCTGCCGCATATAGAGGATCGCCTCGGAATCCATCTGCCCCACCGTCGCGCCGTGCGAGCATTTCACGTCATCGGCATAGATCTCCAGCTGGGGCTGGGTCGTGATACGCGCCGTCTCGCTGAGCAGGATGTTACGGTTCTGCTGCTGCGCATCGGTGCGCTGGGCGTCGGGCGCCACATAGACCAGCCCGCAAAACTCCCCTACGGCCGTACCGCCCGCAACACCTTTTATATAAGAGTTGCTGCGGCAGTCGGGCACGTTGTGGTTCGTCCGCAGCCTGACGACGCAATGCTCCTGCCCGGCGGCGAGGAACGCCCCGCCCAACAGGCTTTCGGCCCCCAGCCCGTCGAGATCGACCGTATAGGAGGCGTTGGCGCTCGAAAGCTGCACCGCCGTGATATGGCAAAGGCTGCGGGCCGCCTGCTTCACTGTCACCTCCGCAAAGGCTTCGGAAACGAACAACTCGGTCAATACGAGGCGTGCGTCCTCCTCCAGCACGATCTCCAGGGCCGATACCTCGGGCGAAGTATGGAGCACGGCCAGTCGCAGCGAAGCCCCCGCCGCGACCTCGACACGCATACGCCGGGGATCGACCGCAGCGAAAGGCTCGCTTTCCGTCCCGGCAACCCGGAACACTTCGCCCTCGGCCATACGGAACCCGCGGATTATATCGTAAAGCGCCGTCATTCCCTGTAATCGTTAATCAACCAGTCGTAACCCTCCTTTTCGAGTTTGAGGGCCAGCGTCTTGTCGCCCGTATGGATAATGCGCCCCTTGTAGAGCACATGCACCACATCGGGCACGATGTAATCCAGCAGGCGTTGGTAGTGCGTGATGACCACCGTGGCATTCTGGGGCGTATGGAGTTTCGTAACACCCGTGGCGACGATGCGAAGGGCGTCGATGTCGAGTCCCGAGTCGGTCTCGTCGAGGATCGCCAGTTTCGGGTCGAGCATCGCCATCTGGAAAATCTCGTTCTTCTTCTTCTCACCGCCCGAGAAGCCTTCGTTCACGGCACGCGACGTGAGCTTCGCATCGAGCTCCACGACAGCGCTCTTCTCGCGCATCAGGCGCAGGAACTCGGCGGCCGTCAGCGGCTCCTCGCCGCGGAACTTGCGCTGTTCGTTCACGGCCAGCTTCATGAAATTGGCCATCGTGACGCCCGGGATCTCGACCGGGTACTGGAAGCCGAGGAACAGGCCCAGGCGCGCCCGGTCTTCGATCGGCATGTCCAGCAGATCCTGCCCCAGGAACGTCGCCGAACCTTCGGTGACGGTGAACTTTTCATTGCCCGCGAGCACCGCCGCGAGCGTCGACTTGCCCGAACCGTTGGGGCCCATGATGGCATGCACCTCGCCGGCTCCGACCTCGAGGTCGATGCCCCGCAGGATCTCCTTGCCGTCGACGGACGCATGCAGATTTTTTACGCTTAACATATCTTTCCTTTTTTATATCCGGTTATCCGACCGAACCCTCGAGGCTTATCGAAAGCAGTTTCTGCGCCTCGACGGCAAATTCCATCGGCAGTTTGGCCAGCACCTCGCGGGCGTAGCCGTTGACGATCAGCCCCACGGCATCCTCGGTCGAAAGCCCGCGCTGATTGCAGTAGAAAAGCTGGTCGTCGGAAATTTTCGACGTGGTGGCTTCGTGTTCGACCACGGCCGTGCGGTTGCGGCTGTCGATCACCGGGAAGGTGTGCGCGCCGCACTTGTCGCCGATCAGCAGCGAGTCGCACTGCGAATAGTTGCGGGCGTTCTCCGCCCCCTTGGCCATGCGCACCAGCCCGCGGTAGGAGTTCTCGCTCCGCCCCGCCGAGATACCTTTCGAGACAATGCGGCTGCGAGTGTTGCGGCCGATGTGGATCATCTTCGTACCCGTATCGGCCTGCTGGAAGTTGTTGGTCATGGCCACCGAGTAAAACTCGCCGACCGAATTGTCGCCCGCGAGGATGCAGCTCGGGTATTTCCAGGTGATGGCCGAGCCGGTCTCCACCTGCGTCCACGACAGGCGGGCGTTTTCGCGGCAGATGCCGCGCTTGGTCACGAAATTATAGATGCCGCCCCGCCCCTGCTTGTCGCCGGGATACCAGTTCTGCACCGTGGAGTATTTGACCTCGGCGTCCTTCTCGACAATGATCTCGACCACAGCGGCATGCAGCTGGTTCTCGTCGCGGCGCGGGGCCGTACAGCCTTCGAGGTAGCTCACGTAAGCCCCTTCGTCGGCCACGATCAGCGTACGTTCGAACTGTCCCGTCCCAGCCGCATTGATACGGAAATAGGTCGACAGTTCCATCGGGCAGCGGACACCCTTGGGGATGTAGCAGAACGAACCGTCGGAGAAGACCGCGGCATTGAGCGCCGCATAGAAATTGTCGGTATAGGGGACGACGCTGCCCAGGTATTTCTTCACCAGGTCGGGGAAGTCGCGCAGCGCCTCGGAGATCGAACAGAAGATGATGCCCTTTTCGGCCAGCACCTCCTTGAAAGTCGTCTTGACCGACACCGAGTCCATCACGGCGTCGACCGCCACGCCCGCCAGCGCCATCTGCTCTTCGAGGGGGATGCCCAGTTTGTCGAACGTGCGTTTGAGCTCGGGGTCGACCTCATCCATCGAATTGAGTTTTTTCTGCGGCTTGGGGGCGGCGTAATAGATGATGTCCTGAAAATCTATTTCGGGAATCGTCAGGTGCGCCCACACAGGGGGTTCCAACGTCAGCCAGTGGCGGTAAGCCGCCACGCGCCGCTCGGTCATCCATGCGGGCTCGCCTTTCTTGGCGGAGATCAGACGTACCACCTCCTCGTTCAGACCCTTACCGATGGTTTCGGTCTCGATGTCCGTGGTGAAGCCGTACTTGTATTCCTGCTCTCCTATATTCTCCAATATGTCTTTATCTTTCTCAGCCATTATGAGCGAAATATCACACAAAGGTACAAAATCTAAATGCAATTTCATAATACGGCAAAGCAAATCCGGCACCAGAGCAGGCAAAACGGCAAAAAAGAGATGTGAATTTTCGCCGCCCGCGCAACGGATGCCGCCGCAGATACGGCCTATCGGCGGGACGCAGGCTTCCGGCAATACGGGCTCCGTGCCGCGGGGCCTCCCCCGGCAGAATGCAGGGCGAAAACTTTTCTCCGGTTTTTATTTGGTAATTCCCCTTTTTTGATTTACTTTTGTCCCGCTTAACGATAGCAATATTTTGTTTTAGCTGCCCGGAGAGTTGGGTGAGTGGCTGAAACCACCAGTTTGCTAAACTGACGTACGGGATTACTGTACCGGGGGTTCGAATCCCCCACTCTCCGCAAAATCGAAACCGCCGATTCCCCGGCGGTTTTTTTATTTTCCTGAAATTTCCTAACAGTCTTTGAAAATCCATTTCACCGACTGGAATCTCATTTACAAAACGGTAAAATGAAATGTTTTTGTAAAAAGCACGTGCACGCCCATCGTTTTATGAGCGATAGCCATGCAGGCACTCACAATAAAACTTACCCGAGAAACTGTTGTTTAAACCAGGCAAAATCACACCTTCCAAGACTCATGATACAGGCCAACGACTTCAAACCGTTTCGCACTCGCAGCGTCGGGGGGGGGGCATTTACCCGTTTTTTCACATTCGGGCTGCGGACTATATCTTCGTCCGGTTATAAACCTTTCAGATTTGCGAGAAAACATTTTAGCACGTCTTTGTAAGTCTGAGCATCCCGCAGGTCAATGCCGAACTCCTCCCTTATCATATCTATAACCATGGCCTGTGTCATAGCGGACGGGCTTATTTTATGGTCTATGAGCTGATTTGCAAAGAAAGTCGTAATTACGGCCGTAGTGTCGGACAGGCGGTTGATGGCATATTCTGCCGCGCACTTCTGGAAATTCGTCTCGATGATTTCTGTCGTGACGGCGGGATGGTAGTCAACACCGGTATTGCCAATATGTTCGGTGCGTAGTTCCGCCGATGGTTCCGGCCCTACTCCCGAAATACCGGATTCAGGTGCGGAAACGGGATTGTCCGGCGGTGATACGGACGTAGTTTCCGGCGCCAAGATGGATATCCCGGCAACGGATAATACGATAGCTCCTGAAAGAATTTTCAGCATCACCGGGGTCTTTGAAGGGCGGGAATATTTTTCTCGGTCTTCGGAACTAGCTATTTTCCCGCTCGCTCCGGTATCGTGTGCGGCAGGTGGAATTTCACTGTTGCGAGGGGGCTTCGGCGGTGCGTCTTGTTCCGGCTTCGCTTCCGATTTGACATTCTCGCTGTTATCGAAGAACAGGCGGGTGTGGCATTGGGCGCAGAATACATCGACGGCTTTTCCGTACAGGTTCTTCGTGTACGTATTGCATAGCTCCGCGTCAGCGTCCGACAGGATTTTATTGCCGCAGCGTTTGCAGTAAATGCCGTTGTCTTCAATGCGCAGATATTTACGCATCGCTTTGATCCTACGCTTTTTTTCAAGCGCGGACAAAGCCTCCATACTCCGGACAAGGGCAGTCTCCCGCCGAAGGAAAGGATCGATCCCGTCATGTCGTGATTCCCGGCCTGCCATAATGATTCTCTTTTTAATTCCCCTCTTCCCCGACCTTCTCCGCTTCTCGCGCCGCCAAAACCTTTTTAGCCGTGAGCGGTGAAACGATCTTTTTCTCCGTCTGGATTTCGATTTCGCACCGGGGAGTGCCTGCAATCCGGCCTCCATACGCAGCCTCGTTACGATTGGCTTTCCGGGGATTCGAACCGCCCTTCAGCACTCCGGCGGCACAGACGACGGGAACATATCATTTCCCGGATTCCTCTCCCCAGGCGGTACGCACCTTGCGTTCTTCAAAGGGTTGTATGGCTCGCTTGGGAGGGGCATGGCAACAACTTTTCTCTTATCCCAAAGATACGAAGAAAAAACCGAACACGATCAGAAAAAATCTCATATTCTCATACCCCGGGAACAATAAGCGGGAACTCAGCCGCACACTAATTCGTACGGATATGTCGGTTCAGGTTCAGCTCGTCTGAACCTGATGGCATAATTCTTTTTCCGCCCTACTTCCCCGTCCCGGACTGGGCGGCCAACACCCGGGCGCGCTCGAGCGCCGCATGGATGTCGGGGCAAATGTTCTCCTCGCCGAGCAGGTTGCAGATCCCGGCATTCTCCAGCGTAGCGCGCACGCCCGGGTTCACGCCCGACAGCACGAGGGTACTCCCCGCCCGCTGCGACATCCGGCACAGGGTTTCCAGATTATGGAGCCCCGTGGAGTCGATGAACGGCACGCGGCGCATACGGATGATCCGCACCCGGGGACGGTCGCCCATCTGCATCATCAACTCCTCGAAGCGAGTAGCGATGCCGAAGAAATAGGGGCCGTCGATCTCATACACCTCGATCCCGGAGGGTATGGCCAGCGGCTCTTCGTGCAGCCGGGCATCGGAACCCGCCGAGGGGTCGATTTCATTGCGTATTACCGATATTTCGGTCGTCTCCATCACACGCCGCAGGAACAGCACGCAGGCGATGAGCAGCCCCACCTCGATGGCCACCGTCAGGTCGAAGACCACCGTCAGGAAAAAGGTAACCAGCAGAACGGCCCTGTCGGAAAGGGGCGTGCGCAGCAAAGCCCGGAAAGTCCGCCAGCCGCTCATGTTATAGGAAACGACCACAAGCACGCCCGCAAGACAGGCCATCGGGATATACTGCGCCAGCGGCATCATCAGCAACAGGATCAGCAGCAGCACCCCGGCATGGATAATGCCCGCCACGGGTGTCCGGCCGCCGTTGTTGATATTGGTCATCGTCCGGGCGATGGCACCCGTGGCCGGAATGCCGCCGAACAGCGGAGTGAGCAGGTTGGCGGCACCCTGCGCCATCAGCTCGGTATTCGAATCGTGGCGGTCGCCGGTCACACCGTCGGCGACCGTCGCCGAAAGCAGGGATTCGATAGCCCCCAGCAGCGCAATGGTCAAAGCCACGGGGAACAGGCTGCGCATCACCTCCCAATCCATCGCGGGCATGGCTGCGGCAGGTAATTCGGCACGGATCGTAAAGCGGTCGCCGATGGTATCGACGCCCTCCATGCCCGCATACGTCCGAAGCGCCCAAACCCCGGCCGTCAGCACGACGATGGCCACCAGCGACCCCGGGATACGGCGCGAAAACCTGGGTGTGAGGACAATCAGCAAAATGCTGCACAGCCCCACGGCCAGGTTCGCCCAGTCGACCGAACCGAAATGGCGGAAATAGAGCATCCACTTGCCGATGAAATCCCCCGGCACGGGTTCCCCGCCGAAATCCATCCCGAACAGGTCTGCGATCTGCGTCGTGAAAATCGTCAGGGCGATGCCGGCTGTGAACCCCACCACGACGGGATAGGGAATGAACCGGATGACGGCACCGAGTTTGAACAACCCCATCGCAACCAGCAGCACGCCGGCCATGAACGTCGCAACCAGCAGCCCCGTTTCGCCGTATTGCTGGACGACGCCGTAGACAATGACGATGAAGGCGCCCGTAGGGCCGCCGATCTGTACCCGGCTTCCGCCCAGCAGCGAGACGACGAACCCCGCGACCACAGCCGTGATGATTCCCTTTTCGGGCGACACGCCCGAAGCGATACCGAAGGCGATAGCCAACGGCAGGGCCACGATGCCCACAACCAGGCCGGCCATCAGGTCGGCCGAAAACGTCTGGCGCGAATACCCCCGGAGCACTTCGAAGAACCGGGGACGGAACGATGCGATATGTTTCATAGACCGTTAAAAAATTTGAAAGTGCAAAAGTAGGCAATTTTCGGCTTATATCCCCCTTTTCGGCATTTAATTATTCCGGCCGGGGCGGGCCGGGACAAATAAATTTGGTATTGCCCCGGACAATCATTACCTTTGCCGTCGAATTTCTAAGGGGTGCTCGCAGTGCGCGGGCTGAGATTATACCCATTGAACCGGACACGGGTAATGCCGAGACCGGGACGCATAATCAACATTACATACCCCTTTTCAGTTCTCTAACTTTAAAAAGTTTAAACATGAAAAGGTTTTTACTACCCATTGCGGCCGCCGTCATAGGCACCGCCGCACATGCCCAGGCCGTGGAGGCCGGGCAGGAAGACTCGCTGCGCATGTACCGGTTGCAGGAGATCGAAGTCACCGCCACACGCGCCGACGCGGCCACGCCCGTGGCCTACACGGACATCGCGCGCGACGAGATCGCCCGCAACAGCTTTGGATTCGACATCCCGTCGGTACTGGCGCTGACCCCCTCGATGGTCGCCACCAACGAAACCGGCATCGGCATCGGCGCCACCTCGGTACGGCTGCGCGGCACGGACGCCACGCGCTTGAATGTGACGATCAACGGCGTTTCGATGAACAACCCCGACTCGCACTCGATGTACTGGTACGACACGCCCGACCTGATCTCGTCGGTAGGGACGGTGCAGGTGCAGCGCGGAGCAGGCATCTCGACCAATGGCACGGGTGCCTTCGGCGGCGCGGTGAACATGACCACCGAGGCACTCCCGACCGATTTCAACGGCTCGGCATCGCTCTCCTACGGATCGTACAACACCAACAAGCAGGCCGTGCAGGTTTCATCGGGCCTCATGGGCGGCCACTGGGCCGTGGATGCACGCCTGACCCATATCGGCTCGGACGGCTACATCGACCGCGGGGCCACGGATCTCAAATCCTACATGTTCCAGGGTGCCTATTACAACGGCAATACGATGCTGAAACTGGTTTCGTTCGGCGGCAAGGCCAAGACCTACCTCACCTATAACGGCGTCACGAAGGAGGACATGAAGCGCTACGGACGCCGGTACCACGACAGCGGGCAGTACGTCACCTCGGACGGCCCCTTCGTGCTGGCCGACGGCACGCACGTCGACTACTACGACGACCAGACGGACAACTACCTGCAGATCAACAACCAGCTGATCCTCAACCACCGTATCAACGACCGCTGGGTGATGAACGCCACGGCGTTCTACACGTACGGATACGGCTATTACAGGCAGTACAAGGACGACGCATGGCTGGCGGGCTACACCAACCTGCAGAGCGACATCGAACAGGCCGACCTGATCCGCGAAAAGATCATGCGCAACCACCTGGGAGGCATCAACGCCTCGGCCGCCTACTCGGTACGCAACCTCGACCTCACGTTCGGCGGTTCGTGGAGCTATTACTCCTGTCCCCACTGGGGCACGCTGGACTGGGTGGACGGCCTGAAGAAAAGCGACATCCGGGGGCGCTGGTACGACAACGACGTCGACAAACAAGACGCCAACGTCTTCGTGCGCGCCAACTGGACAGTCGCCCGGGGGTTGCGCCTGTTCGCCGACATGCAATACCGCTATGTGCATTACCAGGCGTGGGGCGTCAACGACAACTACAACTGGGACACCTCCGCGATGCAGCCTATCGACGTAGATAAGAAATACCATTTCTTCAACCCGCGCGCGGGCATTCATTACACGCTCGCCGACCGCCACAACTTCTACGCATCGTTCGCCGTCGCACAGAAGGAGCCTACGCGCAGCGACTTCACCGACCGTTATATGTTCTCCGGCGACAACTCGTATCCCTCGTCCGAGAAACTCTACGACTATGAACTTGGCTACCGGTACGACACGCCGAAATTCAGCGCAGGCGTAAACCTCTACTACATGAAATACAAGGATCAGCTGGTCGCCACGGGCATGGTCAACGACGGCGACGATGCCCTGAACACGAACGTGGAGGACAGCTACCGCCGGGGCATCGAACTTTCGGCGCAATGGAAAGCCACGGGCTGGTTCACGCTCAGCGGGCACGCCACGTTCAGCCGGAACAGGATCGAGGATTACGTCGACGCCCTCAAGGACAGCCCCACCTTCGGACAGAACCTGGGCGACATGACCATCTCCTACTCGCCCGACGTAATCGCCGGGGTGCTCTTCGACTTCCACTGCAAGGGCTTCGAGGCTGTATTCCACACGCAGTATGTCGGCAAGCAGTATTTCACGAACAACGAAATCGACGCCCTGTCGCTCGACAGCTATTGCACGACCAACCTCAACCTGGGCTATACGCTCCGCACGAAAGCCGCCCGCAGCGTCCGCTTCGGGCTCATGGTCTACAACCTCTTCGATTCGGAGTACTGCGGCAACGGGTACGGCTATTCCTACATGGACGACGGCAAGCGTACGGACGTCGCACTCTACTTCCCGCAGGCCCCGCTGAACGTGCTGGCCAACGTGACGGTGAAATTCTGAGAACAGATGGACTGGAAACTCGTACTGCAAATCGCCGGGGTCGTGCTGGGGCTGCTCTACCTGTGGCTGGAATACCGGGCCGACATCCGCCTGTGGGTCGTCGGGCTCATCATGCCGCTGGTGCACGGTGCACTCTACTACAAGGCGGGGCTGTATGCCGACTGCTCGATGCAGGCCTACTACGTACTGGCCGGCCTTTACGGGTGGATCGTATGGCATAACGCACCGCGAAGGAAAGCAGCGGCCGACCGGATCGGGCATACGCCCCTGCGCCAGGCTGCGGGGCTGATTGCCGTCTACGCCGCAGCGCATACGGGCATCTACTTCCTGCTCGTGGGATTCACCAACAGCACCGTGCCGTTCTGGGACGCGATGACCACGGCCGGAAGCATCGTGGCGATGTGGATGCTCTCGCGCAAGTACGTCGAGCAATGGCTCGTATGGCTGGCCGTAGACCTGGTAACGGTGGGGCTGTACCTCTACAAGGGCATCCCGCTGACGGCAGGCCTGTACGCCCTCTACTCGGCGCTGGCAGTCGCGGGTTATCTTCGCTGGAAAGCAAAAATGCGCGCATAGCAATCCGGCCTCAAAACGACGGAAGGCCGTCCCCTGCTGCGGGGACGGCCTTCGTTTTCGAGTATCCGGGCCGCTGTGCCGGATGCCTATTTCACATCGGTGAGGTAGACATTGCGGAACTCCAGGGTACCGCCTTCGCTCTGGAGCGCAATGTAGCCCGTGCGATCCGTACCCGAACATTCGTTCTGCAACATGCCGTTGATATAGACGGTCATCCGGTCGCCCTGGCAGACGATCTCGGCCTCGTTCCACTCGCCTGCCGGCTTTTCGCAGCCGGCAGCGCCGATCCGAGCCTTTACCGGGAATTTCCCCACCGGTTCGATCCCGGCGGCCCTTGCACCCCCGAGCAACACCAGGTCGCCCGCACGCCCTGCCATGAGCTGGCATTCGATCCCTTGGGGCCAGACCTTGTCGCCCTCCTGCACGCGCTGGAAAATGCCGCTGTTCGTAGCTTCGCCGATCCAGCGCCACTCGGCGTGGAGCCTGTAATCGCCGTACTGCCGCGCGGTACGCATGTAGCCGAACGGCTGCCCCGCGATACGGATATTGCCGTCCCGGACGGTGAATACCTCCCCGGCAGGCACGTCGCCCAGGCTGTCGACGACGCATACCCAACCCGCAAGGTCTTTGCCATTGAAAAGTTCGGTTCGGGCATTTCCGCCGCATGAACCCAAAGCCAGCGCACAAACCAGCGCTGCGAAAAGAAATCGGATATTCATAGTTTATCGAGTTATTTGATCGGACAATCTCAGGGCCGGGGCAGGATTCCCGCACAGCGGCTATTCGGGCAGGCCGTGTTCCCCGACATAGGCCAGTATCTCCTCGCACAGGGACTTGGGCGTAACGTTCTGCCGCAGCACGAGCAGGTAGGAATTGCGGATCTGCGCCCGGATAAAGGCATCGGGCAGGTCGCCCGTCGTGCGGATGTCGTTCCAGTGCTTTTTGCTCGAATGCCACGCAGGCGTGACGTCGGGATACTCCTCGCGCAGGGAAACCGCCTCGTCGGGGTCGCACTTCACGGCGACCCGCCCGAAATTCTCCATATCGGCATAGGCATACATCTTCCCGCCGACCTTATAGACCAGCGTAGTTTCGTCGAAGGGCGTACATTCCTCGGTCAGGGGCAGCGACAGGCAGTAGTCGCGAAAAGCCAGGACATCCATAGCAAACTGATTTTCGGGTAAAGATATGAAATTTTTGGCACACGGATTGCGTCCCTGCCATAAGTAAAACCAAAATCAAGGAAACGATGAAAAAAATTCTCCTCTGTGTATCCCTGCTCTCGATGTTCGCAGCAGGCTTCGTAGGCTGCTCGCAAAAGCGGGAGTGGAACCACGAACAACGCAAGGCCATGCGCGAAGCGCTGCGCAGCTACCGCCAGATGGTTTACCTCGACGACCTGACCGACGCCGAGTTCGTACTCTTCACCGACCAGGTGGCCGGGGAGCTGGAAGGCACCTATCCCGTCTACGCGACCTTCGTGGAGATGCCGGGCGTAACCGACACGGTCGACATGGTGGTCGTCACGACCATCGTGGACGAACTGAACGCCGACGCACGCAACATGCGGCATATCTTCCCCTACAACTACCTCGTAGCGCAGGGCGTGCTTCCCGCAGGCCTCGACCACGACCAGCAGAAGGCTTTTTACAACTGCTTCGCCGGGAAGGTGAACGACACCTACGACACGATGTCGCAATTCTTCAACGCCATCCTGGCCGATACGACCGACATGTCGCAGCTGCGCCAGTTGCAGGGACAGTGCGCCAACGACCTTTTCGAATGGGTGATTACCGAAGTCGATGTCATCGAGAGCGTCAACTGACGCATCGCACGACCAAACGCAGCCGGGCGGGATTTTTTGAAAAAATCCCGCCCGGTTATCTTTACCCCGCCACTCCGGCGGCGTAACAAGCGCTACACCTCCGGCACCGTACACGAACACGACGTCTCGGGGCGTTTGTCGTAAAATTCCTTGGACACCACGATCCGGATCGCCTTGTGGAGGATTGAGAATTCGAGCGGCGTTTCGCCCAGCAGCTCCCCGTCCACCTCGACCGATATTTCGGGCGACGACTCGATGCGGATACGGCTGCCGCGCTCCTGGAGGATATGCCGGATACGGTATATGCCGCCGTTGAACAGGTAGTGGAACCGGAACAGCAGGTGCCAGAAATGCACCGGCCGGATGAGCGACACGTCGAGCATGCCGTCGTCGGCCACAGCCTCGGGAAGCTGCTGCATACCGCCGCCGTTATACTTGCAGATACCGATGGCGATGCTTAGCAGCAGGTTGTTGTAGACCAGCCGGTCATCGACCCACACCTTCATTCCGGTAGATTTATAACGAAAGAATTGCCTGACCAGACACCATGTGTAGATCCAGCGGTTCTTGCGCCCCTTCTTCTTGAGGTGCGAGAACTTGCGCACCACATGGGCGTCGAAACCCGCACCCGCGACGTTGGCCATGTAACGGCTCTGGCGGTAGTGCGACTCCTCGTAAGAGACCACGCCCACGTCCTGCAGGAACGAATACCCTTCGCTGATCGCCTTCACGGCATCCTGGTAGCGGTTCGAAATACCGAACGTGCGCACCCAGTCGTTGCCCGTACCGACGGCGACCACCGCAAGCAGTACCTCGTCGGGGCAGACCTTCTGCTGGATGAACAGCCCGTTGACCACCTCGTGCAGGGTGCCGTCGCCCCCGACGACGATGATATGCCGATACCCCTCGTTGACGGCCGTCACGGTAAGTTCCGTGGCGTGGAACTTATGTTCCGTGAAGACCGGTTCGCAGAGTATCTGCGCATCGCGCAGGTAGCGCGATATCTGCGGGAAATGGTCAAGCCCGCGGCCGCCTCCGGCCACGGGATTGACGATGACGAACCATTTGACCTTTCCGGCTTCCAAAACACGCTACTTTTTGGGGATGTTGCGCAGCGTGTCGACCATGAACTCGTAGAACTTGCCGACCGATGCGATCTCCACCTTCTCGTCGGGCGAGTGCGGGTAACAGATCGTGGGGCCGAACGAGATCATGTCCATCTTGGGGTATTTGCTGCCGATGATGCCGCACTCCAGCCCGGCGTGAATCGCCGTCACGGCGGGTTGCTTGCCATAAAGGGCTTTGTACGAAGCGGTCATGGCCTTCAGGATCGGCGAATCCATGTCGGGGTTCCATCCGTCGTAGCTGCCCGAAAGCTGCACCTTGGCGCCGGCCAGTGAGAACACGGCGGCAATGGCCTCGCCCAGCGCGGCCTTTTCGGTGTTGACCGAACTGCGCAGCAGGCATTGCAATTTGACCGTCTTTCCGTCGGACACCACGCGTGCGAGGTTGCTCGAAGTCTGCACCAGCCCCGGCATGGCCATCGACATCTTCTGCACGCCGTCGGGGCAGCCGACCACAGCCTTCGTAAGTTTCTCAGCCACCTCGCGGGCAACCATCTCCGCAGGGGCTTCGCACTCCCTTATCTTGACCGACACGGCATCCTCGATGCCCGCGTATTCGGCCTTGACGACCTTCTCATACGCCTTCAGCTCCTTGGCGAATGCCTCGTACTCTTTCGTTTTGACCATCACCACAGCCTCGGCCTCGCGGGGGATGGCATTACGCAGGCCGCCGCCGTCCACCGAACACAGCAACACGTCGTGCGGCGCCGAAGCGGCGTTCAGGAAGCGGAACAGCACCTTGTTGGCATTGGCACGCTGGCATCCGATCTGGATGCCCGAGTGCCCGCCCTTGAGCCCCTTGACCGTGATCTTCGCAGCGGTATAATTCCGCACGGGCGTCTTCTCCGCCGCATATTTGAAGGTGACGTTGGCATCGAGCCCGCCGGCGCAGCCCACATACAGCTCGCCTTCGGTCTCCGAATCGAGGTTCAGCAGGATATCGCCGCGGAGCAGGCCTTTTTTCAACCCGAAGGCACCGTCCATACCGGTCTCCTCGGTTGCGGTAAACAAGGCTTCGAGGGGGCCGTGCACCAGCGTGTCGTCCTCCAGCACGGCAAGGATCGCCGCGGCGCCGATGCCGTTGTCGGCCCCGAGCGTCGTACCGTCGGCCGTGACCCATTCGCCGTCGATGTAGGCGTCGATGGGGTCTTTGGTGAAGTCGAACTTCTTATCGTTGTTCTTCTGGGGCACCATGTCGAGGTGCGCCTGCAGGATGACGCCCTTGCGGTCTTCCATCCCTTTCGAGGCAGGCTTGCGGACATAGACGTTGTGCGCAGCGTCCTCCTTGCATTCCAGTCCCCGGGACTTGGCGAAATCCATGACGTACTTGCGGATCTTCTCCTCGTGCGACGAGGGGCGCGGGATGCGGACGATCTGAGCAAAATGTTTCCAGACGAGCGCCGGCTTGAGCGCAGACAGGTTCTTGTCCATAATTATTCGGTTTTTGAGTTTGATTGTTCAGGTTCTTTCCGGGTATCCCCGGCATATTTGTCGAATGCGTCGACGATGTATTTGACCAGTTGGTGGCGCACGATGTCGCGTTTGTCGAACTCCACGATGCCGATTCCCTCGACACCGCGCAGGATCTCCATCGAGCGGGTCAGCCCGCTGTCGCTTTTCTTCGGCAGGTCGATCTGCGTCACGTCGCCCGTGACGATGAACCTGGCGTTGCGCCCCATGCGCGTGAGGAACATCTTGATCTGCGACAGGGTCGTATTCTGCGCCTCGTCGAGGATGACGAACGCATTGTCGAGCGTACGGCCGCGCATGTAGGCCAGCGGCGCGATCTGTACCGTCCCCTCTTCGAGGTATTTCGCCAGCTTGGCCGGCGGGATCATGTCGTTCAGCGCATCGTAGAGGGGTTGCAGGTAGGGGTCGAGCTTCTCCTTCATGTCACCCGGCAGGAACCCGAGTTTCTCGCCCGCCTCGACCGCCGGACGCGTGAGGATGATACGCCGCACCTCCTTCTCCTTCAACGCGCGCACGGCCAGCGCGATGGCCGTATAGGTCTTGCCCGACCCGGCGGGCCCGACGGCGAACAGCAGGTCGTTGCGCCCGTAGAGCGACACCAGCTTCTGCTGGTTGACCGTGCGGGCACGGATGATATTGCCGTTGTTGCCGTAGACGATGACGTCCTTGTCAGCCGGGGCTTCCTGTCCGGCGATACCGCCTGCAAAAGCCTGCGCGATGACTTCGGACGAGATGTGCCCGTATTTGAGGTAATAGGCCACCAGCCCCTCCATATGCCGGCCGAACCGTTGGGTTTCGGCCTCCGAGCCCAGCACTTTGAGCGACGAACCGCGCGCTACGATCCTGAGTTGGGGGTGGAGCGCTTTGATCTGGTCGAGGTAGGTATTCCGGGGGCCGTAGAGCTCCCGGGGGTCGACACCCTCGATGGCGATCTCTTTTCCGACAGCTTCGGTCATAGGCTAAAACAGGTAACCGACGCTGAGGGCGACGTTATACGAACGGAGCTTGTCGAGGCGGCTGCCGTCGGGCAGCACCACGTCCTCCTTGCCTTTGAACTGGCCGTTGTAGCGCAGGTCGATGAGCATGTGACCCAGCAATTTGACGCCTGCACCCACCGTATAGGACATCGTGGGACGTACGCGGCCGAAATCCAGCAGGTCGCCGCCCGACTTCTGTTTACAGTCGTTCATCACGGTGAACACCGGGCCCGCATAGAAACGGAACGGCCTGAGCAGGCGCAGCGACACGAGCACCGGGACGTCGATCGAGTTCGACTTGAGGTTGATCTCCTTCGCCCCTTCGGGTTTGATGCGGAGCCCCTGGCGCACGTAAAGGATCTGCGGCTCGATGGCGAAGGCGCCCAGGTTGACTGCCGTGACGATACCGGCCTGCCAGCCCAGTTTATTCTTGACATCGGTCTTCGACATGTTGGTCGTATAGTCGGGGATGTTGATACCGCCGATCACACCCCACTCGACCCGCGTGCGGGGGCGCTGCGCAAGGGCCGGCCATATGCAGGCCGCCAGCAACAGGGTCATTGCAATTTTACGAATCATTGAGCAACTGTTTATTTGATTTTCAATTTGATACTTGCCCAGAGCATATAGCCCACGCAGAGGGCGACGAACAGCATCCCCAGGTGGGGGTTCCCCGTCCAGCGGATAATCGCCCCACATACGGGCCCCGAGACGGCCCCGGCGGCAATGGCCATAATCATCAGCCCCGCAACCCCGTTGGCCTGTTCGGGCACGGCTTTGGTCGCCACGGCATAGAAGGTGGCGAAAACGCAGGCCATGGCGAAGCCCATCAGCCCGACGGCCGCATAAATCGCAGCTTCGTTGCGTACGAAAAGCAGCACCACGCAGAGCACCAGCGCCCCGACCATATTCCAGCTCAGGTATTTCACGTCCGAAAGGCGCACCAGCACCCAGGCTCCGACCAGCGTACCGACGATGCGGCAGGCATAGAACCCCGTAGTGGTGAGGATCGAATCGGGGTTGTCGATCAGCCGTACCGAGAGGAATCCGATCCCGACGTCCCCGGCGATGAAACACGCCACGCCCAGCGTACATAACAGGACTGCCCTGTTCCTCAGCAGCCGGAAACAATCGGACATCCCCGCCGCATGCCCGCTGCGTTCGGGTTCGGCCACGGTGGTAAATTGCAGCCAGATGCCGCCCAGCACGGTGAGCCCGGCATAGATCGGCAGCAGCAGACGCCACGAACCCGTGAGCGCCACGAGCGCCGTGACGATCGGAGCCAGCAGCAACAGCGAGGTGTTGCGGAAAATCTGCCCCACGGTCAGGTAGCTCGTCATCCGCTCGCCCGGCACGATGGTCGCCAGCAGGGGGTTGATCGCCACCTGGAGCGCCGTATTGCCGATACCGAGCAGCCCGAAGCCGGCGAAGTACCAGCCCAGTGCGCAGCCCTCGCCCGCGAGGAAGGGCACCAACAGCCCGGCGATCGTGAATGCATAGCCGATCATCGACATGGCCTTGCGGCCGATGCGGTTCATCAGTGCCGCCAAGGGGGTCGACAGCACGAGGAACCAGAGGAACACCATCGTAGGCAGGAAACTCACGGCCGCCTGCTGCGATGCGGGAAATTCGGTGGCGATACGCCCCGAGATCGGAGCCACGATATCGCAGAACCCCATGATAAAGAAGCCCATAAGCACGGGCCAGAGAACACGTTTATCTACTTTGTCGACACGCATCGGCGACGATTTTTTATCCATACGATTTTTCAAAGTTACGTTTTTTTTGACAAATTCCCTGCTCTTGGCCCCCATTATTTCACAATTCGGCATCATTGCGATCAGACAGCCACATTCCGCCGGACAAAAAATGTGCAAGACACGCGGCATCGCGGGGGGGGGCAGCGATTGCCGGCGCAAATATTCCCGAGCCTCGCCGGGGTATACCTGCGGCAAACTGTCGAAAGTCAATCAGACACGACGATGCCGCAACGAACATGCAAAAATTTTTGGCGCAAAGGCAAATATTATTATATTGTATTTACAAAGAAGAAAATTAAAAAAAGTAATCGTCGCATGAAGCAGACACAAAAATATGCGCGAAGAGCGGTATTAGGCCTCTCCATCGCCCTGTTTATCTTATATTTCGTTTTGACATCTGTGCCTGAATTCGACACCGAAGAAAATAAAATTTACTTCAAGATATTTTATATTGTCCCATTTGTGTTGTTGGTCATTTACTCAATCTTAAAAAATGAAACAAAATGAAACAGATGCGGTTTTACACCGGTTTGTCTATTAAATATATGTAGTCGCATTTTCCTCCCGTACTTCTGAAGCAGAAACGACGTCGGGTATATCACAAGCTTTAGGAAGAAACGGAAAATACCGAACGCAACATAGGCAGACTAATCGGCGGCAGGGCAAAACGCACCGTCGTTTGGATTTTACCGCGGATTTTCATATATTTGTATAAATACATCAATCCGACCATATGTTCCTATTCGCACATATAGACTCCATAACGTTGCCGCTCGAAGACCCGATCCTGAAATTCCTGCTGATCCTGGTCATCATTCTGGCAGCACCGTTGTTACTGAACAAACTCAAAATCCCCTATTTGCTGGGGCTCATCATCGCAGGTGCGGTGATCGGCCCCCACGGCCTAAACCTGGTTCTGCGCGACAGCAGCATCATCCTCTCGGGAACGGCCGGCCTCCTGTACATCATGTTCCTGTCGGGGCTGGACATGGACATGTCCGATTTCAAGAAAAACAGCTGGCGCAGCCTCATCTTCGGGCTCTACACCTTCTGCGTGCCGCTCGGGCTCGGCATCCTGGCCGGGTATTACATCCTGGGCTTCCCGATTTACTCCTCGATCCTGCTGGCCGGGCTCTTCGCCTCGCAAACCCTCATCGCCTACCCCATCGTCAGCAAACTCGGCATCTCGCGCGACAAGGCCGTCACGATCGCAGTCGGCGGCACGGTCATCACCGACACGCTCGCCCTGCTGCTGCTCACGGTCATCGTCGGGATGGCCACGGGCAATGTCGACGAAACATTCTGGTGGAGGCTCAGCGCCTCGGTACTGCTCTCGATCGGCATCATCCTGTTCCTGTTCCCGCTGCTGGCGCACTGGTTTTTCAAACATTGCAGCGACAGCGTATCGCAGTATATCTTCGTGCTGGCGATGGTATTCCTGGGAGCCTATCTCGCGCACATGGCCGGGCTGGAGCCGATCATCGGTGCATTCCTCTCGGGGTTGGCCCTCAACCGCCAGATCCCCCGCACCTCGCCCCTGATGAACCGGATCGAATTCGTGGGAAACGCCATCTTCATCCCCTTCTTCCTGATCGGCGTGGGCATGCTCATCGACTACCGGGCGTTCTTCCGCGACTGGGAAAGCATCGAAGTGGCGATGGTGATGATCGCCCTGATTACGCTCGCGAAATTCCTCGCGGCCTATTTCACACAAAAGACCTTCCGGCTCTCGAACGACCAGCGTACGGTGATCTTCGGGCTGAGCAGCGCCCATGTGGCGGCGACGCTCGCGGCCGTCATGGTCGGCTACAACGTCATACTCGGGCATACGGCGGACGGCGAACCAATCCGCCTGCTGAGCGAAAGCGTCCTGAACGGCACGATCCTGATGATCCTCGCCACCTGCACCGTCTCGACCTTCGCCACGCAACGGGGCGCACACAACATCGCAATGCGCAATGCGCAGGACGACGACAAGGAGCCGCAGGAGGAAGACCATATCCTGATCCCGCTCGCCAACGAGCAGACCGCCTACGAACTGGTCTGCCTGAGCATGACGCTCAAAAAGGCCAAGGAGCGGAACGGGCTCTATGCGCTGAACGCCATCGACAACAAGGTCGAAGACCCCAACCTCGAAAAACAGGGGCGCAAACTGCTCGACATGGCGGCGCAGGCGGCGGCATCGGCCGACAATTACATGCAGCAACTGCTCCGCTACGACGTGAACATCGCCAACGCCATCGTCAGCGTGGTCAAGGAGCGCAATATCTCCGACATCGTGATGGGTATGCACCACGACCGTACGCCGGGTGGGTCGGGCATCGGCAGGATGGCCGCCGACCTGCTGGGCTACAGCAACGTCACCACGTTCTTCTACCACCCCGAACAACCGCTCACCACCGTCAAGCGGCACCTGGTCATCGTGCCCGAAAAAGCCGAGAAAGAGGCCGGGTTCCAGCTCTGGATGCAGAAATTACGCAACCTGGCCGAGAATTCGAGTGCCAGGATCGTCTTCTACGCCCCGGCCAGCACGATGCAATACCTGCGGCCTTCGCGCGGGAAACGCTCGTCGAAAGCCGAATACGTGGTTTCCGACTGCTGGAACGACCTGACGGCGCTGACCTATGAAACCAAACGCGACGATTGCCTGTGGGTGGTGATGAGCCGCCGCGACCGGCTCTCCTACCACCCCGCCATGAGCAAGGTGCCGGGGTATATGGAGCAGTTCTTCGCCGGGCACAGTTTCGTGCTGGTCTATCCCGTACAGGCGGGCGATACGGACAACCGCTATCTGTAACGTACGCCCGGGCAACCGGTGCGGGGAGTTTCCCGTTTCCGGATTTTATACTACCTTTACGGGTGACGGATGCGCCCCGGAAAAACCCGGACAGGTTTGGTTTTGCGGCCGCCTTGTATTATCTTTGCATCAGAAAAAAGAAATAGAGTATGAGTCTCGTAGCAATCGTGGGCCGTCCGAATGTCGGCAAAAGCACCCTCTTCAACCGTCTGGTCGGCCAGCGAAAGGCCATCGTCGATGCCACGGCCGGAACCACCCGCGACCGCCATTACGGTAAGACCGACTGGAACGGCCGGGAATTTTCCGTGATAGACACGGGCGGCTACACCGTCAACTCGGAAGATATCTTCGAGGACGAAATCCGCCGCCAGGTATTGCTGGCGATCGACGAAGCCGACGTAATCCTCTTCCTGGTCGAAGTCAAGACCGGCATCACCGACCTCGACATGCTGATGGCCGACCTCCTGCGCCGCACATCGAAAAAGGTGATCCTCGTCTGCAACAAGGTCGATAACAACGACCAGATATACTCTTCGCACGAGTTCTATGCCCTGGGGCTGGGCGACCCCTACTGCATCAGTTCGATGAGCGGCAGCGGCACGGGCGACCTGATGGATGCCATCCTCGCGGCGCTGCCCGCCGAGGCCCTGGTCGAAGAGGAGGAGAACCTGCCGCACATCACCATCGTGGGCCGTCCCAACGTCGGCAAATCGTCGATGACCAACGCCCTGCTGGGCGAAGAACGCAATATCGTGACCTCGATCGCCGGCACCACACGCGACTCGATCCACACCCGCTACAACAAATTCGGGATGGACTTCTACCTTGTGGACACGGCAGGCATGCGCAAGAAGGGCAAGGCGATGGAAGACCTCGAATTTTACTCGGTGATGCGTTCGATCCGCGCCATCGAAAATTCCGACGTCTGCATCCTGATGCTCGACGCACAGCAGGGGCTCGAATCGCAAGACCTCAACATCCACAACCTGATCGTCCGCAACCGCAAGGGTTGCGTGATCGTGGTCAACAAATGGGATCTGGTCGAGAAGGACAACAATACGATGAAAGAGTGGACGGAGTTCCTGAAGAAGAAACTCGCACCGTTCAACGACATTCCGATCATCTTCACCTCGGTTCTGAGCAAACAACGCATTTTCGACGTACTCCAGACGGCCATCCGGGTCTACGAGTCGCGCAAACGCCGCATCTCGACCTCGGCGCTCAACGATTTCCTGCTGCCGCTGATCGAAAATTACCCGCCGCCCGCGACCAAGGGCAAATACATCAAGATCAAATATGTAACCCAGTTGCCGACGCCGACGCCGCAGTTCGCGTTCTTCGTCAACCTGCCGCAGTACATCAAGGAACCTTACCGCCGCTTCCTCGAAAACAACATCCGCGACCACTGGGATTTCTCCGGGGTACCGATGCAAATTTACTTCCGGCAGAAATAAGGACGGGCTGCGGCATCGTCAGGTTTTGTCGCCGGAGAAATCCCGCTTTAATATTCCCCCTAAATCCCCCTTTGACAAAGGGGGACTTTTACAAACCGGGGTACCGATGCAAATCTACTTTCGGCAGAAATAAGGACGGCTGCGGCATCGTCAGGTCTTGTTACCGGAGAAATCCCGCTCTAACATTCCCCCTAAGTCCCCCTTTGCAAAGGGGGACTTTTCTTATACCGGGGTGCCGATGCAAATCTACTTCCGGCAGAAATAAGGACAGCTGCGGCATCGCCCAGTCTTGTCGCCGGAGAAATCCCGCTTTAACATTCCCCCTAAATCCCCCTTTGACAAAGGGGGACTTTTACAAACCGGAGTGCCGATGCAAATCTACTTCCGGCAGAAATAAGGAGGAGAATACCTGCCCTGCCATTCGCACAAAACAAAAAAAGGGGCGACACTGCATATGTCGTCCCTTTTTGCCCCCGTCACGCCTCCCGCTACCGCACCAATAGCTTACGCGCCGTATCGGAGAGCAGCACCACGGCACCGGCAAGGATCGCAATATCCTTTATCACCAGCCGCCCGGCGCCCGAGAGCAACGGGAACCCGTATTCCCCGCTGCCCAGATCCGGCACCCAGACTTCGGGCGTAGTCACCAGGAACGACAGCGTGCCGAGCGTCATAATCACGGCCAGCAGCTCCCCGGCCAGGCCGATGCGGGCCGAGAAGAACCCGAGGAAGGTCAGGATGCCGATTCCCATGATCAGCACCCCCAGCCCGTGGGAAAAGCCATAGGTGTTGTTCTTTTCATGCCACGCATGCTTTGCAGCGTCGTATTCGCCCTCCTTGAGTTTATAATCCCTGTACTCGGGTGCTTTTTCGTTGTAGAGGAAACTCATGAAGGGACTGTTCGCCACGAAGGGCACGATGCCTTCGGCTTCGTAATTCCGGAATTTAAGTCCGCCGATCCAGACAAAAATGATAAGGATAGCCACCCGGATCATCCCCAGGCCGAGCCGTTGCGCGTTGGCCGCAATTTTCAGAAAGCCGTAAAACAGGCAGGAAAGTCTTTGCATCATATTCGTTTTTCGTTAATTGTCCGATGATGCAAAGGTCTGTATTCAGGATCGCACACGCGATGGCAGGAATGCCGGAAATGTTGGGAATTATTCCCTTTTTTCGCGCTGCCGGAACCCGGTGATGCTCTCGCCGTTCATTTTGGCGAAGAAACGGCTGAAAGCCGCGGTATCCTCATAGCCCAGCAGGTAAGCGATCTCCTTGGCGCTTTTCGGGGTATAGAGCAGCAGGCGGCGCGCCTCGGCATTGACCCGGTCGTGGATGATGTTCAGCGGCGAGGGCTGCCCGCACGAGGCGAAGAGGTTGGCGAGCGTCTTGGGCGACCGGTGGAGCAGTCCGGCATAGTCCTGCACCCGTTTCTTCGTCCGAAAATGCTCGTCGACCAGCACATAGTAGCGGCGCACCGTGTCGAAGAGTTTTTCACGGTCGGCACCGACGGAGAAATGCTCGCGCGCGATGCGCGTACATATGATAATAAACCGTTTGAGCTGCATGCGGAGCATCTCTTCGCGCAGACCGTCAACTACCCCGTATTCGGCCCGCAGGTCGTCGACCACCCGTTGCAGGGCGGCCGTGCGCATTTCGGAGAGTTCGAGCCGCAGCACTTCGGAACTGCCGTTGAAAAGCAGCCCGCTGCACGACACCTCGCCGTCATGACCGAAAATGCAGTAGAAATTGCTGTCGAAAGCAAGGATCAGGTATTCGCCCTCGGCGCGCGTCACGTCGAGGGTATGGAGCGGCGTCAGGGGCAGCAGCATCCCAGCCCGGAGCTCCATGGGAATATGGTCGACTTCGAGCCAAAGGCATCCACGCCTTACCCAGACGAATTTATAGAGCCCGGGGCTGCGATGCAGCGCGGCATCGCGGTAGTCGCTGCACAGGACGAGGTTGCCTTTCAGGGGCGTGCTGAATGTCAGATCCATGGTTCGGAGATTTAGGTTCGGGGAAACAATCGCAAGCGGTGTTTCAAAGATAATGCACAAAAATAAAAACACCCGCATTTCGGGCCGAAAAATCGCATCCGCCTTCGGAGGCAGTCAAGGTACGGTTTTCGGCCTGTATAACTTCAGGTTATACCATCATCAGAATTACCGATTTGCAAATCCGTGAAACATAACTTACATTTATAAAAAATTCTAACCCGCATAATAAGAAAACCCCATGGACAAAAAGAAACAGCTTACCGCTGAGAACGGCCGGCCGATCGCCGACAACCAGAACATCCAGACCGCAGGCGTCCGCGGCCCCGTGACGCTGCAAGACCCGTGGTTCCTCGAGAAACTCGCGCATTTCGACCGCGAAGTAATCCCCGAACGGCGTATGCATGCCAAAGGCTCGGGCGCATTCGGCACCTTTACGGTGACGCAGGACATCACCGAATACACGCGTGCGTCGATCTTCGCCCGGGTCGGCAAGAAAACCGAATGCTTCGTGCGTTTCTCGACCGTCGCCGGCGAGCGCGGCGCAGCCGATGCCGAGCGCGACATCCGCGGTTTCGCCATGAAGTTCTACACCGACGCGGGCAACTGGGATCTCGTGGGCAACAACACTCCCGTGTTCTTCCTGCGCGACCCGCTGAAATTCCCCGACCTGAACCATGCCGTGAAGCGCGACCCGCGCACCAACCTGCGTTCGGCCAACAACAACTGGGATTTCTGGACGCTGCTGCCCGAAGCGCTGCACCAGGTGACGATCACCATGTCACCGCGGGGCATTCCGGCATCGTACCGCCACATGCACGGATTCGGCAGCCACACATACAGTTTCTATGACAAGGACAACAAGCGCACGTGGGTGAAGTTCCACCTCACGACCCAGCAGGGGATCAGGAACCTGACGGACGCCGAGGCCGAAGCCCTTGTGGGCAAAGACCGCGAGTCGCACCAGAGGGATCTCTACGAGTCCATCGAACGCGGCGATTTCCCGCGCTGGACGATGTACGTGCAGCTGATGACCGAGGAAGAGGCGCGCAACTACAAGCTCAACCCGTTCGACCTGACGAAGGTGTGGTACCACAAGGATTTCCCGCTGCACGAGGTGGGCGTGCTGGAATTGAACCGCAACCCCGAGAATTACTATGCCGATGTCGAGCAAGCGGCGTTCAACCCGATGAACATCGTCGAAGGCATCGGCTTCTCGCCCGACAAGATGTTGCAGGGGCGCCTGTTCTCCTACGGCGACGCACAGCGCTACCGCCTGGGCGTGAACCACACGGAAATCCCCGTGAACAGGCCCCGCTGCCCGATCCACGCCTTCCACCGCGACGGGCAGATGCGCACCGACGGCAACTACGGATCGGCAAAGGGTTACGAACCCAACAGCTACGGCGAATGGCAGGACACCCCCGCCCTCAAAGAGCCGTCCCTGGCCGTGAACGGCGACGTTTACAACTACGACGAGCGCGAACTGGACAGCGACTATTTCACGCAGCCCGGCCTGCTGTGGCGCGTGATGTCGGCAGAAGACCAGAAAGCCACCTGCGAGAATACGGCGCGCGCCATGGGCGATGCCGAACTGTTCATCAAGCAGCGCCACACGCGCCACTGCTACTATGCCGACCCGGCATACGGCAAGGGAGTGGCCGAGGCGCTGGGCATCTCGCTCGAAGAGGCCCTCAGGGCCGAAGACCCGGCGCATCCTTCGTGGGATCCGCGTAAATGACCGGCGGAATTCCGCGCAGGCAATCCGCGCAGCCCGCTCCGGCAAACCGGTTCGCACCCCACCGCCGGCCACGGCAGGCCGATGCCTGAAAACGGCAGGCGGAAAAACCGCCGGACAATAACGGCAAGGCCGGGCTTTCAGAAAGCCCGGCCTTGCATTTTACCCATGCAGGGGTATTTACGGCTGCTGCCGGTTAGGGAAACCTTCAGCCCGGCAACCAGCGTGCCGTCTCTCCCTGTGTATCCCGCACGGACTACTCCCGGGGCACACTACCGCCCGGCTGCGGGGTTTCGCCGCCTTGGGGCTTATCGCCGCGGCGACGGTTCCTGCCCCCGCGATGGCGGTGTTTGCGGTCACGCGTCCCACGATTGCCTTCGCCGCGCCCGGAGGCGTGGTCGTTATCGGCAGGTGCCGCCTGAGGGACTGCGATCCCGGGATTTTCGGCAGCCGCCGCACCCCGTTCCCGGTCGTTGCGGCGTTCGCGCCCTGCGCGTTCGCCCTTGTCTGCGCGTCCGCGCCCACGGCTTCCGCCGTTCGAACCGCCGCGGCCACGGCCTCCGCCACGGCCACCGCGCCCACGGCCGTTATTGACGGCAGGATTGTATACGGGGCCCGCGCCCACGCTGGCCGGCAATTCGGCCTTGCGGATATCCCTCTCGATGAACTTCTCGATCGCATGGAACTTGCCCTGCTCGTCCTCGCTGACGAACGTCACGGCGCTGCCCGTAGCCGCGGCGCGCGCCGTACGGCCGATACGGTGAATATAATCCTCGGGGTCGTGCGGCACGTCGTAATTGATGACCAGCCCGATATCCTCGATGTCGATGCCGCGCGCCACGATATCCGTAGCCACCAGGATCGACACCTTGTTGTTCTTGAAGTCGAGCATCACCTCCTCGCGCTGCGCCTGTTCCAGGTCGGAATGCATGGCGGCCACATTGAGTTTCATGCGCTTGAGCGTGTGCGCCAGCTCCTTGACCTTGAGCTTCGACGACGAGAAGATGATCGTCTTCGAATCGGTCGGCTCGGCGAACATCTCGCGGATGATGCCCAGCTTCTGGTTCTCGTAGCAGACATAGGCCGACTGGTCGATCGCCTCGTTGGGTTTCGAAATGGCGATGTTCACCTCGGCGGGATTGCGCAGGATCGTCCTGGCCATCTCGCGTATCTTCGGGGGCAGCGTCGCCGAGAACATGATCGTCTGCCGATCCTTGGGCATATAGGAGACGATCTTCATGATGTCCTCGCTGAAACCCATGTCGAGCATACGGTCGGCCTCGTCGAGGATCAGGCACTCGACGTGCGAAAGGTCGATGCCGCTGTTCTGGATGTGCGAGATCATGCGCCCGGGGGTGGCGATCACCACGTCCGAACCCATCAGCATACCGCGCTTCTGCACATCCCAGCCCTTGCCGTCACCACCGCCGTATACGACCGTGGTCGACACGGGCAGGTAGTACGAAAATCCCTGGAACTGCTGGTCGATCTGCTGCGCCAGTTCACGCGTCGGCACGATGATCACCGATTTTATCACATTGTCTTCGTTCCCTTCGATCAACAGCCTGTTGAGCAGCGGCAGCGTATAGGCCGCCGTCTTGCCGGTTCCGGTCTGGGCGCAACCGATGATGTCGCGGCCCTCCAGGATCACCGGGATGGTGTGTTCCTGGACAGGAGTCATCTCCTGAAAATTCATATCGTCAAGTCCGTCGAGGATCTCATCCTCCAGGTCAAGTTCGTCAAATCGCATCTTACGTTTCAGTTTATTATATCCTTAAATGATTTCTTCTCCGAACAGCGTCGCCGGGGTGCACCCCGTAATACGCACACGCACATAGTCGCCGACGTCGTGCCGGCCGCGGTCGAAGACCACGACCTTGTTCTGCGACGTGCGGCCCGAAAGCTGCTTTTCGTCGCGCTTCGAACGCCCCTCGACCAGCACTTCGAACTCGCGCCCCACGTCGCGCAGGTTGCTCGCATGCCCCAGTTCGTTTTGCAGGGCGATGATCTCCGAAAGCCGCCGCGACTTCACCTCGTCGGGCACGTCGTCCGGCAGGTGCTCGTGCGCGAAAGTCCCAGGACGCTCCGAGTATTTGAACATGTAGGCGAACTCGTACCCCACCTCGCGCATGAGCGAAAGCGTCGCTTCGTGCTCCTGCTCGGTCTCGCCCGAGAAGCCGGCGATCAGGTCGGTCGTGATGGCGCAATCGGGCAGGTAACGGCGGATGGCGGCGATACGGCCGAGATACCATTCGCGGGTGTACTTGCGGTTCATACGCCCGAGCATCGACGAGGCGCCCGATTGTGCGGGCAGGTGGATCGAGCGGCAGATGTTGGGCATCGAGGCCATGACCTCCAGCAGGCGGTCGCTCATGTCCTTGGGGTGCGACGTGGCGAAGCGCACGCGCAGCGACGGCGAAACCGACGCCACGAGGCGCATCAGTTCGGGGAAGTCCACCTCGCCGGCCTTGTACGAATTGACGTTCTGCCCCAGCAACGTCACTTCGCGGTATCCGTTCTCGAAGAGCGAGCGGGCCTCCGCGACGATCGTTTGCGGGTCGCGGCTCCGTTCGCGGCCGCGGGTGTAGGGCACCACACAGTAGGAACAGAAATTATTGCATCCGCGCATGATGGCCACATAGGCGCTCACGCCGTTGCGGTCGAGCCGCACGGGGGCGATCTCGGCATAGGTCTCCTCCGTGGAGAGCAGGACGTTCACGCCCTTGCCGCCCGCTTCGGCCTCGCGCACCAGACGCGGCAGGTCGCGGTAGGCATCCGGCCCGGCCACGACGTCGACGCCGTAAGGGCCCTCGACCAATTTCTCCTTGAGGCGTTCGGCCATGCAGCCGATGATGCCCACGACGAGCCCCGGTTTGGCCCGGCGGTAGCGTTTCATCTCGGCCAGGCGCCCCCAGATACGCTGCTCGGCATTGTCGCGGATCGAGCAGGTGTTGATCAGGATGACATCGGCCAGGCCGATATCCTCGGTGTAGACGTATCCCTCCCGCTGCATCAGGGCAACCACGACTTCCGTGTCGCCGACATTCATCTGGCAGCCGTAGGTTTCGACGAAAAGTTTGCGTCCGGCGCCCGACAGGGGGCGCAATGTATTCGTATTGAGTTTAAATTCCACGTTCCAAATTTCCGTTATTCCGCATGTATCTCGTTCTTGTCGGGGAACTGTTTGAACCCTTCGCCGAACGTCTCGTAGGCATCGGTCACGACTACGAACGCCGCCGGGTCGATCTCTTTGATCTTATGTTGCACGAGGTGCACCTCCTTGCGGCTCACGACCAGGAAGATCATGTCCCGCGAAGCGTCCGTATACATCCCCTTCGACTTGATGTAGGTCGCACTGCGGTCGAGGTCTTCGATGATGAAGCGTTTGAGCGCCTGATGGTGGTCGCTGATGATGAAGAGCAGCTTGTCGTACGACGCACCGTTGAGCAGGTAGGCGATCACACGCGAGGTGATATAAATCGTGATGAGCGAATAGAGCGTCAGCATCCAGCCGTTCGAAGCGGCTTCGCCCGTCCCCAGCCCGAAGCCGATGACGGCCAGGCCGGACAGCACGACGAAACCGTCGGCCAGGAAGATGCCCGACGAGAACTTGATGCCCGCGAATTTCTGCAACAGCATCGCCACGATGTCGGTGCCGCCCGTGGTCGCCTGCTGGCGCACGACGATGCCCTGCCCCACGCCGATGACGACGGCGCCGATGACGCACGTCAGCAGCAAGTCGTTCGACAGGTCGAGCCGCCCGTTCAGCAGCAGCGACGGATCGAGGCTCTCGACCGCCGCGGCGTCGGGATAGACCAGCCGCGTGAGCACGTTCATGAAGCCGGGCGTATAAAGCGCAGCCAGCACCGTACGCGTTCCGAACTGCCCGCCGAAAACCAGCATCGCAACGAGCATCAGCGGCACGTCGAACATATAGCCGAACGTACCCACCTGGATCGACGGAAAAATGTTGTGCAGCACGATACCCATACCGTACACGCCTCCCGGCACGAAATTGTAAGGGTTCACAAACAGCACGAAGCCGGCACCCATGACCGAACACCCGAAAAAGATCAGGAACCACGAGCGCCACCACGCCCACGAGCCCATAGGTTCCAGTAATGCTTTCGTATTCATACCCTGTTATACATTTAAAGTATGCAAAGATACGATATTCCCCCGAATCCGCCAGCAGAACGGCGCGGATTTTTCACGCCGGGCTTCCGTTTCCGGATTTTTTAATTATATTTGCATTATACAAACCCTTGGAAAACCGTTATGATCCTCACATATTACACCGCTACCACCATGATTATCATCGCCTATCTGCTGGGCTCGATTCCGAGCGCCGTGTGGATCGGCAAGAAATATTACGGCATCGACATCCGCGAATACGGCAGCAAGAACGCCGGTACGACCAACATGCTGCGCGTGCTGGGCAGGCGGGCCGCACTGCCCGTATTCGGGCTCGATTTCCTGAAGGGGTTCGTGGCGGTGACGATCATCGACCTGATGAAATACGACAGCGTATTCGCCGACGGGGCCAATGAAAACTGGTTCTACATCCTGCGTTTCATAGCCGTGTTCGCCGCCGTGGTGGGACACATCTTCCCGATCTTCGCCAATTTCCGGGGCGGCAAGGGCGTAGCGACGCTCGTCGGAGCCATCATGGGCGTCAACGCCCCGCTCGTACTGCTCTGCTTCGGCGTATGGTTCCTGGTGCTGATGGTCACCCACTACGTGTCGCTGGCCTCGATGGTCGCAGGCTGTTCCTTCCCGATCTTTACGCTCATATCGCCGAAGGTCAACCACCTGGTGCCGTTCGTGGTTTTTTCGTTCATCATCGCCATCCTGCTGATTTACACCCACCGCAAGAACATCGAGCGGCTGAAGGCCGGCACCGAATCGAAGATATACATCTGGAAACCCCGGCATGTAAAAGTCGACCCGGAAGAAGCCAAAGACAAGGGAGCAAACAAATAAGGCTCCGGAAGCTTCCCCACAGGACTTTTTGGAGCAAAAAGTAAGCACAATAGGATAAAAAATGCGGGCACCCTGCTGGAAAATCGTTTTTTTGTCTATCTTTGCACCGGACATTAGGACGCAATCATGTTAGAGGAAAACCTGATAAAAATATACGAGACGAGTTTCCGCGAGAACCGTGAAATGCCGGCACTGACCGACTATTTCAAGGGCGAAACATTCTCGTATTACGAGATGGCCAAGGAGATCGCCAAGCTGCACCTCCTGTTCAAAAAGGCCGGCGTAAAGAAGGGCGACAAGATAGCGCTGATCGGGCGCAACAATCCCCGGTGGTGCATCACCTACATCGCCACGATCTCCTACGGCGCCGTAATCGTCCCGATATTGCAGGATTTCGCCCCGGCCGACATCATCCACATCATCAACCACTCGGAAAGCAAGCTGCTCTTTCTGGGCGACAACTTCTGGGACATCATCGAAGAAGACCAGATACGCCAGATCGAGGCCGTGTTTTCGCTCACCGATTTCCACGCCATCTACGAACGCAACGGCAAGGCGCTCACCAAGTTCCAGCGCGATATCCTGAAAAACTACCGTTCGAAATATCCGCGCGGGTTCAGCGTAAACGACATCAAGTACCCCGAGATCCCCAACGACGAGGTCATCCTGCTCAACTACACGTCGGGCACCACGGGCTATTCGAAGGGAGTGATGCTCACGGTGAACAACCTCACGGGCAACGTAAGTTTCGCCCGCGGCATGGTCAACACGCAGACCGGCACCCACTATTTCCGCAAGGGCGGACGCACGCTGTCGTTCCTGCCGCTGGCCCACGCCTACGGCTGCGCGTTCGATTTCCTTTCGCCGCTGGCCGTCGGCGGGCACATCACCCTGCTGGGTAAAATCCCGTCGCCCAAGATCCTGCTGGAAGCCATGTCCGTGGTCAAGCCGACGATCATCTGCTGCGTACCGATGATCCTCGAAAAGGTCTACCGCAAGCAGGTGATGCCGATGCTCGAAAAAGGCCCCATGTCGATCGCCGTCAAGATTCCGCTGCTCAACACGGCCATCTACTCGGTGATCCGGAAAAAACTGCTGGATGCCTTCGGCGGCAACGTCGACATATTCATCGTCGGCGGCGCCCCGATGAATCAGGAGACCGAATCGTTCCTGATGAAGATCAAGTTCCCGATCACCATCGGTTACGGCATGACCGAATGCGCGCCGCTCATCAGTTTCACGCCCGACAACGAATTCAAGGCGGGCTCCTGCGGCCGCTACCTGAAAGGTCTGCTCGACGTCCGGATCGACTCCCCCGACCCGGAACACGTGGCCGGCGAAATCGTCGTGCGCGGCGAGCATGTGATGAAAGGCTACTACAAGAACGAAAAAGATACGGAGAAGGTACTCGAACCCGACGGCTGGCTCCACACGGGCGACATGGGCACGATGGATCCGGACGGAACGCTCTACATCCGCGGACGCTCGAAGACGATGATCCTCTCCGGAAGCGGGCAGAACATCTATCCCGAGGAGATCGAGGACAAGCTCAACAACATGTACCTCGTACTCGAATCCCTGATACTCGACTCGGGCAACGGCAAGCTCAAGGCGATGGTCGTCCCCGACTACGAACAGGCCGAGGCGGAAGGCGTGGACAAGAACGACCTGCCGCAGATCATGCAGAACAACCTCACGGAACTGAACTCGCTCCTGGCGGCATACGAACGGGTGTCGGAAATAATAATTTATCCGACGGAGTTCGAAAAGACACCAAAACGGAGTATCAAACGTTATTTATACAGTCCGTCGCTACTGAACAAATAAAAAAACATACACATAAAGGCTCAGCAGGTAACCACTTGGATTCTCTATCCCAAATTCTTCATAGTCACTGAATCCATTCCAACAATGAGGCGTCACTAATAGTTCGGTTACCTGCTTTTTTTACGAAAGTTACCCGGGAGCACCGGGTAACTTTTTTTTATTATCTTTACGGCATGAAAATAACCCGCAAGCAAACCGTCGGAGAAAACCTGCTCTACGTGATGGTGTGGGCAGCCATCATCCTGGTGCCGGTGCTCAATTCGCAGATGATGTCGGAACTGCACATCAGTTTCGAGAACGTGCTCATCGCATGGCGGCAGATAGCCCCCTACTTCATCATCTTCATCATCCATAACTCCGTCCTCGCCCCGCGGCTCATGCTGCGCCGCAAGTACAAGACCTACCTGCTCTGCGACCTGGCGCTCATCATAGCCGTATTCTGGCTGGTAGACGTTTACGAAGAGCACCTCACCGACCATTTCCTCCCCCACGGCGACCCCGAGGCGTTCGACGCCTACCGGAAAGCCTCGTTCTCGAACCTGGAGATGTATTGGAACGTCGTGCTGGGATTCTTTATGACGGGGGCCAACACGGGTATCAAGCTCATTTACCAGTCGATGCGCGACGAGCAGCAGATGGAAGAACTCAAACGCCAGAACCTGGAAGCCGAAATGGACTATCTGAAATACCAGATAAATCCCCATTTCTTCATGAACACGCTCAACAACATCCACGCCCTGATAGACATCGACACCGAATATGCCAAAAATGCCGTGATCGAGCTGTCGAAGATGATGCGCTATGTGCTCTATGAATCGGGGCGCGAGATCATCTCCCTGAACAGGGACATCCAGTTCGTACAGAATTACATCGGGCTGATGCGCATCCGCTACACCGACGCCGTGGACATTCGCGTGGAATACCCGCACGACCTGTCGCCCCAGGTTTCCATCCCGCCGCTGTTGCTGATCGTATTCGTGGAAAACGCCTTCAAGCACGGCGTGAGTTACAGCAAACCGTCGTTCATCCACATGCGGATCGACTACGCCGACGGCAAGGTCGTCAGCACCATCAGCAACAGCCTCCACACCCCGCAGGCGGAGAAGCACAATGCCGGGATCGGGCTGGAGAACGTCCGAAAACGCCTCTCGCTGATCTACGGCCCGAAAAACTATTCGCTCGACATCGGGGAAACCAATGAGACCTATACCGTAAAACTCGTAATACCTACCCTCCATGCTTAAATGTATCGCCATAGACGATGAGCCGCTGGCCCTGCGCCAGCTGAAAGGCTACATCGAGAAAATCCCGTACCTGGAACTCGCCGCTACGTGCAACAACGCGCTCGAAGCCCAGCAGTTTCTGGCCGCGCAGCATGTAGACCTGATATTCGTCGACATCAACATGCCCGACCTGAGCGGCGTGGAATTCGTCCGCTCGCTGGTCGACAGGCCGATGGTGATTTTCACGACGGCCTACTCGGAATATGCCGTCGAAGGGTTCAAGCTCGACGCCGTGGATTACCTGCTCAAACCCTTCAGTTTTGCCGACTTCAGCCGCTCGGCGGGGAAAGCCAATTCGCTCTACGAACTGCGCCACAACCAGCGTGCGGGAGTACCCGAGGCTACCCCCGAAGCCCTGCCCAAAGACAAGGAATACATCTCCGTGAAAGCGGATTACAAGGTTTCGCTGGTCAAGATCAGTGACATCGTGTACCTGGAAAGCGAAGGGGAGTACGTGCGGATGCACCTTGCCGACGGCACGACGATCACCACGCTTTTCCGGCTCAAGAACATGGAGGCGGCACTCCCGTCGGATATGTTCATGCGCGTGCACCGTTCCTACATCGTCAACCTGCGTTGCATCAAAGGCTATGTCCGCGGCCGCGTGTTCCTGAGCGATACGGAATACGTCCCCATCGGTGAAAACTACAAGGAGAGTTTCCAGCACTACATCGAATCGAATTTCAAGAATTTATAGGGCCGAGAAATCGGGGAATCCCGACAACTGGACGTATTTGCCGTCGCGGTACTCGCAGCAGTAGTGCCGCAGGCCGTTGGTCAGGATCACGAACCGCGCCCCCAGCACCGAATTGTAACGCACGGCCTGCGCCAGGGTACGCTCGTCGATCCGGATTTCCGGTGCCTTGCATTCGGCCAGCACCAGCGGCTCGGCACGGTCGCCGACCACCACGACGTCGGCCCGCTGCGGCTGCCCGTTGACCGGCACGGCATACTCCTGTACGACGCGCTTGGGCAGCACCCCGCAGTGCGAAACGAGGTAAGCGATCAGGTGGCGCCGCACCCACTCCTCGGGAGTCAGTACGAGGTAAATACCCCGCAGGTCATCCCACACCTCGACCTGTTCCTCGCGGCGGCGGGCACGCAGCCGGATGGCAGGAAAATTGAGTTTGGGAAGCGCAGGCATCTAAGTTCCGGAAAATTTACTATCTTTACGTGCACAAATATACGAACATTTTCGATATGCCGGGCCGCAAGGGCAACTCGTTTGGCCGGGCGTGAGGGAATGTTCACAAAAAACAACCCTATGAGGAGTATTCTTTCGATCATAGCACTTTTTTCGTGCTGCACGCTGGCGGCACAGGAGTATATTCCGACCTGCGGCCGCGAACCGATGCGCGGCGAATTGCTCGTCTACCCCACCGCCCGGGAAGCTGCGGAGGCCGACGGCAGCGACAACAAATATTTCACGCGCCTGACCGAATGGACGCAAAAGGGCAACAGTTTCACGACGGATTTCACCGTACCGTTCGCCTGGGCCAACCGGCAGGTGCTGCTCCGGATCGGATGGGCGTCGGCCGACTACGAGATCCGCATAAACGGCGGGACGGTAGCCTACAACAGCGACTGCAATGCCCCGGCCGAATTCAACCTCACGCGCCATGCCAAAGAGGGGCGTAACACACTGGAGGTCATTCTCAGTTCCCCGTCGAAGGTCGCAAGGCTCGAAAGCTGGAAAAATGATGCCGCACCGGCCATCGGAGAGGCATGGGTCATGAGCCAGCCGACATTGCGCGTACGCGACATACTCACCAAGACATGGCGCAGCACCGAAGAGGGGGACAACGTCATGGCCGAAGTCGGACTGGTCGTCAAGAGCGAAGCCCTCAACCCGCGCACGTCGCGCGTCCACTACGAATTGCTATCCCCCGCCGGTAAAACCTCGGCAACAGGATACAAGGACATCAAACTCAACATGCGCGGCGAGGACACCCTGCGGTTCCTGGCACGTATTCCGGACAGCCTGCTCTGGAGCCCGGAAAAGACCACACGCTTCACCTTGCGGGTCAAGACCCAGCACGAAGGCCGCTACATGGAATATATCGAAGTCCCGCTGGGGTTCCGCACCGTAGAGGTGCAAAACGGACAGCTGGCGGTGAACGGCACACCCGTCACGCTCCGCACGCGCGAGGTTCCCGCCCATGCCTCGGCAGACGAAATCGCAGCTTTACGCGGGCAAGGGTACAACACGCTTAAACTCCTCCCGGGCCCGGTGTCCCCGACGCTGTATGGCACCTGCGACACACTGGGAATGTACGTGATCGTACAGGCGCCGATCGACACCCGCAGCAGCGGTGAATCGCGGCGGATCGGTGGCAATCCGTCGAACGCCCCGGAATGGCAGGGGGCATATGCCGAACGTACGGCGGACAGCTACCATGCCTCGAAACGGCATCCGTCGGTAATCGCCTTTTCGCTGGCCACGCAATCGTCCAACGGCATCAACCTCTACGAAAGTTACCTGGACATGAAGAAGTCCGGCGACTCGCGGCCGTTCATCTATCCCGATGCTGCGGGGGAATGGAACAGCGACAAACTGGACATGCAATAAACCCAAAGTGGCTCTACGATAACGTGAAAAGCTTTTATTGCAAAAAAATCCCGATTTTTTTCAGGATTTTTTTTGCAATAATAAAAAATATCACTAATTTTGCACTCGCAATCCCAAAGGATTGATGCCTCTTTAGCTCAGTTGGTAGAGCACGACACTCTTAATGTTGGGGTCCAGGGTTCGAGCCCCTGAGGGGGTACAAAGCAAAAGACTGATAATCAATGATTATCGGTCTTTTGCTTTGCAGGGCCAGATGCCGGTGCGGCATCTCGGATACGCATGGCCCCCGATGGGCGATTCCGGCTACTGCTCGCCCCGGGAGTCAGAGCTGTCGGAACCTTTGCGGCCTGCCTTTTTCAGGGGAAGCCGCGGGAAAAGTTTTCTGAACCGCACGAGGTAAACCGCTACCCGATTTCCCGCGACGATCAGGCTCACGGCAATAATAATCAACAGGATGCCGCAACATATCCTCAGCGTGAGGGTCTCCCCGAAGATCATCACCCCGAAGAAGACGGCCGTGACAGGTTCCAAGGCACCGAGGATTGCCGTCGGTGTCGAACCGATGTACTGGATGGCGCTGGTTGTACACAAAAACGAGATCGCCGTCGGGAAAACGGCCAGTGCAAGCAGGTTCCCCCACAGGTACCATTTATCGGGCACATGGACTGCCATGCCGAAATCCAGCCGGACAACGTAAAGCAGCAACCCGAAAAGCAGGACGTAGAACGTCACCTTGAGCGTCGCAACGGATTTCAGCACCGGACGGTTCACGCCGACGATATAAATTGCATAGGACAAAGCCGAAACCATCACCAGAACCGTCCCCGTGATATTGAGTGTCGAACCGTCACTGCCTTTGAACAACAGCCCGATACCGGCCAATGCCAGCAAGATGCACAATGCAGTCTGCGGGGAGAGCTTCTCCCGGAAGCCGAAGGCCATGATCAACGCTACGAAAATAGGATATACGAACAGCAGCGTCGAGGCGATGCCGGCATCCATGTAATTGTAGCTCAGGAACAAGGACAGGGACGAAAGGGCGACCAGCAATCCCAGGAGAACCAGCGGCACGATCTCACGGCGGTGCAGCCTGAAATCCCGGCCGCGGGCCTTGAGCATGATGCCCAACAGCGGGATGGCGAAAAGGTAGCGGAAAAACAATACCGAATCGGGATCCATCCCCGCCTTGTAGAGCGGGAGGGCAAAGAGCGGGTTCATGCCGTAAGTAGCTGCGGCGACAGCACCCAGAAGGTAACCTTTGGCTTTCGTATTCATAGGTCGGATTTTGCGGCAAAAATAGCATTTATTTCGTCTATAGATGCTGGCCGGGCAAAATTATCATGCGATTGTCGCCCGGGAGCGCACACATCCCGCACCGGCACGCCCATTCCTGCCGGGGAAGCCCGCCGAACATTGCCGCCCGCCCGATGCGGAAACGATCCTACCGGGGCAAGGCAGCCGGCACGACTTCCCTGCGGATCAAAGCCGCACGGACGAAATACTCGGGGATGCAAGCCTCGTCGAGCAGCCATTTGGGTGTGGCCGATTCGTCTTTCTTCCCCGACCAGTCGTTGTAAAACAGCCCGGCGGCATCCCGTGCGTTCCGGCGCGCCCAATCCATCCAGCGGATGAATATATCCACGTATTTCGGATCGCCGTCGAGGTCGTAGAGAGCCTGGTAACCCCGCAACAACACCAGATAGAACCATGGCAAATCACGGTTCGCGGCCGCGCCGTCCTCCGTCTCCGGCAAATAGAATTTCCGGGCTCCTTCGGCCAGCCGGCGGGCATTATCCAGATAAACCCGATCGCCGGTATATCCATACAACGCGACGGCACCCTGCAACAGCAACCCCGTATTATAGGAATAGACCGCCTTGTCCAGACGCGCTTCGGGCTGCGTGAGCCAGGAATTCCAGACGATATCCAGTTCCGGATCGTGCAGGTAGGCCTCCATCCAGTCGTAGAAATGGCGCCCGGCTGTCAGGTAATAGGGGTCTCCCGTCGCCCCGTACAGGTTGAGCGCCAGCAGCATCGCCTTACCGTTGGCGCACCCCGGCTTCTGGTTCTCTACCCCTTCGAGCCACGACACGGCGCCGTCGTGGTCGGGGCGCCAGCCGCTCAGGATGAAGGTCATCACCTGCTTGGCTTTTTCCAGGTGCGCGGGATTGCGGGTCACGCCGTAGGCCGCGACGTAGGCCAGTCCGACCAGCCCGTTGTCGTCGTAATAACGGTCGACCTTGCCCATCCTGACAGGATAGGCCTGATACCCGGCGGGCATGCGCCCGTCGTCGTAATACTGCTCGACAGCAATCACCATCGAATCGACATAGCAGCCGTATTTCACCGGATCGACTTCGGCCAGCGCGACCGCCGAGGTGAACACCCCGTCCATGGGCCACAGGAAGGAAACCTCCTGCGTGCTTTTCGCCCCGTCGTCGAAATAGTTTACATCGGGACGGTAGCTATTGGGGTAATATTCCGAAAACAGGCCGTATTCCGGCACCCGGTACATGTCCCACACCTTGCGGAACATCTCTTCGGCAAACGCATAATGCTCCCCCGTTGCGGGGGTCGCTGCCTCCTGACGGCATCCCGACAGGCAACACGCAGCACCGAAGAATGCGGCAAAAAATACATTTTTCATCTTATCGTTACATTTGAATCAGTCCCTGCCGGAACAACCTCCTCAGAATTCGAGCCGCACGACGACCGGGAAATGATCCGACGGCGTCCGCGCCTCATAGCTGTGCAACGACACCTCCTTGGGGAATGCTCCGGACTTGATCTCCTCGTCGCTGCGGGTGGTCTGCGAACGGTAGGTGTCCGTCAGCACCCCGTAATCGTGCACACGCACCGAAGGCGACACGAAAATATGGTCGATACGGCTGTCGGTTTTCAGCGTGGGGTTGAAATTGTTGAACGTCCCGTTCGGGGCATAGCGCCTGGCCGCGGTTTGATACGAATCGGCCAGTATCCCCGAGGTGGTGAAGGTCGTATAGATGGGGTTGTTCTGGTCGACGTTGAAATCGCCCGTGAGGATCACGAACTCCCTGGGGCCGCACATTTCGCGGATCTTCGCAACGACCAGTTTGGCGCTCTCCTCCCGTGCCCGGACACCGACATGATCCATATGCAGGTTGAAGAACCAGAAACGGCGCCTGGTCTGCCTGTCCAGGAAATGCCCCCATGTGCAGATGCGGGGCAGCGCGGCGTCCCATCCCTTGTTGGGACGGTCGGTGACTTCCGAGAGCCAGAAATGGCCTTCGTCCAGCAACCGGAAACGCTCCTTTTTATAGAATATGGGGGAATATTCGCCTTTGGCCTTGCCGTCATCGCGCCCCACGCCGATATAGGCATAGCCGGGAAGCTGCGCCAGCATATCGTGCAACTGCCCGTCGAGCACCTCCTGGCTGCCGAAAATATCGAACCCCTGGAATTCGATCAGCCCGCATACCCAGGGGCAGCGGCGTTCCCAGCCGTTGCCGCGTTCGGCGTCGCCCTTATTGGCGTTACGGATATTGTAGGTGGCCACGGTCAGCTCCTGCGCAACGGCAGGGAGCATCAGCACGGCGAACAGGGCAAGGGTCAGCAATCTTTTCATAGTAATGTTTTCGGGTTAACGGAACTGGTTATTTCGGGATACAAAGATATAAAAACGGAACTGAAATTCCTCAGTCCGGATCGGGGGTATGGCAATCCGGCAGGGACAGGATACCATCGACCCGGCAGCCACCCTCCCCGAGCCGGGGGAGGGCGATTCCGGAATACGGCGCCCGGCTGCCGCGCGGCAAACTCACACCGAATTTCCCGAGGCCGGGCACTACCGTGCCGTAAAGGTAATAAAAACACCTGGAAAACAGCAAGGTTAACAGCCGGAAAAACAGCCGGCAGGCACAAAGGCCCGGATATTCGCGCCCGCAACATAAAAAATCGCACCTGACATGCATACTTTCAGGCCGCAGGCCGCATCGTTCGGTTATTTTTACTATCTTTGCTGAGCTAAATACCGGTACCGAATGCAACCAGTGAACCGAACCTCCGCCCCCCAGGGGCAGCCCGTCAGCACGGGCCTGTCCGCAACCGGATTCCGGGAGCCGGGGTTCCTCAGCCGGGCGCAACGCAGGATCGGGAAGGGGCTCGCGCCGCAGCAACAACGCGCACCGCACGGCCGATCCCTGCGCAGACAAAATGCTGAAACCAACAAATAAATAGCAACCATGTACAGATACGACAACCGGGTGGTCATCACTCTCGATGCCGGAGGTACGAACCTCGTGTTCGGAGCCATGCAGGCCAACAAATTCATCGTCGAACCTATCACCAAGCCGTCGAACGCGGACAACCTCGACAAATGCCTCGCTACGATGGTCGAAGGATTCCAGGCAGTCATCGACCAGCTGGAAGAGAAACCCGTCGCCATCAGCTTCGCATTCCCGGGCCCGGCCGATTATCCCAACGGCATCATCGGCGGTTACCTGCCCAATTTCCCCTCGTTCCGCGAAGGCGTGGCGCTGGGGCCTTTCCTCGAATACAAATTCGGCATCCCGGTGTTCATCAACAACGACGGCGACCTGTTCGCCTACGGCGAGGCATTGGGCGGCGCCCTTCCCGAAGTAAACGCCAAGCTCGAAGCCCTGGGCTGCCCGAAACGCTACAAGAACCTGGTGGGCTACACCTTCGGTACAGGCCTCGGCGTCGGCATCGTAGTGAACAACCAACTCAACCGCGGAGACAACTCGTGCGTCGAAACCTTCTGCCTGAAGCACAAGAAGATGCCGGATATCATCGTCGAGGACGGCGCTGCCATCCGCGCCGTGAAACGTGTCTACGGAGAACTGACGGGCAATCCTAACCACGGGCTCGAGCCGAAGGAGCTCTGCGACATTGCGGACGGCAAACGCGAAGGCGATGCCGAGGCCGCCCGCAAGGCCTTCGCCGAAATGGGCGAGATCGCCGGCGATGCGATGGCAACGACCATCACGCTCATCGACGGGCTGATCGTCATCGGCGGCGGAATCACGGGTGCCCGCAAATGGATCATGCCCAGCCTGCTGAAAGAGCTGCGCGGCAAGATGCACACCATCACGGGCGAGGAACTGAACCGCGTGCAGATGAAGGTCTACGACCTGGACAACGAGGACGAGTTCAAGGAGTTCGCCAAGGGCGACCAGCGTGCGCTGAAGGTTTACGGCACGGATCGTTACGTGGCATACGACCCCCAGAAACGCATCGGAGTCATGATCTCGAAACTCGGGGCGAGCAATGCCATCTCGGTGGGCGCCTATGCATTTGCCCTGGGCCAGCTCGACGCACAGAAACAACAGTAATAATTCAGTGCCGCAGTTATGAAAAAGATCGTATTATATGTCCACACGCCCTGTTACTCACAGCGGCGGGGGCGCTGTCATACATCTATTTCGCAAACGACGGCAAAACCGATACGCTCATTCAGATCACGTTCTGGCTGGTAGTGGTATCCTCTGCCCTGGGAATAATCAATTATCGGCAGACAGTTAAATAAACGAGAAAAAAATATGTATAAATTCCAACCCATCCTCAAATCGACAATCTGGGGCGGCGAGAAGATCGTCCCCTACAAACACATCGCCTCCGACCAGAAGCAGGTCGGCGAAAGCTGGGAGCTTTCGGGCGTCAAGGGCAGCGAATCGGTCGTAGCGGGAGGCCCCGAGGCGGGCACCACCCTGCCCGGGCTGATCGCACGCCACGGCGCGGCATTGCTCGGCAAGGCCAATGCAGAACGCTTCGGACAGGAGTTCCCGCTGCTGATCAAATTCATCGACGCACGTCAGGATCTCTCGATCCAGGTGCACCCGAACGACGCACTGGCATGGGAGCGCCACAAATCGAAAGGCAAGACCGAGATGTGGTACGTCGTGGACGCCGACGAAGGCGCACGCCTGCGCTCGGGATTCGCCAAGCAGGTGACGCCCGCCCAGTACGAAGCCAGCGTCGAGGACAACACCATCACCGACCTGCTCGCCGAATATGAAATCCACCCCGGCGACCTCTTTTTCCTGCCGGCCGGACGCGTCCACAGCATCGGGGCCGGGGCGTTTATCGCCGAGATACAGCAGACCTCGGACATCACCTACCGCATCTACGATTTCAACCGCAAGGATGCCAACGGCAACACCCGCGAGCTGCACACCGAACTGGCGAAGGACGCCATCGACTACACCGTACGGCCCGATTACCGGACGCATTACCAGAAGGCGCAGGATCGTGAAGTGGAACTGGTGTCGTGCCCTTATTTCACCACCTCGCTCTACGACCTGACCGAAGCGCTGACCATCGACTATTCGGCTTTGGATTCGTTCGTCGTCGTGATCTGTGTCGAAGGCAAGGGAACGATCTGCGACGACTCGGGCAACGAAATGCCGATCCACCAGGGGGAGACCGTGCTGCTCCCCGCCACGGTGAAATCGCTCCGCGCGGTTCCGGGCGGGAGCCTGAAAATGCTGACCAGCTATATCAAATAAACGGGCAACTCCCGTCGTCGAAAAATCCCCGGCAACTAATTATTGCCGGGGATTTTATTTTCGACCAAGCGACATGTCGGTAAATTCAATAACGAACAAAACATCTGATCGTAAAAATACTTACCAAAACCATCGTCAAAAGAAAAAAGTTTTATTTTTACGCGATTCCGTTGCAGGACTGCGTTCTTTTTAGTACCTTTGGGGTGTGCAACCGTTATAGCGCGGAAAACGCAGAAAACCGTACGCCATGAAGGAGAATTTAAGAGAGATCGCATCGAATTTCGCCTTGGAAGGCCCCATCGCGGCCATCGACTCACTGGGCGAAGGATTCATCAACGACACATTCATCGTCCGCACCGAAGCAGATGCCCCCGACTACATCCTCCAACGCAAGAACAAGGCCGTTTTCCCCGACGTGCCGGCCATGATGGACAACATCCGCCGGGTCACGGAACACATCCGCCGCGGCGTCATTGCGGCCGGAGGCGACCCGCGGCGCGAGGTGATGACCGTCGTCCCGGCAAAGGACGGGCACCTGTACCACGTCGACGCGGAAGGCGAATACTGGGCCGCGACGGTCTTCATCGACGACACGGTTGCCTACAACAAGGCCGACTCCCCGGAACTGGCCCGCAAAGGCGGCGAAGGCATCGGGAAATTCCAGTCCCAGCTGGACGATTTCACCGAACCGCTGGCGGAGACGATCAAAGGGTTCCATAACATCCGCCACCGTTTCGGACAATGGGACGCCGCCCTGGCCCGCGATGCCGCAGGGCGCAAAATGCACCTCGCGGGGGAGATCGGCTGGATCGAGTCGCGGCGCGCCGAGATGCTCTCTTTCTGGTCGAAGGTCGAGGACGGTACGATCCCTACCCGCGTGACGCACAACGACACGAAGATCAACAACATCCTGTTCGACAAACAGGGCGAGGTGCTCTGCGCCATCGACCTCGACACGGTGATGGCCTCCACGTCGCTCAACGATTTCGGCGATGCGATCCGCTCTTATGCCAATACGGGCGACGAGGACGACCGCGACCTGTCGCGCGTCGGCATTTCGCTCGAAATGTTCAGCGCCTACACCGACGGATACCTCTCGCAGCGTGCGGCGCAGCTCACCGACACGGAAATCGACCACCTGGCCTTTTCGGCGCGGTACATCACGTTCGAACAGGTTTTGCGCTTCCTGATGGACTACATCGACGGCGACACCTATTACAAGATAAAATACCCCGACCACAACCTCGTACGCACCCACGCCCAGTACCGCCTGCTGCAAAGCATGGAGGAACACTACGGCCAAATGTGCCGCATCGTGGCCGGGATCGCGGAGCACTACCGCAACGCATAAACCTGCAAAGACGATGCAGCAAGAGGGGGAAAGGATCATGGAGATACGGAAAATAACAGGCATCGTCCCGGCCGACAAACGGGCCGTCGAGACCGCTTTCGGCAGCATCGAACCGCAGCCGGTGGCTTGCTGCAACTGGCCGGAGCAATATCCCTACACACCCGAGGTTTCGTTCCGCATGTTCCACACGGGCGCCTATCTGATGCTGCGCTTCGACGTCAGGGAACAATGGACGATGGCCCGCGTCACGGAGGACAACGGGGAAGTTTGGACTGATTCGTGCGTGGAGTTCTTCATCGCCCCCGACGACAGCGGCTACTACTACAATTTCGAATGCACCTGCATCGGGCGTCTGCTCGTGGGGTTCCGCAGAGAGCGCGAACACGCCACACATGCCACGCCCCGGGTCATGGAAAGCATCCTGCGCAACCCGAGCCTCGGGTCGCGTCCCTTCCCCGAACACGAAGGCGACAACCGCTGGTCGGTGGTGCTGGCCATCCCGCCGCAGGCGTTGTTCATGCACTCGCTGACGGACTGGAGCGGACTGAAAGCGAAGGTGAACCTCTACAAATGCGGGGACAAACTCTCGCAGCCCCATTTCCTGTCATGGAAGCCGATCTCGGCCCCGAAGCCCGACTTCCACCTGCCGGAATTTTTCGAACAAATTAAATTTTCAAAGATATGAACAACAAATATTCACTTCCCAAAGACGGGGGCCTGATCGAAGTATCGGCTCCGCGCGACATCATCCACCGTTACGAAAAGATCCACACGACGGTTTATGAAAACGAATACCTGGGCGTGCAGTACGTCGCCGACACCATCGTGAAGGCAATCCGTACATATAACGAAATCCACTGTTCGAACGAGGTTTACGAGGAGTCGCAGCCGTTCGTGCTGGGGCTCACGACCGGGCGCACCCCGCTCGGGCTGTACCGCGAACTGGTCAAACGCCACGAGGAGGGGATCGTCAGCTTCCGCAACGTGGCGGTATTCAGCCTCGACGAGTTCTACCCGATCCGCTCGACCGAACAGCAGAGCCGCAATTTCCGCATCCACGAGGATTTCCTCAACCATATCGACATCCTGCCCGAAAACATTCACATCCCCGACGGCACGGTACCCGAAGCCAGGATTTCCGAATACTGCGCATCGTACGACCACTCGGTGCGCAAGATCGACCTGATGATCATCGGCGTCGGCGAGGACGGGCAGATCGGCTTCAACGAACCGGGATCGTATGCCAAATCGCGCACACGGCTGGTTCAGCTGACCCACAACACGCGCAAAATCCAGTCCGGGGCGTTCTTCGGCCTGGAAAACACGCCGAAGATGGCCATCACGATGGGTATCGACACGATCATGCGCGCCGAGAAGATCATCCTGATGGCGTGGGGCGAGGAGAAAGCCAAGATCGTCCAGAAGGTCGTCGAAGGCGAAGTCACCAGCCAGGTGCCTGCCTCGAACCTGCAGATGCACCCCAATATCGAGGTGGTGATCGACGAAAATGCCGCGCAGATGCTTACGCGCGAGCAGACACCGTGGCTGGTAGGCCCCTGCAAATGGACGCCCAAGTTCACCCGCAAGGCCGTGGTATGGCTGTGCGGCGTGGTACAGAAGCCGATCCTCAAACTCACCTACAAGGATTATATCGAAAACTCGCTGGGCGAGCTGCTCGAACAGGGACGCGCCTACGACCAGATCAACATCGACGTGTTCAACGACCTGCAGCACACCATCACGGGCTGGCCGGGCGGCAAGCCCAACGCCGACGATTCGACACGCCCCGTACCGTCGGAACCGTTCCCCAAGCGCGTGGTGGTATTCTCGCCCCACCCCGACGACGACGTCATCTCGATGGGCGGTACCTTTATCCGCCTCGTGCAGCAGGGACACGACGTACACGTAGCCTACGAAACTTCGGGCAACGTGGCCGTACACGACGACGTCGTGCTGCAGAACATCGACACGGCCCGCGAACTGGGCTTCGGAGACCACTACGCCGAGGTCGAGAAGATCATCGCCGGCAAGAAGAAGGGCGAACCCGAACCGCGTCCGCTGCTCGACCTCAAGGGTGCCATCCGCCGCGCCGAGGCACGCGCCGCCGTCCGCTCGTTCGGCCTGAACCCCGACACGAACGCCCACTTCCTCAACCTGCCGTTCTACGAAACGGGCGGTATCAAGAAGGGACAGCTTACGGAGAAGGACATCGACATCATCGTCAAGCTGCTGCGCGAGGTGAAACCCCACCAGATTTATGCCGCAGGCGACCTGGCCGATCCGCACGGGACACACCGCACGGCCATGGAGGCCGTACTCGGCGCCCTGGACGTAGTCAGGGACGACGAATGGCTCAAGGAGTGCCACCTGTGGCTCTACCGCGGTGCATGGATGGAATGGGATCTGGGCATGGTCGACATGGCGGTGCCGCTGTCGCCCGACGAGCTGATCATGAAGCGCCACGCCATCTACCGCCACCTCTCGCAGAAGGACATCATGCCCTTCCCGGGCAGCGACCCGCGCGAGTTCTGGCAGCGCGCCGAAGAGCGTACGCAGAACACGGCGCAGCTTTACGACAAGCTCGGCATGGCCGAATACCAGGCGATCGAGGTGTTCGTCAAGATGTTCTGACGCCCCGTCCGAATGAAGAATGAACAGACAAACCGATAAACCGAAAAATTTATGCGACTCATTATCGAAGACACACAAGAAAATGCCGGCCGTTGGGCGGCGCATTACATCGTCGGGCAGATCAATAAGAAGCAGGCTGCCGGAGGCACATTCGTGCTGGGCCTGCCGACGGGTTCGACCCCGCTGACGACGTACAAGGAGCTGATCGCCCTGAACAAAGCCGGGAAGGTATCGTTCAAGGATGTCGTCACGTTCAACATGGACGAATACGTCGGGCTCCCGGAAGAGCATCCCGAAAGCTACCATTCGTTCATGTGGAACACCTTTTTCAACCACGTGGACATCACCCCGGCCAATGTCAACATCCTCAACGGCAACGCCCCCGACCTGCAGAAGGAGTGCGACGAATACGAGGAGAAGATCCGCCGCGCAGGGGGCATCGACCTCTTCCTGGGCGGTGTCGGCGAAGACGGCCATCTGGCCTTCAACGAGCCGTTCTCGTCGCTCAACTCGCGCACCCGCGTCAAGACGCTGACCTACGACACGCTGGTCGTGAACTCGCGCTTCTTCGACAACGACGTGAACAAGGTGCCCAAGCAGGCCATGTCGGTAGGCGTAGCCACCGTGCTCGATGCGAAACAGGTATTGATCCTCGCCCTCGGGCATAAGAAAGCCCGTGCCCTGCAGCAGTGTGTGGAAGGCCCTTACTCGCACGTCTGCACGATCTCGGCCATGCAGGTACACCCCCACGGGATCGTCGTATGCGACGAACCCGCGACCGCGGAACTGAAGGTCGGCACCTATCGTTATTTCAAGGACATCGAAAAAGATAACCTGATCTGAATCCGGACTGACTCTGAATAACGAATCCCCGCGGGCATCGGCCTGCGGGGATTTTTTTCGGTTCCCGACGGCGGCCCCGGCCTGCTGCTGCTATTGCGCCGGACGTCCCCCGGCAACCGCCCGGCCGACAAGCACCCGGACAGCAAGCACCGATCCGGTAACAGCCCACCGAGCAACAGTTCCGGCCGGCAACTGCCCGGCCGACAAACACCCGGTCAGCACACACCCGTCCGGCAACTGCCCCGGCCGAAATCAGACAGCGGCGAAGCTGCAAAAAATTCCCCGCACGGCAGGCAGGCCGTGCGGGGAATTGCCAGAGCCATACTAATCTCCAAATAGCCGGGCCCGAATTACATGGCATCGGGTTTCAGCAACCCGATCTCGTCGATACAGAAGTAGGTCGGATCAGCCTGATAGTCGCAAACCGCCTTGAATACCAGCTTGTCCACCGCACCGAACGACGACAGGTCGACTTTGCGCCATCCGCTCAGCTTCGATTTCCCGGCGACGAGCGTTTCCGTGATGCTCCCCTTTTCCACACCGCCGAGCGACCCCGTGATTTTCACCTGAAAACTGTCGGTATCCGCCCCCGTGAAATAATTGTATACCCAGGTCGAATTGGCGATGTATAGGTGGGCGACGATGCGCGGTTCCACCAGGTCGATGGTCGGATAGCCCGACTCACTCAGGTATTCGGGATACATTTCCGTCGGCGAGTTGGAATCGTAAAATACGGCATAGGTTTCCGTTGCGTTGGCTCCGCCTTCCGCCCACACGGAGAACTGCTGCTTGCTGGAGGGAGCGGCCGCATTCCGGTCGGGCATTTGCGAAAGCCCGATACCGCCCCACCCGTCGTATAGCGATGAATAATAGGCGTTGAAAATGAGATTCTGGTCGGCAGTGGAAAAGAGCATGCCGTCGAAATCCGCCTCCACAGCGTATTGCTTCGCACAAAAAGCGTTCGCATAGGTATAATCCCCCATTCCCATCAGGGACATCGTAACGGGGCCGAGCTTCACGTCGTTGCCGGTCATGGCGTCGAGCAGATGTTCGGAGGCCTCGAACGATACGACTTCGCCGTCAAACGGTTTCTCACGCGGGCCGTCGTCGTCCGAGCAAGCTACAAAGGCAAATGCAGCCGCAATAATCCAAAAAATATTTTTCATCTCAAAATAGTTATTCGGTATAAGCGAAATCATCAATACAGAAATAAGTCGGCGCCATCACATCATCGCACTCAACAGAGAAAACAATTTTGGTCACGGCTCCCAATTTATCCAGCCCTACGGTCTTCCAATCAGCTACGACCTTGTTGTCCGATGCCAACGGCACCTCAATCGTCCCCGTTTCGGTTTCACCGTTGAAACCGATAATCGCAACACTGAAGTCGCTGTATTTAGTAGCGGTGAGGTAAAGATATGTCCACGTATTATTGGCAATACGAAGCGACACGGGAGTAACAACCGTCGAAAACTCGATGGCCGGGTTAAACGTATAGCCCGGGCCCATACCTTTCATATCGTATGCAACGGCGAACTTGTTCTGGCCGTCATCAGCCGTCGTATAAACGCTGAACTGGTTATCCGTCCCGAAAGTCGTTTTGTCATGACAGGCAGACATCGCGAATTTGCACCACGTGTCCCAGACACCGCCGAAATCCGAGAAATACGAGAGGAACGAAGCACTTCCTTCTTTGTAAATCACGCCTTCGAACTCCAACGAGCCGTCTACATCCGTTGCCAGAGTTTTACCCCACAGGTATCCGTCGGAACCAAGTTCCACCTCACTGAAAGATATTGTTTCGAGCTGGGGGGGGGTCGGCATCTTATCGTCGTCCGAGCAGGCGGCAAAAGCAAAAGCGGCAAAGGCCAACAGTAAAAGTTTTTTCATCTTTCGTTTGTTTTATGTGCATAAAATAAAAAAATCCGGTTCCGAACTCCCGGAATCGAATCCCCCATTTCATGCAACCGGACGCGCACCTATAAATAAAGCCGCCCTCCTGCAACAAACGCCGACACTGCCGTGTCTCCGTCCGAAGCGCTCCGTTCTCCGCAGAGCTTGCCCGAAAATAAGGATCCTCCCACCGGGAGATGCAAGGCAGGTCTTCTGGCTCGTTCCAGCCGCAACGCCTTCCCAGTCCAAAGACCAGTGGCTAAAAGAGTGTTGCGGCAATCGACGGAACATACAGCAGCGGGAACTGCTGCCGAATTACACGGCATTCCCATTTAATCACACGGGGCCTTGCCCGGCCCTTTGTGAACCATTGCGGTGCAAAGTTAAAAAATAAATTCTTATCTTTGCCGACGCTAACAAAAATTCAGCAAAAATATGAAGCACGCATACGTATTTCCCGGACAGGGTGCACAGGCGGTCGGTATGGGCAAAGACCTTTACGACAACGTCCCCGAAGCAAAGGAGCTTTTCGAAAAAGCCAATGATATCCTCGGTTTCCGTATCACGGACATCATGTTCGCCGGTACGGACGACGAGCTCAAGCAAACCAAAGTGACGCAGCCCGCCGTATTCCTTCACTCGGTAATCATGGCCAAGGCGCGCGGCGTGAAACCCGACGCTGCCGCAGGACACTCGCTGGGTGAGTTCTCGGCCCTGGTCGTGGCCGGTGCCCTCTCGTTCGAAGACGGCCTGAAGCTCGTCTCGAAGCGTGCCATGGCGATGCAGGCCGCCTGCGAGGCACAGCCCGGTACGATGGCCGCCATCCTCGGCCTGGAAGACCACGTAGTCGAAGAAATCTGCGCATCGGTCGACGGCATCGTCGTAGCGGCCAATTACAACTGCCCCGGCCAGCTCGTGATCTCGGGTGCCGTGGAAGCCGTCGACGCAGCCTGCGAAAAAGCCAAGGCCGCCGGTGCGCGCCGCGCCCTGCGCCTGCCCGTAGGCGGCGCATTCCACTCGCCGCTGATGGAGCCTGCCAAGCAGGAACTGGAAAAGGCGATCAGCGAGGCTCCGTTCCAGACGCCCGTATGCCCGATCTACCAGAATGTCGACGCGAAGCCCTACACGGATCCCGCACAGATCAAGGCCAACCTGATCGCACAGCTGACCGCCCCGGTACGCTGGACATACATCGTAAAGAACATGCTTGCCGACGGTGTGACGGAATTCACCGAGCTCGGCCCCGGCACCGTATTGCAGGGCCTTATCAGGAAGGTAAACCCCGAAGCCGTCGTAGAATCGAAATCGGCGTTATAGTCTAAAAAGTCTCAAAACAAAAAGGAACGGACTGATTTTCAGTCCGTTCCTTTTATTATAATGTGTTTTGAAACAAAATTTATTAAATTTTATTAATAACATGTTGCATTTTTTAAATATACTTATTATATTTGCAAAGGTTTAGTTAAAAATGAGACAGGACGGATGACATCACTCACCGAATTTTTCAACAAACACGAAGACGATGCCCTGAAGGGTATTTCGCACAAGAACAGTATCATCAAGCGCAACATCATCGCCTACATGGCGGTGAACGGCGAATGTACGCTCTCGGAACTGACCAAAGAGCTGCATATCAGTGTCCCTACCATTACCAAGCTGGTACAGGAACTGGTCGATGAGAACATCGTAACGGATCTGGGCAAGGTGGAAACCCCGGGCGGACGCAGGCCGAACATATTCGGCCTGGCCAATTCGGCGATCTATTTCGCAGGTGTCAACGTCGGGCGCGACAACATGACATTCCTGATCACCGACCTGCAGAACAACATCATCAAGGAAGAGTACGACTACACCTTCGAGTTGCAGGATCGCCCGCAGTGTTTCGAACGCATCTGTTCCAACATAGAGAACTTCATCGCCACATGCGGCATCGACCGGGGCAAAATCCTCGGGCTGGGAGTCTGCATGACGGGACGCGTGAATCCCGACACGGGCCGCAGCTACAAGTATTTCACCTCCAGCGAACAGTCGCTGCGCGAAGTGCTCGAAGAGCGCGTCGGGCTGCGCGTGCTGCTCGAAAACGACACCCGCGCCCGCTGCTATGCGGAATACACGTGCGGCAAGTCGAAGGACGAGAGCAACGTGCTCTACCTGCACATGGGGCGCGGCGTGGCAATCGGAATCGTCGTGGACGGGCAGCTCTACTACGGGAAAAGCGGGTTCGCCGGTGAGTTCGGACACATCCCGTTTTTCGACAACGAGATCATCTGCTCGTGCGGCAAGAAAGGCTGCCTCGAAACCGAGGTTTCGGGTATCGCCATCGAGGACAAGATGTGCCACCTGATCGAGAAGGGCGTCAATACGATCCTCAAGGAGAAGTACGACCAGCAGAAGAGCATCCATATCGACGACATCATCGCCGCGGCGAAGAACGACGACAACCTCTCGATCGAGCTGATCGAGGAGGCCGGCGAAAAAGTCGGCAAGGCCGTGGCCTTCCTTATCAACACGTTCAATCCCGAGACGGTCATCGTCGGCGGCAACATGGCCGCCGCAGGCGACTACATCATGCTGCCCCTCAAGTCGGCGACCAACAAATACTCGCTCAACCTCGTATACAAGGACACCAAATTCCGCGTATCGAAGATGACCGAGAACGCGAACGCATGGGGTGTGGCAATGCTCATCCGCAACAAGATCATCGGCATCTGATGAACCTCGAAGGCCGGACAACACGGCTTCGCGCCCTCGAACCGGGAGATATCGAACTGATGTACGCCTGGGAAAACGACACGGAGATATGGGGCGTCAGCGGTACGCTGGCGCCTTTTTCCCGCCATACGTTGGAACGGTTCATCGAAGGGCAGCAGTTCGACATTTTCCAAACCCGCCAGCAGCGGCTTATCATCGAAACCCCGGAAGGCCTCCCCGTCGGGGCGCTCGACCTGTTCGACCTGGATCCGGTGAATCTCCGTGCGGGCGTCGGCATCCTGATCCACGATACGGCACAACGGGGCAAAGGCTATGCCGCCGATGCGGTGGAGACCGTATGCAGCTATGCCCGCGACATGCTGCACCTGCATCAGTTATGGTGCAGCGTCGAAGCCGGAAATGCGGCGAGCCTCGCACTTTTCCGCCATGCCGGATTCTCCGAAACGGGGATCAGGAAAGAGTGGCTGCGGCTTGCCGACGGATTCCACGACGAGGTTTTCCTGCAAAAAATATTATGACCTGCACCGGTTAGCACAACGCCACAAAACTAATCCGCCGCCGATAAGCCCAAACAGCTCCGGGAGGAAGGGGCCTCCGGGAGAAAGCTTCGAGAGAGGGCTTCGGGATGGCGCTTCGAAGCCATTCCCCGGCAGCCGATATGCCCAATGCGCACTTTTCTAACCCAAGACACGGATAGCGCCCAGCCCGAGGACTCACACTTCACCCGGATCGCATCCCCGATAGCATGATGGGAATGCGCATCGTATCCGACACGCCTGTTCGCATCGCGGATTTCAGGATACAACATCCCGTACAGCCGATAGGTTTCCACCAGGGAATGCCAACGCTTCGGTTCGGCATTGCGGTGGATAATTCAAAATCGGCCGGATCGCAAAGATCCGGCCGATCATACAACGGGGTATCGCGGGATGCCCCTTAAAACTCCCCGCAGGGCATACGCCGCAATAAGAACAACCGCACGGGTTTTCCGCCCGCGGGGAATGCGGCTACCTGCGAAACTTTTCCATAACGATTATTCCAGACGGCGCGAACCGTCAGAAATCACGACCTCGTACACCTTGGGTTCATGGCCGTACTTCTCGTTGAACCTCTTTTTCGCCGTGGCGATGAAGTTGTCGTAAAGTTCGTCCTTCACCAGGTTGATCGTACAGCCGCCGAAGCCGCCGCCCATGATGCGCGAACCCGTCACACCGCACTCCTCGGCAACCTCGGCCAGGAAATCCAGTTCCTCGCACGACACTTCGTAATCCTTCGACATGCCCCAATGGGTTTCATACATCCGCTTGCCGACCGTCTCGTAGTCGCCCTTTTCGAGCGCATCACAGACATCGAGCACGCGTTTCTCTTCGCCGATCACGTAGCGGGCACGCTTGTAATCCTCCTCCGAAATCTTATCCTTGATGGCATCGAGCTGCTCCATCGTGGCGCCGCGCAGGAACTCCTGCCCGAGCATCTTCGCCACCCGCTCGCACGAAGCCCGGCGGTCGTTGTAGGGCGAACCCACCAGCTCGTGCTTCACGCGCGAATCGAGCAGGACGAGTTTGTAACCCTTGGGGTCGAACGGGAAATAGGCATACTCCAGCGAACGGCAGTCCAGGCGGATCAGGTTGCCCTTCTTGCCGAAAACCGAAGCGAACTGATCCATGATGCCGCAGTTCACGCCGCAATAGTTATGCTCGGTGGACTGGCCGATCTTCGCCAGTTCGAATTTGTCGATGCCCAGCGAATAGAGGTCGTTCAGCGCAAAGGCGTAGGTCGACTCCAGCGCTGCCGACGACGACATGCCGGCGCCCAGGGGCACGTCGCCCGCGAATACCGTATCGAAACCGCCGATCTTACCGCCCCGCTTCTGCACCTCGCGGCATACGCCGAAGATATAGCGCGCCCAGCTCTCGGCGGGTTTATCTTCCTCGTTAAGCCCGAACTCCGAACTTTCCTCAAGGTCGAGTGCATAAGCCCGCACCTTGTCCGTACCGTTGAGTTTGATGGCCGCCACGATTCCTTTGTCAACCGCCCCCGGGAAAACGAAGCCCCCGTTGTAATCAGTATGCTCCCCGATCAGATTGATACGCCCCGGCGAAGCGAACAGGATAGCCCCGGAGCCGTAAATCTCCTGGAACTTTTTGCTGACTTTTTCTTTCATGGTCTATTCTGGTTTTAAGTTAAGGATTCCATTTCCACATCATACGAAGATAGGAAAAAATCCCGAAACTCCGATATATTTCGCCGGGAAATCGTACATATCGTTCCGCTCCGTGTTTCGTTTCAAAATCACAAACCCTTCCCGTATGATGACATCGTCCTGAAAAAACACCTTTTGCGCCCCGCCGGGCTTGTTATTCCGGAAATGTTTACTAACTTTGTTGAAGTTTCGATTTATAAGCACTCAACCAACATTTCAAACGATATGACAAAAAAGCTCATCTTCGCCGCCGCCCTGCTCTTCGCAGGAACCGCCGCGGCCTTCGCTCAGCCCAAGGTGATTGCGCACCGCGGCTACTGGACGGCACCCAATTCGGCGCAGAACTCACTTGCTTCGTTCTCCAAAGCCGATTCGGTCGGGGCCTTCGGCTCGGAAATGGACGTATGGCTGACTGCCGACGACAAGCTGATCGTAAACCACGACCGTATATACAAGGGTACCGAAATCGACATGGAGAAAGGTACGCTGAAGGAGATCACCTCGATCGTGCTTCCCAACGGAGAGAACATCCCGACGCTGGACGCCTATCTGCGCCTGGTGGCTGCCAAACCCGACACCCGGCTGGTGCTGGAAATGAAATCGCTTTCCGACCTTCGGCGCGAAGACCTCGCGGCCGAGAAGATCGTCAAGGCATTGCGCAAGTACAACCTGCTCGACCGCACCGACATCATCGCCTTCTCGATCAATGCCTGCCTGGCGTTCAAGAAACTGCTGCCCGACGGGCGTATCTTCTACCTGAACGGAGACCTCTCCCCGCGCAGCATCAAGGGGCTCGGCCTGACCGGCATCGACTACTCGATGCGCGTGCTGCGCAAGCACCCCGAATGGGTGGAACAGGCAAAAAAGCTGGGACTGGAGGTGAACGTATGGACGGTCGACAAGGAAGAGGACATGCGCTATTTCATCGACCTGGGCGTGGATTACATCACGACGGATTACCCCGAGCGGTTGCAGGCTTTGCTGAAATAAACATACCGGGACAAAATATGACGGGCGGGCTGTGGATCACAGCCCGCCCGTTTTCATCAGGCAGCACGTCATGCGTCGACGACGATCACCTCGATGCCGCGCTCGCGCAGCCGGTCGAGGTAAAGGGGCTGGATGCCATTGTCGGTGATGATGCGGTCGACAGCCTCCAGGTCGCAGATCTTGCTGAAGCCGCGGCGTCCGAATTTCGAACTGTCGGCCAGTACAATGACCTTCTGCGCGGCGTTCATCATCACACGGTTCAGCGCCGCTTCGAGCATGTTGGTCGTCGTAAGCCCGAATTCGAGGTCGATGCCATCGACCCCGACGAACAGTTTGCTGCAGTTGAAGTTGCCGAGCATCTGTTCGGCAAAGGGCCCCACGACCGACACCGAACTGCTGCGGGTAATACCCCCCAACTGGATCACGTCGACATTGGTGTCCTGCGAAAGGATCGATGTCACGGGAACAGCCGCCGTGATGACCGTCAGGTGCCCGACGGGCTTGATTTCGCGCGCGAGGAAGGCCATGGTCGTGCCCGATGCGATGATGATCGAATCGTCCTGCGCGACAAGGCTTGCGGCCTTGGCCCCGATAGCCCGTTTCTCCGCCACGTTTTTCTTCTCCTTCTCGTTGACGTGGCGGTCGCTGATATAGGGGCTGATAAGGATCGCACTGCCGTGCGTGCGGTAGAGTTTCTTCTGTTGTTCGAGGAAAGAGAGGTCTTTGCGGATCGTGACCTCCGAAACCTTGAACAACTCGGCCAGCTGCACGACGGATATGGAGCCGTTCTGCTGCAACAGTGCCAGGATCCGGTTATGACGCTCCGGAAGGCTCAAAATAGTCTCTTCGCCGGATTTATTCATAGGTCGATTAAAAATTTGGTTTTATAATGCAAGATACGAAAATAATCCGAAATTAGATCGAAACCTTCCGGAGAAATATTTTTTTCGGCAATATATTGTGCTCCGAAACGAAATATTATGAAATAAAACATATTTTATTTTGAAATACAAAAAATCATATGTAATTTTGTTGCGAAACGAAATTCATGTATTTATGGAAAGACTTGCACAGATCAAAAAACTATCCGAGAAAGACAAGGTTTGGGATATCGTAGTGGTAGGCGGAGGCGCCACGGGCCTCGGCGTGGCGGTCGACGCAGCGACCCGCGGGCTGAGCGTAGCGCTGCTCGAAAAGACCGACTTCGCCAAATGCACCTCGAGCCGCAGTACGAAGCTCGTGCACGGCGGCGTCCGCTACCTGCAGAAAGGCGATGTCATGCTGGTACTCGAAGCCCTGCGCGAACGCGGCCGCATGAAAGCCAACGCCCCGCACCTGGTCAAAGACCAGGCATTCGTGATCTCGAATTACAGTTACTGGGATAATTTCCTCTATTTTTGCGGTCTGACCTTCTACGACATGCTCTCGTTCGGCTTCGGTTACGGCCGATCGAAATTCATTTCGGCAAAGAAAGTGATGAAATACATCCCCACTTCGGTCGAAAAGGGGCTCAAGGGCGGCGTCGTATACCACGACGGGCAGTTCGACGACTCGCGCATGGCGATCAACCTCGCACAGACATGCATCGAGAACGGCGGCACGGTCGTGAACCAGGCGAGCGTTACGGGGATCGTACACGACGATGCGGGACGTGCGGCCGGCGTGAAATTCGTGGACAACCTCACGGGCGAAGAGCACACAATCAAGGCCCGCAGCGTGGTGAACGCCGCAGGGTGCTTCGTGGACGACATCATGCACATGGACAGCCCTACGCACCGCAAGATGGTCACCCCGAGCCAGGGCGTGCACCTGGTGCTCGACATGAAATTCCTGCAGAGCGACTACGCCATCATGGTACCCAAGACCTCGGACGGCCGCGTGCTGTTCGCCGTGCCCTGGCACGACAAGGTCGTGGTCGGCACCACGGACATCGTACGTCCCAAGGCCGAGGAAGACCCGCGCCCGCTCAAGGAGGAGATCGACTTCATCCTCGGCACGGCAGGGCTCTACATGAATCCCGCACCGACCTACAAGGACATCCTTTCGGTCTTCGCAGGGCAGCGTCCGCTGGCGGCGCCCAAAAAGGAGGGCAAAAACACCAAGGAAATTTCGCGCAGCCACAAGATCATCGTTTCGGACAACGGGCTGGTGACGATCACGGGCGGCAAATGGACGTCCTACCGTCTGATGGCCGAAGATACGGTGGACAAGGCGATCGAGGTCGCCAAGTTGCCCGTCCGCAAGTGCGTGACCAAGAAACTGCGTATCCACGGCTACCGCAAGAACCCCAACCTGGCGGATCACATGTACGTCTACGGCAGCGACGAGCCCAAGATACTCGACCTTATCAAGCAGCAGCCCGAGCTGGGCGAGAAACTCTCACCCAAATACGGCTATACCTATGCTGAAGTGCTGTGGGCCGTACGCGAGGAGATGGCCATGACGGTCGAGGACGTGCTTTCGCGCCGTGTGCGCCTGCTCTTCGTCGATGCCCGCGAAGCCATCGCGGCGGCGCCGAAGGTAGCCGCGATGATGGCCAGAGAACTGGGACACGACCAGGCCTGGGTCGATACACAGGTAAAGGATTTCACGGATTTGGCGAAAACGTATATCTTTGAACAAAACTGATCGCTGAACCATGTGGAAAATACTACGACCCCCTAAACACAAGCCGCCCGTCGCTGCGGAAAAAATAGACAAAGAGTACAAGCGGCTGCGGTTGCAGGTATTCATCGGCATCTTCATCGGATATGCCGGTTACTACCTTGTCCGCAAGAATTTCACGCTGGCCATGCCCCACCTTGTCGAAATGGGTTTCGACAAGGGTGACCTGGGCATCGCGCTTTCGGCGAACGCCATTGCCTACGGGCTTTCGAAGTTCCTGATGGGCGGCGTTTCCGACCGCAGCAACGCCCGTGTCTTCCTGCCGCTGGGACTGGTGTTGTCGGCGCTGGTGACGATGTTCCTCGGGACATCGGCCGGTATCTCGTCGATCATCATGATGTTCATCACGCAGTTCCTCATCGGCTGGTTCCAGGGTATGGGCTGGCCCCCGTGCGGACGCGTCATGACCCACTGGTTCTCGCAGAACGAACGCGGCACGAAGATGTCGATCTGGAACGTGGCCCACAACGTCGGCGGCGGCATGATCGGCCCGATGGCGGCCTACGGACTGTTGTGGTTCGGGTCGTGGCAGATCGGTACGTTCTGGTTCCCCGCCGTGGTGGCCATCGTGGTCGCGATGCTTGCATTCCTGCTGATCCGCGACACGCCCCAGTCGACCGGGCTCCCGCCCATCGAGAAATACCGCAACGACTACCCGAAAAATTACAGCGAGAAGTCGGAGCAGGAGCTTACGACGAAGGAAATCTTCTTCAAATACGTACTCAACAACAAGATACTCTGGTATATCGCCTTCGCCAATGCGTTCGTGTACCTGGTGCGTTACGGCGTACTGGACTGGGCGCCGACCTACCTGAAGGACATCAAGGGTTATGACATCAAGGATGTGGGCTGGGCCTACTCGGCATACGAATGGGCAGCCATCCCCGGCACGATCATCTGCGGATGGTTGTCGGACAAGGTCTTCAAAGGACGCCGGGCCATCACGACCATGATCTACATGGCACTCGTCGCGGTCTTCATCGTGATCTACTGGAAAAACATGGACAACGTACTGCTGGATAACATATCGCTGATCGCCATCGGATTCCTGATCTACGGCCCCGTGATGCTGATCGGCGTACAGGCCCTCGACCTCGCACCCAAGAAGGCCGCCGGGACAGCCGCCGGACTGACCGGATTCTTCGGATACTTCTTCGGCACGGCCATCCTCGCCAACATCGCCATGGGTTCGATCGTACAGCACCTGGGCTGGGACTGGGGATTCATCATGCTGCTCGCGGCGTGCGCACTGGCCTTCCTCTTCATCAGTTTCACCTACCGGGAAGAACAATATCTGGTTAAACAACGGAAATAGCAAGGCTTCACGGCGGCTCGGACGGCCGCTGCGGAGCGAGGGGTTCCTTTTATAGGATTGTTATGTTTGGGTGGGGCGTCAGCCCCGAATCGAAAAAGCCTTTAACTCCCGGTTAAGGGCTTTTTCATTGCCCCCGACCAGCCGGTCGACCAACGCATGGAACTTCGGGGAATGGTCGTGGTGAACGGTATGGCACAACTCGTGGACAATGACGAAATCGCGCAAATGCTCCGGAAGCGTCATCAGGAAAAGGCTCAGCGAAATGTTGTTCGTCCCGGTACAGCTCCCCCACTTCGTACGCGAGGCACGGATCGTCAGCTTGTTGTACTTCAGCCCCGTGATGCGGGAGAGCCGACCGATACGGTCGGGCAGGTCGGCTTTGGCGGCGCGCCGCAGCTCTTCGACGCGGGCTTTTTCCGCGGCAGGCGGCAACTGCGGCGGGAGTGCCGCACGCCGCTGCGCAAGCCGTGCCCGGGCCGCCTCGACCCATCCGGCTTTGCACTCGAGAAACTCCATCGCTCGCCGTGCGGAAACCCCGCAAGGAAACGACAGGCGGACACACCCCGTCCCGCGCACGCTGATCGAAATACGGCGTGCGCGGCGCGACTGGGAGAGGACGACCTCACCCAGCCGGGGATGTTCGACGGTCGTAATCATGCCTAACGGGCCATAATGGCCGAGATATCCACATCGTCGAGGCGAAGCGCAGAATCCCGCCGTTCGATGCTCATACTGAAAAAAAGGATCAACAACTCTTCATCCGAATAGGTCAGGAGTCCATTGGCAGCGTTCTCCAGCTCAGAGGGCAGGGGATAATCCCCCTTGCCCGCACGCCGCAGTTGCCGCTGCAACAGGGCGGGTGCGGAAATTACGAATTCGGGGCGATCCGTGCCGAAGTCGATCCGCAGCGTATCATCCTCGAATCGGTAATACGGGATACGGCCCTGGTCATAACGATTGTACGAAAGGTTGGCATACAGCACCCGATACCCTGGGGCAAGGTCGATGCGTCGCACACCGTCCGGGTACACCGACACCCAGTTGTCATCGGTACGGTAATCGTAGCCGTAGACCACATAATCGCGGAACACATCCGGCACTGCCTCGCGGACTTTGCCGAGCTCCACCCCGAACCGGGCGAAGGCCAGCGTATCATGGTCGGCAACGTAGTCGAGCGCCTCGTAAAGGCGGCGGTAATCCCGGCGCAGCAGGGTGTCGGGGACAAAGGCGTCCAGTTGCAGCCGGCCCTCGCCGTCGAGCATGTTAAGCTGTTTTGCCACACGGACGGCACGGCGCACCTGCGAGCCGGTCGCTATGCGTTGCGGTTCGAGCACAGGCAGGTAGGCCAGAGCCGCAAAGCAGACGAACCCCGCCAGGCCGACGTACAGGTAGCGCCCGGTACGGCGCGAGAGGAACAACAGCACGCAGAGCGTCATCAGCCCGCCGCAGACAAGCAGGTATACGCGCGGTTCGGTAAGCCCGTATTCGTTCGTACGACGCAGGACGCCGATCCAGAACAGCAGCTGCGTAGGCAACGACACCAGGCTGAAACGGTCGAAGAACCAGTCGTACATGCGTTTCTGCAACAACGGCTGCAATGCCTTGACCGCAATAGCCAGCAGTGTGAACCCGAATACCAGATAGGCCACCCCGCCCTCGGGCAAAGACCACGTAACGAGGATCTTGACCATGTAAAGGCAGAGTATGGCGGTGTAGATCAGCAGTGCGGGCGTCACGATATAGTTCAGCAATACGTCGAGGATGCGAGTGCCGCGGCATTCGGCACCGGCCCAACGGTCGTACATCATCAGGAAAAGCACCGGGCCGGCGAAGGTCTCGAAAAGGATCAGCGCATAGATCCAGACATGCTCGATCCAACTCCCTTCGAGCCCGAAGATATAGGTCGTGGAGAAGAGGATAGCGGAGAACAACCCCAGCGCTACATTGGCGAAGAGCGCAGCGAGGATGCCCGAACGCAGCCACACCATGATGTCGTCGACGAACCGCTTGTTGCACACGGCACGGCGACAGAGCAGCAGCGCCAAGGGCGCCAGGATGCCGAAGGTGATGAACGACGGCTCGCTGGCGAGCCACTCTTCCAGACCTCCCCAGAGCGCGAACGGCACGAAAGGCGCCCAGCATACCCAGTAGACTTTCCGCCACGGCCCCAGCCCCGCAAGGTTATTGAAGGCCAGCGCAACAGCGAAGGCCAGCGGCACGAGCGCCAGCCTGACCAGGGTGTCGTCGCTGTCCGTCTCGTAGGCGACGAGGCAGCCGATACATCCGAGGGCAATCAATCCCGCCTCCACAGGGTGCAGGCGCAGCATTTGCAGGAACCCCTCCCGAAGCCACTGCACGTAATGTCCGAGTTTCGCTTTCATGGTTTTCGTTTATTGTCCGATACGCTGGCGCACGACCTCGAAAAGCATCACGGCCGCTGCGGCCGAGACGTTCAGCGATTCGATATGCCCGATCAGGGGGATTGCCAGCTGTTCGTCGCAGAGTTTGAGGACCTCCTTCGAGATGCCCGTATCCTCGGCGCCCATCACCAGGGCCGTAGGCTTGCGGAAATCGGCATCGTAGAGCAGTTTGCGGCTCTTCTCGGTCGCGGCGACGATCTGAAACCCTTCGGTCTGGAGCTGCTTGATCGTATTGCGGATCGACCCCACGCGGCAGACCGGGATCGTCGTCAGCGCCCCGGCCGACGAGCGGATCGCCTCGGCATTCACGGGGGCCGAGTTCTTCAGCGGCGTCACCAGGCCGTGCGCCCCGGCGCACTCGGCCGAGCGGGCGATGGCGCCGAAATTGCGGACGTCGGTCACCCCGTCGAAGATCACCACCAGCGGCGTCTCGTCCTCGGGCACCCGTTCCAGGATGTCGGCCAACTCGACATATTCGATGGCCGAAATCTGCGCCACGACGCCCTGGTGGTTGCCGCGCGTGAGGCGGTTGAGCTTTTCGACCGGCACCTCCTGCATCCGCACGCGGTGACGGATGCAGAGGTCTTTCAGCTCCGTCATCAGCTGTCCTTCGGCACCTTTGCGGATGTAAAGTTTCTCGATCTGGCGTCCAGCCTCGATGGCTTCGGCCACGGGACGTATCCCGAAAATAATGTTGTCCATAGCAGCTTATTTTTCATTTGCCCCGGGGCGGGCGGCACAAGGTTCAGCCGGGTTTCCCGGAAATCACTGTTCCTCGGTTAATTCGAGTTCGTACGATGCCTTCTCCCACTCGTGCATCTGGTGGTCGTAACGGGCTTTCAGGTCGTTGTAGGCCTTGTAGTCGGCTTCGTCGTAGGTGGTCGCCACAGCGAATTTCGCATCGTAGGCGGCGATCTGTTTTTCGATCGCGGCAAGTTCCGCCTCGATTCCCTCGACCGCCCGGCGCAGCTTGCGCAGCTGTTTCTCCTGCTCCTTGCGCTGCTCGTAGGTGAGTTTGCCAGAAACGGCGGCCCCGGGGTTCGGGGCTGCCTGCACGGCGGGTTTCTGCGGGGCCTCCCTGCGTTCGATCTCCCGGAGCGACTCCAGCTTCCGCTTTTCGAGGAAATAGTAGATCCCTCCGAGATACTCCTTCACCCCGCCGTCGCGGAACTCGTAGACCTTCTGCACCATGCCGTCGAGGAATTCGCGGTCGTGCGACACGACGACGACCGTGCCGTCGTACTTCATGATGGCATTCTTGAGGATGTCCTTCGAACGCATGTCCATGTGGTTGGTCGGCTCGTCCAGTACCAGCAGGTTGCGCGGTTCGAGCATCATGCGGGCCATGGCCAGACGTGCCCGCTCGCCGCCCGAAAGCACCTTGACCTTTTTGTCGATATCCTCGCCGCGGAACAGGAACGCCCCGAGGATATCGCGCAGGCGGGTACGGATGTCCCCCACGGCCACGCGGTCGAGCGTATCGTAGACGGTGAATTCGCCGTCCATCAGGTCGTCCTGGTTCTGGGCATAGTAGCCGATATTGACGTTGGCACCGAGCCGCACCGAACCTTCGGTCGGCGTCAGCTGCCCGACGAGCATACGCGCCAGCGTGGTCTTGCCTTCGCCGTTACGGCCGACGAGGGCGATCTTGTCGCCCTTTCCGATGATGAAATTCGCGCCGCTGAAGACATGCTTCGCCCCGAACGACATCCCGGCTTCGTTGATCTCGGCCACGATCTGTCCCGAGCGGGGTGCGGGCGGGAACTTGATATTGAGCGTCGCCAAGTCTTCCTCCTCGACCTCGAGCCGTTCGAGGCGTTCGAGTTGCTTGATGCGCGACTGCACCTGGTTCGACTTGGTGGGTTTGTAGCGGAACTTCTCGATGAATTCCTCGGTCTTTTCGATCATGCGCTGCTGGTTTTCATAGGCAGCCATCTGCTGTGCCCGGCGTTCGGCGCGCAGCACGACATATTTCGAATAGGAAACCTTGTAATCGGTCGCTTTGCCCAGCGAAAGCTCGACCGTGCGGTTGGTGACGTTGTCGAGGAAAGCGCGGTCGTGCGAAATCAGCAGCACGGCGCCGCTGTAATTCTTCAGGTAATCCTCGAGCCACTGGATCGACTCGATGTCGAGGTGGTTCGTCGGCTCATCGAGCAGGAAGATCGAGGGACGGCGCAACAGCAGTTTCGCCAGCTCGATACGCATGCGCCAGCCGCCCGAGAATTCGCTCGTCGGACGTCCGAAATCCTCGCGTTTGAACCCGAGCCCCAGCAGCGTCTTTTCGATATCCGCATCGCGGGTCTCGCCGCCGAGGATATGGTAGTGATCCTGCGCATCGTTCAGGCGGTGCAACAGCTGCGCATAACCGTCGCTTTCGTAGTCGGTACGCTCCGCGATCTCGCGCGTCAGGTGCTCGATCTCGGCCTCGAGGCGCAGCACCTCCTCGAACGCCTTGGCGGTCTCCTCGACGAGCGTCGTCGTATCGGCCACACGCATGGTCTGCGGCAGGTAGCCGATCGTACAGTCGCCGTTCAGGGTCACGCTGCCCGAGGTCGGTTGCTGCTCGCCCGTAATGATGCGCAGCAGCGTGGTTTTGCCCGCCCCGTTCCGGCCGACGAGGCCGATGCGGTCTTTGGGGTTTATCAGGAACGATATGTTGTCGAAGAGCGTCCAGCCCCCGTAACTTACAGTAAGATTGTCAAGAGATATCATGGTCTGTCTAAAATCACGGCAAAGTTAGTGATTTAATCCGACATATCGTATCTTTGGACTCCGAAACGAACATTGTTATAGTATGGAGAAGTTGGAACGCTACCTGCGGTTCATCCGCGAGGCCGAACGGCTGAAAGACGTCCTGCGCACGGCACACACCTCGACCGGGAGGCACGAAAGCACGGCCGAGCACTCTTGGCGGCTGGCCCTGCTGGCCGCCGTCCTCACCGGCGAACGCCCCCGGCTGGACATGCAACGGGTATTGTTGATGTGCCTCGTCCACGACCTCGGCGAAGCGTACGACGGGGATATCCCGGCCGTGGCACAGATGGCCGACGGCACCAAGGAGGCTTCGGAGCTGGTCGCAATCGACAAACTGACGCGCATGCTCCCGCCCGCGGCCGGAACGGCAATCCGGAAGATATGGGAGGAATACGAAGCATGCCAGACGCCCGAGGCGCGGTGGGTGAAAGCCCTCGACAAAGCCGAGACCATCATCCAGCATAACCAAGGTGCCAATCCCGCCGATTTCGATTACGCGTTCAACCTGACCTACGGCTCCGGCTATTTCCGCGACGACGACCTGCTGCGCGACCTGCGCCGCCTGCTGGACGACGAGACCCGACGGCACATCGTCCCCTAAGCCGCTGCGGAATGCAATACGGGCGCGACACCCAGGCAAAACCCGGAACACGAGACGTCCGGAATCCCTGAAAACCCTGGCCGCTTCGCCCCGAAATATCCGGCGCGCCGAATGGTCAGGCGTTGAGCATCCGCACGATCTCGGCCTGCGGGTCTTCGGCGCCGAAAACGGCATTCCCGGCAACCAGCACGTCGGCCCCTGCCTCGTAGACCTCGCGGGAGTTGTGCGACGAGATGCCGCCGTCGACCTCGATGATGGTCTGCAACCCCAACTCCCGGGCCATGGCCCGCAGAGCCCGGATCTTCCCGGTCGAAGCCGGGATGAACGACTGCCCGCCGAAACCGGGTTCGACGCTCATCACCAGCACCAGGTCGACCAGCGGGAGGATATCGCGCAGCACCTCGACCGAAGTCGCCGGCTTGATCGACACCCCGGCCTTCGCACCGGCCTTGCGGATCATTTCTATGCACCCCCTGGGATCGTACGTGGCTTCGTAATGGAAGGTCACGATGTCGGCGCCCGCCTCGGCGAAACGCGCTACGTAACGCTCCGGCTCGACGATCATCAGGTGCACGTCGAGGCACTTTGCGGTCACCTTGCGGATGGCCTTCAGCACCGGAAACCCGAAGGAGATATTGGGGACGAACACGCCGTCCATCACGTCGATATGTACCCACTCGGCCGCACTGCGGTCGACCATCTGCGTGTCGCGTTCCAGGTGGCCGAAATCGGCCGAAAGCATCGAAGGTGCTACGATTCTGTTCATGGTTTGAATATTACTTACGACAAATATAGTCATTTCCAGGCAGTTTCCCACGCTTCGGAGCGGGATTCCGTCCCCGCAAACCCGGGTTTTGGGGTTCGGGGTTGCAGTTCGGGATTCCGAATGCCGGTTCCCTGTCGCACGGTCTTCCCGGGGATTCCGTCCCGAAAGAGCTGCCGGTCAGGATCTTTTCCGGTTCAGGGTGTCGATCCTCCGGCGTATCGCAATGCCGTTGGACAGCGAAAGCAGCAATGCAAGCCCTATGCCGCATACCCATGTAACGCCGACCCCGGAGGGGGCATACCCCTCCTGCAATGCCGCCAGTTCGGGCAGGTACCACATACGCACCAGCCACGACAGCACCACGGCCACGACGAGGACACCCAGGTTGAGCCACAGGGTCAGCAACCAATACGGCCGTGCCACACGCCCCGGTGCATAACCCAGCAGAAGCAGGGTCTCCAGTTTCGCGCTGTTCTTCTGCAAGAGCAGGAAAATGCTCAGCATCAGAATGTAGAAAGACATCACGCTGAACACCAGCCCCACCCCTCCGAGTCCTCCGGCCGCAAGCTGCAAGAAATAGGCAGCCTTCCCGTCGTCACGGCGGTCGCCTTCGGCCTCATAGCCCTTGCCGTCGAGGTAAGCCGAAATCGCGGCATCCACAGGACGGTCGGTCTCGACGATGACCCGCGATGCCTGTTTCTCCCCGCCCTGGCCGAACCGCCCGTTCGACCAACGGATGAAAGACTCCGGAACGAGGATCGTATTGAGGCGGTTCGACAACCCGACGATACGGCCCCGGAACTGTTCAGTCCGCCCGTTGCCGGCGACCTCGATGCCGAGCGAAACCCGCTGGAATATCCCCTCCGAAATCTGCGGCAGCCCCTGCGACTTGGCAAACCCGTAATTGTAGAGGTTCAGGTAATTGCGCGGGATGATGATGGGGATGTCCCCGTCGCCGGGTTCGTATTTCCACTTCCTGGAGGCGACATCGAGGAAGCGGTCGGGCACCGCCTCGAAAAACAGGTAGGTCGAGAGCTGCACGCCGCCCATGCCCACCGTACCCTTCACCCGGTAGTCCGCCGGCGTGAAAGCCCCGACATCCCGGACGAAAGGCTGTCCGCCCAACTCCTCCAGCTCCCCGGGGGTAAAGTCGCTGCTCCCCAACCCAATCGTCTGGAGCGCGCCGACCCGTTTCGAAAGCACCAGGTAATCGCCCCGCATGAACGAATCGGGGGCATCGAAGACCGGCATGACATCGCGGTAAGCCTGCACCGAGGTGAGCACGATGGTCATGCCCACGACCCCGGCGAGGGCGAAACCTACGGTCTGCGCGACGCTCAGATGGCTGCGCAGCAATTTCCAAAGCAGCGTCATAGCGTAAGGGTTTTATGGTAGGGAAGCCCGAGCCGGCTGCCCACCGAGGTGACGACGATGCCCGCCCCCTGCGCCTGCGCCTCTTCCAGCAACATCCCGGAGAGCAATTCCCCGTTAGCGGCATCGAGGTGGCTGACGGGCTCGTCGAGCAGGATGAAATCGAACGGCTGGCACATGCAGCGAATGAAGGCCACGCGCTGCTGCTGTCCGAAGGAGAGCTTTTCGACCGGGGCATCCCGTTTATCGGCGATACCCGCAGCCTCGAGCATTCGCCCGATCTGCTCCTGCGTCTTGAAATGCGTGAGCTCGTTTTTCAGGCCGATATTCTCCGCGACGGTCAATTCGCCGAAAAGACGCAGATCCTGGAAAAGCATACTCAGCGACCTGCGGCGCAGGCCGCTCCACGCCGCGGCGGAAAAGCCGCGGCAATCCACCCCGTCGAAGAGTATCTTCCCCGTGTAATCCTCCCGGATGCCGTAGAGGAAGTGGCACAGCGAAGTTTTTCCCGTCCCCGAAGCCGCCTCGAGCAGGCAGTACTCCCCCTTGCGGAAGGTTACCTCCTGCGACCAGACCCCCGAATCCCGCGGGGCTGCCTCCCCCGCGAACACGCAGGGCAGCACCCGTTGCAAAGTTATCGATTCCATACGTTCTTTATTTCAAGGGAAACGGCCGTTCGAATCCCGGACGGCCGTTTCCCATAAACCCCGGAGGTTATTACAGATTTGCCTCCGGCACGTACAGGCGGATCAGCTCGCCGATTTTGTCGCAGATGGTCTTAAAGGAGTTCTGCTCCTTGTCCGTCATATTGACTACGGCAGTTCCGCCCTTCATCGTACCATAGGCTTCCAGGTCTTCGAACATGGCCAGCACGGAGAGCGCGGCCTCGACCTGCGGGGCGACATTCCCGTCGACAAGCTGTGCGGTCAGCGCGTTCACACCCTCGAAATCGACGTAGAAGCTTCCCGACTGGCCCTTGAATATCTTGCTCATCGAAGCCAGCGATTCGATATCCGCACCGTCGAGCGCCGATTTCACAACCGCATCGGTCGTACAGTAGAGCACGTCGCCCTTCACGCCGAACATCACCGTGACGCCGCCCATGCTGATCGTATACTCGCCTTCGCCCGCCTTCTGGATGGGCATGCCGGAGAGGTTGGAGACAATCGTCTGCAACACGGCGGGATCCTTCACCTGGGCCAGCAGCGATGCCACGGGATACCGGTCGGGAGTAATTCCCGAGAACGAAATCACGCAGTCGCCGCTGAAGGCATCCATCACCTGCTTGACCATCGGGTTGGCCATCAGCATACCGTAACCGGGCATTGCGGAGAACACCGAATACATCTTCTCGCCGTCGAGGCCGTAGGCCATCGCACCGATCGTATTCCGGGGCACGTAGCGCAACAGGGCTCCCGTCTGGGGTTTCACATAGGCGTAAAAATCCATCATTTTCTGCTCGCTCTCCTTGTCCTTGTACGACATGGCGGCATCGCAAACGATCCGGCCCTTCTCGAAATTGACGGAACTTGCCAGCGTGGCACCCTTGAGGGCATCCATCATCGGCATCGAACCCACCATCGGGTTGCTGTCCAGCATCGACGCCAGCGCCGAATAGACCATCACCATGTTGATGTCGTTCTTCTCGGAGAGCTGGTCGGCAACGACCTTGTCACCCATCAGGCTCTCGCCGCACTTCTGGGCAAAGAGTTTCTTAACGGCATCGATTGCGCTTTCCGGCGACCCCTGCGCGAAATAGAGCATGACAGCCACATCGTTGTAGGCGCACAAACCGCTCACGGAGCTGTCCTCGCCCAATGCGATGACCGAGATGCCGCCCTCGTGCCGGGGTGCAATGCCGCTTTTCTCGCCGATGCGTGCAAGCAGGGCGTCCAGTTTCGCCTTGTCGCCGACGGGCAGCAGCATACCGCCCCGGACATTCGGGGACTGCATCGCGCCATCCATCGACATGAAGAAGAACAGGTCTTTTTTCAGGTCGACACCCGATTCGCAGGGGTTCTTCAGCAGGGCGAGCAGGTATTCCTTCTCCTCGGCGGTGATGCCCTCGGCTTTGTCGAGCTCGGCCTTGAGCCGGATGAAGAGCGGATGCTGCCCGATGTCGCCGGCATCGCTCTTCTGCAGAAGCGAAGCGGGATTGACCGACATCGTCATAAAGGAATCGGCAGGCAGGAGGTTGCGGTAATCGGCACCTCCGCCGCAGGAAACAACCAGCATGGACACCGCTGCAAGGCAGGCCAGCTTCAAGGATCGTAGCGTTTTTTTCATATTCGAATTATTTGAGTCCGTATTTGGAACAAGCAAAGCTATAAAAAATTGCGGAACAACCTGCGACATAGGGGGTAAAAATTGCGTTGCGGGGCTAAATTATCGCGCATGTCCCGGGACGGGATGTTTTTCCGGGAATAAATTGCTATTTTTGCATGGAAACAGACACAAAAACACACGATGACTCCTACCACCCTTTTCATATTGGCCACTACATGCAGCCTGGCAGTGCCCGTCGCACTGTTCCTCGTACTGTGGCGCCGGGACGCCCGACGGCTTGCCGCTGATAACCAAGCCTCCGAAGCCCGCGAGCGCGATGCCTCTTCGCGGCTGGCGGTGGCCGAAGCCCGGCTGGCCGCCGCGGAACAGGCCTTGTCCGCGGAAAAAGAGCTGCGGCAGCGCTACGAAGGACAGGTGCAGGCGCTGACCGAGCAGCGGACACGCACCGAAGCGGAACTGGCGGCACTCCGCGCCTCGTCACAGACCGAGATCGCATCGCTGCGCGCGAAGAACGCCGAGGATCGCGCGGCCGAAAAAGCCGAGCGCGAAAAACTGGAGGAGACCTTCCGGGCCCAGTTCCGCAACCTTGCGACCGAGATACTGGGCGAGCAGTCCAAACATTTCAAGGAGACCAACAAAGAATCGCTCGACGTGCTGCTCAAACCCTTCCGCGACAACATCGCCGAATTCCGAAAGCGCGTCGAGGACATCTACACCACCCAGACGGCACAGCGCGGCGAACTGAAGGCCGAGCTGAAAAACCTGATGGAACTCAACCGGCGCATCACGACCGAGACCACGAACCTGACGAACGCACTGAAAGGCAATTCGAAAGTGCAGGGCGACTGGGGCGAAATGCTGCTGGAAACGATCCTGGACAGTTCGGCGCTCATCAAGGGCATCCACTACGAAACGCAATACAACATCAAGGACGCCGAGGGACACAACCTGCGACCCGACGTCGTGCTGCACCTGCCCGAGAAGAAAGACATCGTCATCGACTCGAAAGTTTCGCTCACGGCTTTCGTAGGCTACACCTCGGCCGAAACCGAAGAGGAGCGCCGCCGCTACCTCGCTGCCCACACGGCCTCCGTCCGCCAGCACGTCAATGAACTGGGACGCAAGGAGTACCAGCGCCTGCTCAACTCGCCCGACTTCGTCATCATGTTCATCCCCAACGAGCCGGCCTTCCTCGCCGCATTGCAGAACGACGCGGCCATCTGGTCGGACGCCTACGACAAGAAGGTCATCATCTCGTCGCCGACGAACCTTTTCGCCCTGCTCAAATTGGTCGCCGACCTGTGGAAATACAACGACCAGGACAAGAACACCAGGGACATCGCCGCATGCGGGCTGAAACTCTACGAACAGCTGGTGGCCTTCACCGGTTCGCTCGAAGGGGTCGGCACGGCGCTGGACAAGGCACGCGACGCCTATGACGACGCCTACAAACGGCTCTGCACGGGCAACGATAACATCATCCGCGTCGGGGAACGGCTGCGCAGGACGGCACGCCTGCAAACCAAGAAACAGCACTCCGCGCGCACGCTCGAAGCCGCCGGGGAGGACGACCTCCCAGGCATCCCCGCCACCGAAGCCGGGGGCGGGAATCCGGTTCCCGGAGCCGGAGGCGAAGAATAACCGAACTGCCCGGCGCACCAGCCCGGGAACACGAGAAGCGAGAAACAGAGGAACGCCGGAACAAAGGAATCCGGGAACGCGGGAACGGTAGGAACCGAAACACAGAGGAACATGGAACACGGGGAGGGCAAAGCCCCCTATAATATGTAAAAGCCCGCCGAACATCGGCGGGCTTTTACATTTCCCGGCAGGAGATTTCCCATGTCGTGCGCAAAACCCGATTCACGGCCTGCGGGATTCCTTCCAGCTTTTGCGCATCCGCACTTCGATTCCCGGCGTTGCGTCGTGCGCCATCGTCTCCACAAGGTCGTCCCACACCTCCTGAACCCAGCCGACACGCTGCCGGCAATGCTTCAGCACCTCGACCGCCCAAATCTTCACGGCGACCTTCGCCCCCGGATCGACCGCCCACCGGGCGGCAGCCTCGGCAATCCGCTCCAGATCCCGCACCTGGGGCGTGAAACGCCCCAGCAGGTCGGCCATGACCTTTGCGAAATGGCGCCGGGCGCTGGGATCGGCGCAGGCAGGGAAATCCGTCCGGCAAAACAGGCCGGCATAGGGCATGAACGAATCCGGGGCGTCGAAATAGATCTTTTCGAGCACATACGCACCCCGGAAAGCCACCTTGTGCCTCACGGCACGCGGCAACCCCTCGTAGCGGGAGGTCACCACCTCATACAGCAACCCCACGGCATCCGCATCGCGCACGCGCCGGGCCACCGTGTCGGCAAAATCGGAATAAAACCGCTCCGACAGGCATTTTATCAACTCCGCCTCCGTCATACCGATACACTCCCGCCGAAACCCCGATTCTGTGGGTTCGCCGTACAGCAACCCCGAAAAGCCCCGGGTCTTACGGCCATGCCGGACGCCACAGCATGAAAAACACCGTCAAAACAACTTTTTCTTCGACGTCGTAACGACAAAATCCTTCAGGTAGAAAGGTTCGAAATAGGCGATATCTTCCGTGCATCCCGCATCGAGCGCACGCTGGGCCAGCCGCGCAAGCCCGCGTGCGGAAGGGGCTACCTCGACAAGCACGGCGTCGGGCAGTATCCCGGCGCATTTGCGGGCCCCGCTGCCGAAGATCACGAACGGCCTCCCCTGCGAACGGAAGTGCGCAAAACTCTCCCCGTCGACGACCTCGGCCGAAACCTCGTTAAGGGGCTTTCCGGCCGTATCGAATACCTGCGCATAGACCTCCATGCGGCGGGCATCGACCATCGGGCAGAGGCAGGCATGTTCCCAGTCGGGGACGGAAAGAATCCCGGCTTCGTAATCTTCGAGCGCCACTTCGGCCAGCGCATCGAGCGACCCGACGGCCACCAGCGGCTTACGCACCCCGTAGCACAGCCCCTTGGCGAACGAAACGCCGATCCGCAGCCCCGTATAGGAGCCGGGGCCCTTGCCCACGGCCACGGCATCCAGTTCGTCGGGCGCAATGCCCGTTTCGCGCAAAAGCTCGTCGACGAACACGCCGACCTTGCGGGCGTGGTCGCGCCCTTCGTCGCTCTCGCGCAGCGAAAGCAGCTCCCCGTCCTTTGCAATACCGACCGAACAAACGTCCGTACCGGTCTCGACACATAGAATCAAGCTCATATCTTCGATAAATTCAAACTCAATCGTCCAGAATACCCAGATGCCCCAGCGCCCGGGCAATGCCGTCCTCGTCGACCGGGGCGGTCACGTAATCGGCAGCGTTCAGCGCCTCCTCGCAGGCATTGCCCATGGCAACCCCCACCCCCGCGGCCGACAGCATCGCCACGTCGTTGCCGCCGTCGCCGAAGGCCGCTACTTCCGAAGCCCGGTACCCGTAGGCGGACATAAATTCCCTCATGCCCGTGGCCTTGTCGATGCCTGCGACATTGATGTCGGCGAAAATCGGGCACCACCGGCTCGCCGCAAGCCCGGGCAACTGCGCCATGACGCGCCGTTCGGCCTCCGTATCCAGATAGAAACACATCTGGCAGCACTCGCTCCGGTCGAAAAGCGCACGGAGGTCGGTCTGCTCGGGCACGGGATGCGCGACCATATGCGCCAGCCGTTCCACCTCGGGCGTCACACGGTTGACGAATACGCCGCGCTCCAGTTCCAGCGCCAGCGGGAATCCCATCTGCGAGGAGAGTTCCATGGCGCGTTCGAAATCGGCCCGCGGAATCAAGTGCTGGCTTACGACACGTCCGTCGGCAGCCACACACCGGGCGCCGTTGAGCGACACCACGCCGTCGTAGGGAATCCCCTCGAGCGGAGCGAGGTCGTTCGCCGCACGCCCCGTAGCGATAAAGAGCCTGATGCCCTGCGCATGCGCCCGCACCAGCGCATCGCGTGCCGAGGCGGGTATTTCATGGGTTCTGAAACTGATCAGCGTACCGTCTACATCGAGGAAAATAGCTCGTATCATCGTTTGTAATTTTTCATCGCCTTGTCGATCTCTCGCTTGGCATCGTTTTCCTTCAGGTATTCGCGCTTGTCATAGGTCTTCCGGCCCCGGGCAAGCCCGACCACGACTTTCGCCAGCCCCCGCTCGTTCAGGAACAGGCGCAGCCCCACGATCGTGAGGCCCTTGTCCTGCCCCGCTCGCTGGAGCTTGTCCAGCTCGCGGCGGTTGAGCAGCAGTTTCCGGTCGCGGCGCGGCGCATGGTTGTTGCAGGTGCCCCACCCGTATTCGGCGATGTTGACACCCCGTATCCACAGCTCGCCCTTGTCGAAATAACAGAACGAATCGGTCAGCGAAGCCTTGCCCGCACGGATGGACTTGATCTCGGTACCGACGAGCACGATGCCCGCAACGTACTCTTCCAGAATCTCATAGTCGAACGTCGCGCGCTTGTTACGGATATTTATCTTTTTCTGTTCACTCATATATTCGGAATCGGCACAATAATTGCCTATTTATTCGCAGGGGTGGGAATCGGTCAAGGTAACTAATTCTTTTATCTTTGATATGTTTTACACATCTTTCTGTTTATTTTCTGTTTGCACACGGTATGCGTAGTGATACGTGTACGACCCGAGACCCGCCCCTTTTTTCTTTTAATATTCAAACCCCGGCATATCCCCGCCCGGCACTCCGCCGGGCGCGGGTCATAATATCAACCGCTGCAATTTCTTTGCAATCGTCACTTTCACCTTGTTGAACCCGGCCAGCCGCTGGATCACCTCGCCGACCTGCTCGTCCGTCAGGCTCTCGTCCGCGAGTTTGGCCTGCCACTCCTTGATATAGCTTTCGATCACCTTCGACTTGTAGAGCGTCACGGCCTTCGGCACCCCTACGGCCAGCATCTCGGCATCGCTCTCGACATGGATGTCCTTGCGCCGCCACAGCTGGCTGGCCACGTAATTGTCGTCCGACGTAAGGATGTCCACCGAGGCGTTGCACACCTCCGGGTCGGGATGGTTCAGGAAAAAGTGCGCCGGAACTTCCACCCCTGTACCGAGAATCTTCCACTGCTCACGGTAAGTAGCCAAAATACTGTTGTATAACGGATTGCGGAACGCGAGCCCGTCGCTGTCCAGCTCCAGGAAGATCACCTCCGCGACGTTGCAGGGCACCATCGTGCGCCCCTCCTTGAATTCGAACGAACAATGGCCGTATTTGAGCAGGTATTTCACCAATTCGCGTTCGAGCGCCTCGCTGCTGCTCCCGGCCTCAACCTGCTTCACGAATTCCACCTCGGGCTGCGAAGCCTCCGCATGCCGCAATGCCGTCTGGCGGCGTACGAACTCGTCGGCCTCGCGGTCGCCGGTCGTCGCCATGCGCTTGCGCGCCACCTCCGAGATCAGAATGTTCTCGTCGATGTCCATGATCCGCGCGCACTCCTTGATGTAGACCGACCGCTGGATCGGATCGGGAATCTGTGCGATCGACTGCACCATGTCGGCGATCAGCGCCGCCTTCCGGATCGGGTCGCCCTGGGCGGCCTCCAACAGCAATTTTGCTTTGAAGGCCAGGAAATCCTGTTCGTTGGCCCGGATATATTCCTGCACCTCGGCCGCAGTGTGCGCCCGGGCGAAGGAGTCGGGATCCTCGGGTTCGGGCAGCAGCACCACGCGCACGTTCATCCCCTCCCGGAGGATCATGTCGATCCCGCGCAGCGAAGCATGGATACCCGCCGAGTCTCCGTCGTAAATGACCGTGATGTTTTTCGTAAAACGGTTCAGCAGGCGTATCTGCTCGGTCGTGAGCGATGTCCCGGACGACGACACGACGTTCTCGACACCCGCCTGGTGCATCGAAATGACATCGGTATAGCCTTCGACCATGATGGCGAAATCGAGCTGCTGGATCGCCTTCTTGGCGAAATAGAGGCCGTACAGCTCACGTTTCTTGCTGTATATCTCGCTCTCGGGCGAATTCTGGTATTTGGCAACGGCCTTGTCGGTGCGCAGCGTACGGCCGCCGAAAGCGACGACGCGCCCCGAAATGTTATGTACGGGGAAAATCACCCGGTCGCGGAACCGGTCGTAGAGCGAACCGTCGCTCTCGCGTTCGAGCGAAAGGCCGGTAGAGACGAGGAACTCCTTTTTATATCCCGCCGCCAGCGCATCCTTCGACATCCGGTCGCCGCGCGCGGGGCAGAACCCGAGGCCGAACTTCTTGATCGTGGCGTCGGTCATGCCGCGTTTCTGGCGGAAGTAAGCCATGCCCACGCTCATCCCCTCGGTCTCGTGATGGAGGTAGTTGGCAAAATAATCGGCCGCCCAGCCGTTGAGTGCGAACATCGACTCGCGGTCGTCGTTGCGGCGTACCTCTTCCTCGGACATCTCCTTCTCCTTGACTTCGATGCCATAGCGTTTGGCCACCATCTTCAGGGCTTCGGGATAGGTGATGTTCTCGTGCTCCATCAGGAACGTGACGGCATTGCCGCCTTTGCCGCAGCCGAAGCATTTATATACCCCCTTCGAGGGCGACACGACGAACGACGGGGTTTTCTCGTTGTGGAACGGGCAGCAGGCCTGGTAGTTCACGCCCTTGCGCTTGAGCGTGACGTACTCGCCGATAATATCCACGATATTGGCGGCTGCATAAATGCGGTCTACTGTTTCCCTGTCGATCATGTCTGCAAAGATAGCAATAATTCCCCAACCCTTGGCGGGGTGCAAAAAGATTTTGCCCGGCGGAGAGGGTCAGTACCCGGCATTGCGGATGATGTCCAGTTCGGCACGTATGTTATCGTTCATATCGCGGAACATCATCAGGTAGGCGGGAATCGAGCCGCGGGTTATGAGCCCCGCGCAAAGCGTGTCCTCCATCAGGCGGCGGAAGCGGTATTCCAGCCTTTCGTGCGGCGAAGTTCCCCGGTAACTCCAGTCGAGCCTGCCGCTCTCGTACAGGTGCTGTTTCGCCCCTATGACATTGGCTACCATCTTGTCCTGCTGCCGCCAGAAGGTCGTGATGACATTGCCGATTTTAGTGACCGATTCGACGACTTCGGGTTCATGCACCGCGCTCAGCGCCCCCGAAACTTCGAGTATCTTCATCCCGACGGGCGAATAAACATCCCCGCGCACGGAGAAGAACATGCCCAGGGCATAACGAAGCGTATCTTCGGGGATTTCCGCCAATTCCTTCCTGGCGTATGCGACGGCACATTTCCGCAGGGCACTCATCCCCGCCGTATAATCATCGAGCAGCCCCTCCGAAATTTTGAGATGCCGCTCCACGTCGATCTTGAACAGTCCGACGATCTCCCGGGCATCCTGCCGTTTCTGGTAGTTCGTAATAAGCCGCTCGCCCCCGAACGTGATGACGATACCCAGGATCACGGCCAGAAAATTGGGCCAGAACGACTTCCAGCCTTCGCTTTTAAATAGCTTCATACGTTAAGACGATTTACCGGCACAAAGATATACAATATTACCGAATTACCGAAGATATGGCGTGGCGGGACAATTTTAACTGTCCCCGGTACGTTTCCGAAACAGACGCACCATCCCCGGCCAAACCGGGGCGGCATTTCACCATACCGTTTTTTTTACCTACTTTTGCACCATGGATTTCAAGTTGGTATCGGATTACGCCCCGATGGGCGACCAGCCGGAAGCGATCGCACAGCTCGTCGGCTCGATCCGGCACGGCTCCAAACATAACACCCTGCTGGGGGTGACAGGCTCGGGAAAGACCTTCACCGTGGCCAACGTCATCGCGCAGCTGAACCGCCCGACGCTCGTCCTGAGCCACAACAAGACGCTCGCGGCGCAGCTTTACGGCGAGTTCCGCAATTTCTTCCCGGAGAACGCCGTGGAGTATTTCGTCTCCTACTACGACTATTACCAGCCGGAGGCCTACCTTCCCTCGACGGACACCTTCATCGAAAAAGACCTTTCGATCAACGCCGAGATCGAGAAACTGCGCCTGCGCACCGTAGCCACGCTGCTGTCGGGGCGCCGCGACGTGATCGTCGTATCGAGCGTATCGTGCCTCTACGGCGCAGGCAACCCGGCGGATTTCCATGCCACGGCCATCAACATCCGGGTCGGGCAGGTCGTCAGCTACAAGCATTTCCTCTACAAGCTGGTCGAAGCGCTCTACACCCGCACCGAACGCGACCTGGAACCGGCGACGTTTCGCGTCAACGGCGACACGGTGGACATCATGGCGGCCTTCGGCGAGTTCGGCAGCCAGTGCTTCCGCGTAATGTTCTACGACAACGAGGTCGAGGCCATCCAGACCATCGACCCCGCGACGGGGCAGCGTATCCACACGCTCGACAACCTGACGCTCTACCCCACGAGCCTCTTCGTAACCACCAAGGAGCGCATCAACTGCGCCGTACAACAGATATACCTGGATCTGGGTAGGCAGATCGAATTCTTCGAGCGTGCCGGACGCACGACGGAGGCGCAGCGTATCAAACAGCGCGTGGAATACGACGTCGAGATGATCAAGGAGCTGGGGTACTGCCCCGGCATCGAGAACTACTCGCGTTATTTCGACGGCCGCGCCGAGGGCACGCGCCCTTTCTGCCTGATTGACTATTTCCCGAAGGATTACATGCTCGTCGTAGACGAAAGCCACGTCACGCTGCCGCAGGTACATGCCATGTACGGCGGCGACCGCGCCCGCAAGGAAAACCTCGTGGAGTACGGATTCCGACTCCCGGCGGCCAAGGACAACCGTCCGGTGACCTTCGCCGAGTTCGAGCAGTTGCAGGGCACGTCGATCTACGTGAGCGCCACGCCCGCCGACTACGAACTGATGAAGAGCGAAGGCGTGATCGTCGAACAGCTGATCCGCCCCACGGGGCTGGTCGACCCGCCGCTCGAGGTGCGCGTCACGGCCAACCAGATCGACGACCTGCTGGAGGAGATCGACAAGCGCGTGAAAGACGATGACAAGGTGCTCGTGACGACCATCACCAAACGCATGGCCGAGGAACTTTCGAAATATTTCGACCGGGTGGGCGTGCGCAACCGTTACATCCACTCGGACGTGGATACGCTGGAACGCATCCAGATTCTGGAAGACCTGCGGGCCGGAATGTTCGACGTGCTGGTGGGCGTGAACCTGCTGCGCGAAGGCCTCGACCTGCCCGAAGTGGCGCTGGTGGCGATCCTCGACGCCGACAAGGAGGGCTTCCTGCGCAACGTGCGGTCGCTGACGCAGATCGCGGGACGTGCCGCTCGCCATTCGCAGGGCAACGTGATCCTCTATGCCGACACCTGCACCGACTCCATGCGCTTCGCCATCGAGCAAAGCAACCGCCGGCGCGAGAAACAGGTGCGCTACAACATGGAGCACGGCATGCTGCCGCGCCGGGCGCAGAAAAGCGGCACGGGGCAAAGCACCCTGCTGTCCGCGCGCACCGACGTCCCGGAGATAGCGGCGGCCTACCCGCTCGCCGAAGACCACTACATGGCCGCCGCGGACGTACAAAAGACCTATGTCGCAAGCGAGAACATCGACACGCTGATCGACAAGGCGCGCGAGGACATGGAACGTGCGGCCAAATCGCTCGACTTCCTCGCCGCCGCGAAATTCCGCGACAGGATGTACGAACTGCAGAAACTCAAGGAGGAGAACCGGAAAGGCTGACACGCCCGGCCCCGCGGTTATTCGCGGACGGCGTTGCGGAAGGTGAAATACTTGGCGGCCAGGTAGCTGTACACCATCGTCCCCAGCGAGGCCATCATTTGCGAAGGCGTCGCCCAAAACCCGCACAACTCGACGAAGAATTTCAGGAAGAGATAATTGACCACCACCGAGCCGGCGACGGAGAGGAGGTAGCGGAAAAGCTGCGTCCCCGTGGCAAGCGGCGAACGGCGGAACGCCACATGGCGGTTCAGCCAGAACCCCGTGAAGAAGGTCAGCGGAAAAACGATCAGCATCGCCGCGACATGCGGGGAAACCGCGATGAAACCGAGGTCGAGCAGCTCCTTGTCGAGCACGAAATTATAGAGCAGGAAATAGCATCCCCAGCCGAAAACCACGTTCGCGCCGCCGCATACGGCATAACGGAACGTCTGGCGCGGCAATAACGCAGAAACAGGCCGGCGGTAGAACCAGTCGATGAAACGGATTATCAGCTCGGAAAGACGCATCAACGGGCAGTGTAAGTCCACAGCCCGGGGAAACGGTCGCTATAATTACGGATGAACAACGTACATGCCTCCGCATCGGGCGCCTCGAAAGGTGAAACCATGAATTTATTGCCGAAACGGTAGACCCCGCAGCGTACCGATGCATCCCTGGCTTCGGCATCCGCGGCGGCACGGGCCGCATTTTCCGGCGTACTGAAAACCCCCAACACGACATACCGGTGTCCCGAAACGAGCGATGCAGGCTCCGTGGAGACCCGTGGCGCCGACCCGGGACGCAGTCCGGCAGGTTTGGCATCCGCACGGTCACCGGCGCTGTCCGCCGTCCCGGCCGCACCCGCAGCACTGCTCCCGGCAACGTCGGGTTCCGCAGCCTTCGTTCCCGCAACTGCCGTCGCAGTCCCGTCGTCCGTCACACCGGCCGTCGCGGACGAATCGGCAGGAATCCCCGCATCCGCGGCGGGCAAGGTGCGCGCAACTTCGGCGGCCGCACCGGGTTCCGGAATATCGGAAGAATTGATGCGCAGGAATTCGGCGCCGCCGAAACCCGCCGCAATCACGATCGCCGCGATGCCGACCCACAGCGCCCAGTCCAACCGGCGGGCAGGCTTGATCCGCACGGGCTCGTGCCCCTGCGGGTTTAGCAGCCTGTCGAACGCGGGTGCAAGCGTAAAATTCTTGAATTTGAGCACGCCGACGCCCTCTATGGTCAGCACGTCGCCCTCGCGCGTGCGGGAAAGCCAGCGGTCGTAAACATCCTGAGCTCCGGCAGCGTCGCAGTGCAGCGTACGTGCCAGTTCATCGGCAAGCGATACCCCCTGCTGCTGCGAAGAGAAGGATACCACGCGGCAAGGAGGCTGGACAGAGCGTTTGGAAAGCCGCCTGGCACCGCGCCGCTCGACAAAGAGCGACCCTACGCCGGGCAGGAACACCCCGCTGCCGGCGGCAAGCAGGTTGCCGACAAGGCGGTTCACTTCATCGACCATCGGGTAATTGCTCATCGTTTCTTCTTTTTTGGAGTTGCTGCCGGGGCTTTCGGCACCGGGGCGGGGGTAACTTCGGGCTCGGACAGCCCCCGGTAAATCATGTAAATACCCAGCACGATAAACGGAATGCTCAGCCATTGCCCCATATCGAGCACCCATCCCTGTTCGAACGCCTCCTGCTCGGTCTTGATGAACTCGATGAAGAAGCGCGTCAGGAAAATCCCGAGCAGCCCGATGCCGAACAGGATGCCCGGACGGCGCCGCGCGATGTCCTTCGCATAATAGAGCCAGCAAAGGATGCCGAAGGTGATCAGGTAGCAAAGCGCCTCGTAAATCTGGGTCGGGTGTACCGCCGCGGGGGCGAACTCGTTCACCCACTTGGCCGAGCGGACGAATTCGAAGCCCCACGGCAGGGTCGTGGCCATGCCGAAGATCTCCGAATTGAACAGGTTGCCCAGCCGGACGACGGCACCGCCGATGCCCACCGCGATCATGATGCGGTCGAGCGACCAGATATAGGGCAGCTTGTTCTTGCGCGAGAACAGCCAGAGGCCGATCAAGAGGCCGATGGCAGCGCCGTGGCTGGCCATGCCGCCGTCCCGGAAACCCGTGATGATCGTCCACGGCTTGCTGAGGTATTCCATCGGGTCGTAGAAGAGGCAGTGCCCCAGCCGCGCCCCGATGATCGTCGCCAGCGTACCATATATAAAAATCGACTCGGAGACCTTCGGCGGAAGCCCCTCACGCTTGCAGAAGTTATCGAAAAACTTGGCGCCGATCAGGATTGCCAGCGCCCACATCAATCCGTAATAGCGGATGTCGAGCGACCCGATGGAGAAGAACACCGGGTCGAAATTCCAAACGATGCTTAACGGTCGTATCATTTATTCAGTTCTTGCAGGTTGACTTTTTTGAGCGTGAACGAGAAGGTGCTCCCCACGCCGGGTTCGCTGCGCACGCTGATGCGTTCGCCGTGCGCTTCGATGATATGCTTCACGATCGCCAGTCCGAGGCCGGTACCGCCCTGCTCGCGCGAACGCCCCTTGTCGGTACGGTAGAATCGCTCGAAGACGCGGGGCAAATCCTCCTTACTGATTCCCAATCCGTTATCCTCCACCTCGACAAGTATTTTGTCGAGCATGTCGCGGAAATGGACGCGCGTCAGACCGCCCTCCTTCCCGTAGCGGATCGAGTTGATGACGAGGTTCACGATGACCTGACCGATGTAATGTTTGTCGGCCAGCACCCAAAACGGCGAGGGAAGGTTGTCGGCGCCCTTGATCGAAATCCGGATGCCTTTTTTGTCGGCCTCCATCTCGGCCTGCTCGGCGATCTCCTTCGTCAGCGCCACGATGTCGAACTTCTCCATTTCGAGGCGGTTCATGTTGCTCTCCAGCTTGGAGATGGTATCCAGGTCGTTGACGATATTGATCAGGCGGTCGATGCTCTTCTCGGCCCGCTCGAGGTATTTGCGGTTGATGAGCTCGTCCTCCAGGCCTCCGTCGAGCAGTGTCGAGATATACCCCTGGATATTGAAGATCGGGGTTTTGAGCTCGTGCGCCACGTTGCCCAGGTACTGTTTGCGGAACTGCTCGGTCTCCTTGAGGCGGGCGATCTCCTTGTCGTTCGTATCCGCCCACGCCGTGAGTTCCTCGCCGATATTCTCGACGTGCTTGTCCTTCAGCTCGGAGAAAATCTCGTGCGTATGCACGTCGCGCGAAAGCACGATGGAATAGATCGGTTTGAGCTTGTAAGCCACATACTTGCGGATGATGAACAGCGCCACGAGCGCCACGACGACAAAGACGGCGCCGCAGACGCACAGCGTCACCCACCACACCGCATCGAGCAGCGTCATCGTCCCGGCCACAATGGCCGTTGCGAGGAGCGCGATCCACAGTGATGCGCCCTCTTTTGTTTTGATGTATACCATAAGGCTTACTTCGTATAATTTTGCATGAGACGGGCGATGTACTTGCCCACGATGTCGAATTCGAGGTTCACGACCGAACCCACGCCGATGCGGCAGAAATTCGTATGCTCGAACGTATAGGGAATGATCGCCACGCGGAACGACGACTCCTTCGAGTCGCAGACCGTCAGGCTCACGCCGTTGACCGTCACCGACCCTTTCTCCACGGTACAGAGCCCACCGCCCTGCGGTTCGTAGGCGAACGTATAGTACCAGCTGCCGTCGGCGTCCTCGCGGGCCGTGCATACGGCCGTCTGGTCGACATGCCCCTGGACGATATGCCCGTCGAGCAGCGCATCGGGTTTCATCGAGCGTTCGAGGTTCACCAGATCGCCCACAGCCAGCAGGCCGAGGTTGCTCCTGTCGAGCGTCTCCTTCATCGCCGTGACCGTATACGTATCATCGCGGATGTCCACAACTGTCAAACATACGCCGTTATGTGCTATGCTCTGGTCGATTTTCAACTCGCGGCAAAAGTCCGCGCGCAGCGTAAAATCCTTATTCTGACGGTCGGTACGGATGTCCACGACCTCCGCCATGCGTTCCACGATCCCTGAAAACATATTCTCAACTGTTTATTATCAATTTGCCTTTAACTTTATATACCGAGCTTATATCACTGACATTCAGAATTATGTCATCGTAATTTTCCCGGTCGCCGGCCACCAGGCGGAGTTTGTCCTCCCCGTCGGCGAGCCGAACTATTCGCAAAGTTACAATTTTTCGGCTGACAATCACATATTCTCCCCCGGGAATAATTGCATCCCGGTCGACAGCCTTCAGCAAGACCACCGCCCCCGGCGGCAGGGCGTCCCCCATGGCACGTCCCATGTAACACATGGCAAGGTCGCACTCGCCCGCCTGAGGGATGACCAGGCTGCTCTCGGCCTCGAGGTGGGCGACGTGCGCGATGGCCTGTTCGGCATCCACATTATAAAAAGGTATCTGGGCGCCGCGCAGTTTCTCGTC